>JBBRDJ010000186.1:0-5197 GCA_038203945.1 Gemmatimonadales bacterium
TCACTCCTTCCTCCCTCACCGCGGTGAGAGAGGTAGCGTAACGTCCCGCGGATGGCACCAGGATTAGGTGCGCATACCCTCACGCCGGCTGGGGGAGTTTGAGGTGGCCACGGATGGGGGATTTTGGGTGGCCGCCGGGGATGGTGCTGAATGGCGCGATGCTACACGGCATGGGCTGTTGGGGCTACTCCTAGAAGATGTGCCGAGGCGACATGCGCTTGCGGACGACGAGCGCCGTACCACCACTTCTCTTTCCGGAGGCGACAGGGCTGGACCTGTGAGCGGGGTGTTGGAGATGCGGGCGCGACCTGAACGATCGGACGAGCTCCGCGCGTTCATAGCGGAGATGGTGGCGAGCACGCACGAGCATGAGCCGGGCACGCGGACCTACGAGTGGTTCATGCGTGCGGATGGGACGTTCTGCCAACGGTACGAGCGCCACGTCGATTTGGCGGCAGCATTGGCGCATTGCCAGACGTTCTGGGCTCGATTCGCCGGGTGGTTCATCTCGCTGCTCATGCCCACGCGTTGCACGGTACATGGGTCGCCTGACCTCGCCGTGCAGGGCGTACTCTCGGTGCTTCAGCCCACATTCATCGGGCACGCCGGCGGATTCCACCGCTGGTGAGTGCCATGCGATCATGAGCGGCCGTACGCGCCCGCCGAGCCCCGTAGTGGCGAAGAAAGATCGCGTGAGTTCCGACGAGCTGCGCGCCCGCTTGCGGACGCCTTTCGAAGACGAGTGGCGATTCGAACGCGAGCCGGGTCGCGGTGGGATGGCGGCCGTGTTGCTGGCGCACGAGCTGGCGCTGGAGCGGCGTGGCGTCGTCAAGCTGCCGCTTCCGCATGTCTCTCTACACGCCGATGTGGTTGAGCGGCTTCTGCGAGAGGCGCACACTGTGGAGGCCTTGCAGCACCCACACATTATGACCGTGCACGGCGTGCGTAGTCGTGACAATGTGCACGCCATCGCGTTGCAGTTCGTAGACGGCATGCGCCTAGGCATGCTGCTTGTCGAAAGTGGACCACCGCGCCCTCTTCAGGCAGCACGTATGCTGTCGCAAGCGGCAGCGGGGCCGCAGCAGGCGCACGATCGCGGTGTTGTGCCTCGCGACGCGAAGCCGTCCAACGTGCTGGTGGACGTCAGGGCAACGCCTACGTGTCGGACTTCGGCATCGCCCGTCGCGACGACCGGGCCACTTCGACCTCTGCCGGCCTCGACCTCGGCTCATGGGACTACATGAGCCCCGAACAGCGCGCGGGTGAGCGCGTGACCGCTGCCACCAACCAGCACGCGTTCGGCGTGACGGCGTACGAGGTGTTTACCGGTTGATTGCCCTTTCCAGGTACGCCAGCCGAAGTAATTCGGGGACACATGGACTCGCCCGCGCCGTCGTTGCGGGCGTTCGTGTCTGCGCTGACGCCGTCGATCGACGCCTTGATCGCCCGCATGCTCGCCAAGGACCCGAGCGCGCAATAGCCGTCGCCTCTCGACGCACGAGAGCAGCACGCGGTGCTTGCGGCCGCTGATCGCGCCAGCGACCTGTTGGCCTCGCAATCACCGTGGCTCCAAGCGCACGCGTACTTCAGCGACTTGTGGATAGTCGAAACGACTGTTGTGCCCGAAGAAGAACGAATCGCCGTGGCCGGCCAGCAGTCGCCCATGCAGCACCGGGATGCTGCTATTGCGCAGGCGCAGCATAGCCGTTTGTTGCGTTCGCGGATTGACGCCGAGCACGTGCACTTCGTTGGACAGACGCACGGAGCTGTCGGGATCGGTCCAGCGTCGGCTTGAACCGAGCGCGAGCGTTTGCCCACACGCGAAATCAGCGGAACCAGCAATCATGCGTACGGAGTGTTTCGAGTCGCGTATCGGACCTACGTCAAAGCCTGTAGGAACCCAATTGAGTAGAAGCGTCTGCGCCCGATCATCCAACGCACTTAACCTTAGGGCGACCAGTTGGATCCGCCAAGGGTTGTACCCGACCATCACCGGCCCGACTTCGTTGCCCCCGTGTGGTACAAGACAGCCAGGCACCTCGAGGACGTACCCAAAGCTGTGACGACCTACACCCGCGCCATTTATGAACGAAGAGTACCGTCGACCCTTTCCCGATATCGGCACCACACGAACAAAAGGACTCTGAGCATTTTCCGAATTGACCACACCTGCCTGTAAGCTGCCGCCACCCTGATACAGCCGCAATACTAGCGACGAGTCTGATAAAACGTCTATGCCGTCTATATACGAGGCGTTCGCGGGCACGGCCACCGTATCGAAGACGACCGTCCTGGCTACGGTACCGGCCAGCGTTAGGTACTGCAGTCGTCGTCCGTGATGATCCGTGACCAACAGGGTGTCGCCTTTCCACTGCATGCCCCCGAGGTTCTTGAAGTCACCCGGACCATCGCCACATTGCCCGAAGCGGCTATGCTGTTGGCGCGTCGTGCGGCTAAAGATCACGATCTCGCATGCCCGCCACGAAGCGACGGCCAACCAATTGGTGCTAACGGCAGCGCGATCAACACTGGCCATCCACCCACGCCCGTCCTCGGCGCCGAACCGTCCAAGTTCGTTGAAGATCAGCGTGTCCGTGACGGGTATACTATCGGTCGGTTCAGGCTGATCGGCAAACGACCATGGTGATCGGTGGTCTGATAGACTCGCAGGTCCCTTGGCTTTCTGCGCATCGGGCTCATCAGCGCAGGCAACGCCGAGTGAGAGAGCGACGGCAACGCGGAGCGAGCCGCCCAATCGTCGAATAGACATGCGTGGGTCCAAGGTCGTTGAGGTAGACGCGACTAGAGCGGCAATACCACGGCGGCGCAAGACGGTGAGGCGCTAGAAGCTCATGGCACCTCACCGTCCTCGCTATCGGCGAACGTAAAACCGATGCGCTTAGTCGCCGACTTCGCATGAGCCACCGCACGTTCCGCGCGGCGTCGATTCATCGTTGCCATTCTGACACTGGCTGTACCCGTTCGCCGTACTAGACTCGCAGCCTGAAACGACAAACTCTCGGCCCTCGCCGGATACGTTGCAAGTGCAGCATCTAAATCGGCCTCTGGAATCCTTCCCAGCCGTACATGCCCCTTCTCCTCCGCCGTCACCATCGGCAAACGCGACAGTCGGCCGCGCCACAAAGGCTGTCGACGCGATGACTGCTACCGTCAATAAGCGCGTACTCCAGCGAGCTGTTGTATTGCTCATGGTCTCCACTCCTGTTCGTCAACGGGTTCCGCGCGTATCCGTGTGATGCGCACGTCATGTGTGGCTCGTGGTCGAACGGCTATGGTGCCATGCGCCCTCGCAGGGCCAGTTGCGCCGGTAACGGCGTGCGATTCAGCGGCCCGACTCGCAAATCCATCACGGTACCCTTGTGGAACAATACGGTTGTCGGCGTTAGGCCTCCGCGGAACGCCCTGAAGTATCTGCCGGAGGCTAGCGCGATTACCGGAAACTGAAGACGATGCTGCTGTGCATACGACCGAAGCGATCCAGCGGCGTCATCGTCAGAGAACGCCACGACTCGTACGCCTTGGCCAGCTAAGGCCGCGAGTGTCGGCAGGTTCACTAAGCATGCGGCACACTGCGTAGACAACACATACAAGACGTCAATATCGTCACGTCGAAACGTGGACGAAACATCGAGTACCACGTTCACACCTTGCAGGACAAAGGAAGTATCCTCAAAGACAGCCTCGGTTCGAAGGACTGCCGCCAACTTGTTCAAAAGCTGAGTTCGCTCTGCCAGGGCGAACCGATTTTGTTCACGCAATTGTCGTACACTCGCCACAGCGGTCGACAGCTCTCGTCGTTGTACGGCAACCCGAGCCAGCAGCAACAGTAGGGCGATCCCAACTACGCACCACAAAATCGCTCGTTCCCGAAGAGGTCGCCGATCTTCATTCTGCTCCGTCATGGCAAACGTTTCTCCGGTTCGCGTCCACAAAGTGATCGATTCCGTGAAGCAAAAGATTGGACTGGTCCGATGTTCGACACCAGCCACCGGAACACACCGCGCTATGCGAATCAGTTCCACTATGCGACTAGTGTCACGCTGCGGGCGTTTTGCGTGGGACGAACGGGAACGGAAGCCTCTTGCCGGTCCAACGGAGACTCTTAATCTTTGCATCGTGTCGTGCTGATAATACATGACGCTATGACCAGCGTGGCATGTTCAACTTCGGGGTAAAAAAGGAGGCCGTTGCAATGCTGCGTTCGGATTTCAAGGGTAGACGAATAGATGTTCACTGTGCACCCGGTAGTTCAGTCATCGAGCTCACACGTCTCCTTGATGGACTCGCTGAAGTACGGATGCATTGCAATGATCGCGCGAGAAACCTGCACTTTCTCGACGCTCAAGCACGGGTTGCAGCTAACGGTCGTCATGAAGGAATAACAGACGTGTCGGAGCACGCACGGCCAGCACGAACGTATATCGTGTACAGTGCATTTGAAGCCGGAGCGCAGTGGGCTGATCTCCGACACGATGTCTATAATCTGGCGTCCGACCGGCAGCGCTTGATGTTGCTCGGCTACCTCGCGCGCAACTTTGCTCATCACGTCGGCACGTGCGCGTTCCTCCGATCGCGGCCTGTCTACTGGAGTATCGCGTCGGTGCAACTGGGTTTCGACCTACACATTTCCGTGCGCGATCTCGCTCATCGCGTCGGCGTGCATCCCGAAACGCTTCGCCGGTGGACAAAGTGTGATGGACACTTGAGCACTGAGCGTTTCATGATGTGGGTGCGAGCTCACGCCGTCGTAGCGTACAGCGTTCTACAGCACGCCTCACTTGAGGACGCAGCGAGAGCGCTGGGGTTCCGCGATGGGGCTGCGGTGCGGCGCTCCGCCAAGCTTCTTGGAGTACGACCCATGCATGTGTTGCGCCACCCAGAATCCTTGGCATGGTGCTCGCTATCGCAAAGAGAAATTGCGCGTGAAGGCGGTAACCGCTTCGCGATGCAAGCGGCACAAACACCTATCTCAAGAGACGTGAAAACGCAGGTCGATCATCGCCGATCTATACCGGAGTTCAAGCACCTGCAACCAGGCGATCGCGCGGCGATCCTGGAGATTCTCGAATCCACAAAACCCGATTTCCCGCGCTCGTGATGTACGCTAGTGCGTAAGCCCGTACACCACGTAGTTGGTGGCGAACTTGTACGCATCGTTGGAGAAGTTCACGGGGTA
>JBBRDJ010000187.1:0-5172 GCA_038203945.1 Gemmatimonadales bacterium
GATGCCGAGTTGCGGGTTCACGGTATAGTCAACTTCGGAGCCACCGTCACGTCGGCCGGTGAGATTGACCATGATCAGATCAGGCCGATGCGCGCGCAGTTTGTCGTACGAGAGCCAACCGCGCGCGGGAAAGTTGGTGGAGAACAGACCGGCATCGGCTCCAGGTGCACAGATCACGCGCGTGAGCAGCTCCTGTCCGCGCGGCGAGCGCAGGTCCACCGCGATGGAGCGTTTCCCTTTGTTGAGACCAGTCCAGAACAGGCTTGTGCTTCCATCGCTGGCGAGCGGCCAGCGTTGTGCGTCGAGTCCACCGCCAATGGGATCAAAGCGAATTACGTCGGCGCCCAACTGGGCCAGTGTCATACCGCCTAGCGGAGCCGCGACAAACGCCGATCCTTCCACGACACGCATGCCGTGCAGTACACCACCCGCAATGCTACTCATAAAAGTGTGCTCACGTCAAATCACCCGCTGTTCACGCAGCGCCGCAATGCGCGCGTCGTCAAGCCCCAATACTTCGCGTAGCACTTCGTCCGTGTGTTGTCCGAGCGTGGGTCCGAGACTGCGCACCGTGCCCGGTGTTTCAGAGAGCAACGGAACCGGCGCCGGAACGACCATCGATTCACCGGTATTGGGATCGTCCATGGCAATCAGGTTGCGCCGCGCATGAAACTGTCGATCACCGAAAATATCGGCGATGTTATTGAGCGGACCGGCCGGTGTGTCGGTAGCATAACAGCGCGTGAGTACTTCTTCACGCGTGAGTGAGCTGCACCAGTCGCGCGTAATTTCATTGACCGCGTGGCAATGCTGGAGTCGGACTTTCTGATCGCCGTACGTGCTCGACGACGCGAGTTCCGGGCGACCCATCGCTGCGGCCAGTCGGGCAAAGAGTTTGTCCGTCGCGCAGGAGATGGCAACCCACTTGCCGTCCTTGGTGGCAAAGTGTCCGTGCGGGCAGGCAAAGTCGTTGTGCGACGATCCCATCCGTTCGCGCACGATGCCGTACATGCTGTACGCCGGCGCGAGTTCATCGGTGCAACGAAACACCGATTCAAAGAGCGCCGCGTCCACATATTGCCCTTCACCGGTCTGATCGCGGTGTCGCAGTGCCATGAGCACACCCAGACATCCGTACAATCCGGTCATGTAGTCGCCCAGCGTAGTAGAGCCTGGCGTAACGGGTGTGCCCTTGGGCATGCCAGCCATATACGCAATGCCTCCCACCGCATGCGCCACGCGTGCGAAGCCCGGTCGGTTCTTATACGGACCCGTCTGTCCGTACCCCGTGACGCGCAGCATCACGAGCCGCGGATTGATCTTGTGCAACACATCCCAACCCAAGCCCCATTTCTCCAGCGTGCCAGTGCGAAAGTTCTCGCACAGCACATCGGTTTTGGCGATGAGTTCCTTGAACAGCTCCACACCACCGGGCAAACGCAGGTCGAGCGTCACGGAGCGTTTGTTGCGCGCTTCGCTTACCCAGGTGAGCGTATCGCCACGCTGTGACGGCGTACCGAAGCGACGCAGTCCATCACCGCCGAGCGGATGTTCGATTTTGAGCACATCAGCACCGAACTCGCCGAGCACTGTGGCGCAAAACGGTGCGGCAATGATCGTTGCAATGTCGATCACACGAATGCCTTCGAGAGGCAACTTACCGGGAGTAGTCGGAGGCGGCAGCATGGCGAGTTAGATAATCCGTTGTTGACGCAAGCGTGCAATCTCCGACGCGGCAAGTCCCAGCAGATCGCGCATGACTTCGTCGGTGGCGTTTCCCAGCGTGGGACCGAGATTGGTCACGCGGCCCGGTGTCTTTGACAAATGTGGGACGACGCCGGGAATGACTATGTCGTCGATGCCGTCTTCCGACATGTGCAGCAGATCACCGCGCGCCAGAAACTGTTCGTCTTCAAAAATGTCGGCAATGCTGTTGACCTTGCCCACTGGCACTTCTTCGGCCAGGCATCTCTTCAACACCTGCTCGCGCGTGAGTGAACCCACCCAGTCAACGACAATGGTGTTCACGCGGTCTCGGTCTGCCAGACGTTTGCGCTGATCGCCGTAGAGATTGCTCGATGACAGGTGTGGCTGTGCCATGGCCACGGCCAGTCGTTCAAACATCTTATCGGTGGTGCAGGCAATGGCAATCCATTTGTCGTCGCTGGTGCGAAAGTGCCCGTGCGGCACGGCCACGAAGCTCCCCGAGCCTTCGCGTTCACGGATTTTACCTGATGTGCCGTACGCGGTGGCGATTTCTTCGAGCACACGAAACACCGATTCGTATATGCCGACATCGATCATCTGCCCGCGTCCCGTACTTTCCTGATGACGGAGCGCAATGAGCACACCGATGGCACCAAACAGGCTGGCGATGTAATCACCCAGTGGCACCGTGCCCGGTAACACCGGCGTCTCGCCGGGAAATCCGGAGAGGTAGTTGAGTCCGCCAAACGCCTGCGCGATATGCGCAAAGCCGGAGCGTCGCCTGTATGGGCCGGTTTGTCCGTATCCCGACACGCGCAGCATGATCAGGCGCGGATTGGCCTCATGAATCTCCTTCCAGCCCAGCCCCCACTCTTCCATCGTGCCCGGACGAAAGTTCTCGACCAGTACATCCGATTTGCGCACGAGCGCCAGAAACAGCTTCACACCCTCGGGATGACGCAGGTCAATGGTGACCGATTTCCGGTTGCGTCCTTCGCTCAGCCATTTGAGCGACGCATCGGCGCGGGGTGAGGGCGTGCCGAAGCGACGCATCGGATCGCCGGCAATGGGATGCTCCACCTTGAACACTTCGGCGCCAAACTCGCCGAGGATGGAAGCCGCGTAGGGTCCGGCCAGAAAGTTGCCCACATCGAGCACCCGCACACCGCTGAGAGGCAACTGCTGTTCGGTTTTCTGGTCTTCCGATGTACTCACCAAGAACTCTCGGGGTCGGGCAGGGTGGAACTGCAAGGGACAACTGCTATCTTGGCGCCATCACGTGTTTCTGCCCACGCTTTGCCGCCACGTTTCATGACCACACGCACGCCTGATATCACAGAATGGATCGGTCGGACCGAAGTCGTTGACGATGCGCTTGCGGTGACGCAGGCGCAGACTGCGGCGGCCATGTTTGACGCGAGCAATCTAACCCTCTCCGATCAGTCAGCGCTGCCGGCGTTGTGGCATTGGTTCTTTTTTCTGCCGCGCGCCTTGCAGTCACAGCTCGATGGTGACGGACACCCGCTCCGCGGTGGATTTTTGCCACCGGTCGCCTTGCCACGCCGCATGTTTGCGGGGGCCCGTGTACGGATGCACCAGCCGCTGCGCCTGGGCGTGCCCGCAACGCGTGAAGGCACCATTCACGATGTCACCACCAAAAGCGGACGTAGCGGAGCGTTGGCGTTTGTGACCGTACGCTATCGTTTTGTGCAGGACGGTGTGCTGTGCCTTGAAGAGGAGCAGGACATTGTGTACCGCGAGTCCGGCGCTCCGGTGCCTCCGCCCGTTGTGCAGCCGTTTGCAGAGCCGCCGGCCACGGCAATGGTGCACGACCTCACCGCCGACCCGCGACTGCTGTTCCGATTTTCCGCGCTCACCTTCAACGCGCATCGCATTCATTACGATCGTGAATACGCCGTGCGCAACGAAGGCTATCCGGGGCTGGTGGTGCACGGACCGCTCACAGCCATGCTTCTCATGCAACTGGCGGAACGCGCCGAACGACAGCGCGCCAACGCGTTGGGCAACGAGGCCGACTCGGTCTCGGCGTTCAGCTTTCGCGGGCTTGCTCCGCTGTTTGACGGGGCGCCGTTTCGATTGCAGGCGGTCCGCGAAGTCGAGCGGTATTCGCTGGTGGCCATCAAGCCAGACGGCGCCATCGCTTTGCGCGCCGAGGCCGTCTTCGGAGACGCCGCTCCGGTGCTCGCTACCCCGCCGGTGGGGGATTGACCCCGCCACACCGCCCGCGTCGCGTCGCGCGCCCTGTCCGCAGATAGTTGCTGCGCCAACGCTTAACTTTCGAATCGCACGCAGTTGTGAAAACCGCTCAGAAACAGTTTCCCGATTGTTGATCGAATGCGTGGGCGGCACCTCAACTCGCTCGCATGGCCACCGCCCCTGCGCCCATTCTCCCATTCACTCGACCCACGCTGCTATGTCATCTGATCCGGTTGGTGACAACATCTCGCAGATCCGCAGCGCCTATGATCGTTGGTCGACGCACTACGATACCGACCACAATCGCACGCGCGATCTGGACGCGCACATTTTCCGAACGCACGGGCCGAGCGTGCGTGGTCGCGCCGTGCTCGAGCTGGGCTGCGGCACGGGTAAGAACACGGAGCTGCTGGCCGCCACGTGTCGCGAGGTAACGGCGATCGATGTGTCGGGCGGTATGCTGGCCATCGCGCGTGAGCGCATTACTCCGGCCCACGTGCAGTTTGTCGAACAGGACATTTGCACGACGTGGCCGGTACCCGACGCGTCCATCGATCTGGTGGTGAGCAATCTCGTGCTCGAGCACGTGCAAGATTTGCGTCCGGTGTACGCCGAAGCGGCGCGTGTGCTCAGAAAGGGTGGCAAGCTGTATCTGAGTGAGCTGCATCCCATGCGTCAGCTCAGAGGGACGCAGGCGCGCTTTACCGATTCCACGTCGGGCGAGACGGTGCAAGTGCCGGCCTTCCATCACAGCGTGAGCGAGTTTGTGAACACCGCCCTGGCGTCGGGCTTTACGTTGCGCGCACTCGGCGAGTGGCTGGAAGACGACGCGGTAGCGGGCGCGCCGCCCAGAATTCTCACCGTGTATCTGGTGCGATCAGCCTCCTGACCGTGTGTGCAGCAGTGCACCGGGTGGGCGCCCAACCCGGTGTGAGGAACTCACGAAGCGGTTGTTCGGTGGTTGCTAAGGGGAGCAGGCTGGAGCTAAGCACAATACTGTCCAGATAGGGATAAGTGTAGTACCTTGCGGAGACTCCTACTCCCGAGGTGGCAATGGCGCGGACGGCAGGGACGATTCCAGCAGGAATGCGGCTCACGGATCACATTAGTCTGGGCGTGTTGACGGCACAGTTCCCGCGCGAGCTCATCGACCAGGTGTTGTTCGAGACTGAGTGCGTGAACGCGCGGGAGCGGGCGTTGCCGGCGCACGTGATGATGTACTACGTGCTCGCCTTGGCGTTGTACGCC
>JBBRDJ010000188.1:0-5137 GCA_038203945.1 Gemmatimonadales bacterium
TTCCACGTCCACGCCCTTGGCGACAAGCCCGTCAATCTCGTGAAACAGTGTTTCCGGATCGAGCACCACACCGTTGCCAATCGCGCAGCGCACGCCGCCGTGCAAAATGCCGCTGGGCACCTGATGCAGCACAAACGAGCGATCGGCAATGTGCACCGTATGACCGGCGTTGGCGCCGCCCTGATAGCGCACTACCCAGTCGGCCCGTTCGGCGAGTACGTCCACCAGCTTGCCTTTGCCTTCGTCGCCCCACTGCGCACCCACCACCACCACGGTGCGAACTGTCGAATCGAACATGCGAATCCTTGGAAACGTGCGCCTGTTCGGCGGTCGGGCAGCGGGCCCGTCCGTCCGGTGGCCGCCCATCGTGGACGGCGTGTGCAGGCAGCACCTGAACGCAAAAAACGCCCCATCGGCGGCGCTCTGTGGCGCGCACGGGGGGCGTTGTTGGAATCTAGGCCGGTAGGCGGGTTAAGCAACTGGTGCGGGGTCAGTCGAGGCCGCGATGGGTCTTCCAGTCAAGAAAGTCCTCGTAGCGATCAAAAAAACGAGAACCCAGCGCGACGACCGCTACCGCCGGAGCGTTCTGGAGCGTCTCCTCGGCAATCAGGATGCGTTCTTCGGGCGGTAATGTGATCGCGATTCGCGCGTAAGGCGGACGCTTGGTCATCGTCAGTAATATCCGCTCATACTGAAATCGACCCACGCGCCCGGCCGGATCACCACACGCGCATGTCCAAGCCCCTCACGTCGCTGAAATCGTCGGCGTCCGCCGCCGCATCGTCGAAGGCCAGAACCGGGATCGCACTTAGCATGGCGTCGAGTCGCGCCCGTCGTGCCGGCACGTCGGCAGCATCGCGATAGACGCCCCCCTCAAGTTCAACGCGGGTCACGATTGACATGAGGATGGCATCGTCCAAGGTCGCAATCTTCGCCGTGATCGTTGGGTCGCCGTCGCGCAGATAGATCGCGACGTTCGTGTCAAGCAGGTACGCCACGCGCTACATCCCCGCTCGCTCGGGCAGCGGATTGTCGTCACGCCGCTCAATTGCGCATGGCCGTGGCAGTGCCGCCAGCTGTTCGAGCATCGCGGGGATCGTCGTCCCCGACGCAGCAGCTCGGCCACTTCGTCGGGCAAATACCGGCGCAATGCGTTCGGGCGATCTGTCATCGACCGCAACATCACGGCCGCTCCGGCCCAACGGCCGCCGCCCCACGCCGAGCGTCGAAGATGAGGTGCGTCTCGATGTGCGTCACTTCGGGGCGCGTGCTGATGGAGGTGAGAATAAACTCGCGAAGCGCCTCCGAGTCGGTCACGCCCACGTGGATCAGAAAATCGTCGGCGCCACCGATGTGATAGGTGGCCACCACCTGCGGCAGCTGCCGACAGTGTTCGGCAAAGCGCTCCACCACCTCTCGCGAGTGACGCACCAGACGGGCGGCCACAAGCGCTTGCAAGCTGACGCCCAAGGCCCACGACGCGATCTCGGCGTGGTAGCCCAGGATCACGCCGCGCTCCTCCAGGCGGCGCACGCGCGCCAGTGTGCTCGACTCCGCGAGGCCGACCTGCGCGGCGAGCTGCTTGTTGCTCAACCGCGCATTCTGCCGCAGAAGGCCCACGAGCGCGCGGTCTGTGCGGTCGAGCTCATCCCGATCCGGTGTTTTTCGAATACTCTGCGGCAGATATTCCCCTTGACGAAGATTCTACCAATTTACAGGTATGATCCAGTCAAGCAACCCTCGACTCACCCGTCGCGGGACGCGGCGTGACCACGCCAATACCGTCGCCGTACACGGCGGACGTGACGAGTTCGCCCAGCTCGGTGTGCACGCGCCACCGCTGGATCTCTCGAGCACCTATCCGGTGACCGATCTGGAGGCCGGCGTCGCTTCGATCGACGCGCTGGTCGCCGGTGGCGTACCCAGCGGCTCAGCCGTGTACAGCCGACTCTACAACCCCACCGTGGCCCGGGCCGAACTGGCCATTGCGGAGTTGGAACAGGCGGAGGCCACAGTGGCCTTCGCCTCCGGCATGGCGGCCTACACGGCGGCGCTGCTCGTGGCGCGCGTACACGGACAGCATGTCGTTGCCGTCCGTCCGCTCTATGGCAGCGCCGACCACCTGCTGGCCAGCGGTATGCTCGGCGTTAGCGTCACCTTCTGTGCACCCGATGGTGTGCGCGCAGCTTGTCGCGCCGACACGTCGCTGGTACTCATTGAGACTCCCGCCAATCCCACGCTGCAGCTGGTGGACATCAGCGATGTGGTGCGGCAGGCGGGCACTGTGCCGGTCATGGTAGACGCCACCTTCGCGACGCCAATCCTGCTGCGTCCGCTCGAGCACGGGGCGACGCTGGTGCTGCACAGCGCCACCAAGGCTCTGGCCGGACATGGCGACGTGCTGGCCGGCGTGATCAGCAGCAACGATGACGCGTGGATCGCCGAGCTGCGTCAGGTACGTTTGCTGACGGGGAGTGTGCTGCACCCGCTCGCCGCGTATCTGCTGCACCGCGGGCTGGCCACGCTCCCGTTGCGGGTGGAGCGGGCACAGGAGAACGCCATTGCGCTGGCGCAGTGGCTCGCGGAGCAACCGGAGGTGAGCGCGGTGCACTTTCCCGGCTACCCGGGCACCGACCCGCGTGGTGTGCTCGGGCGCGAGCTTTTGGGGCCCGGCAGCACACTGGCCTTCGAGCTTCAAAGCCCAGACCTCCAAGCCCCCGCGCGATTTATGGCGTCGCTGCGGCTGATCACGCCCGCCGTCTCGCTTGGTTGCACGGACACGCTCATCCAGCACCCGGCCGGTCTCACGCACCGTGTGGTGGACCCCTCGGTTCGCGACGCGTACGGCATCACGGCCTCGCTGCTCCGGCTGAGCGTTGGTGTGGAGCACGTAGACGACATCCGCGCCGACCTGCAACGCGGGCTGCGGTCGGCCTCAGGCGCGCCGCATGAACGTGCGGTCGCGCAGCTTGCGTGATGCAGGAGCGTGATAGAGGGCTGTAATGCAGGGCCTGATGCTATGCGCCCGCCACCAACGCCTTGAGCTGTTCCTCTTCCAGCCGGTAGCTGTGCCACTCCGACAGCTGCACCGCACCGCGCCGTTCGTAAAATCCGATCGCGTTGTCGTTCCAGTCCACCACCATCCACTCCATTCGGGCACAGCCGCGGTCAACGGCTTCTTCGGCCAGAAATCTGAACATGGTGCCGCCAAAGCCTTTCCCGCGGGCCGTGTCGTACACGAAAATGTCTTCCAGATACAGCGTTGGTCGCCCCAAAAACGAGGCGTAACCTTCGTAGGTCATTGCGTAGCCCACATCATCGCCATCGAGCGAGGCGAGAAACGCCGAGAACCGCCGGTGGTCGCCAAAGCCGTGGCGCATGAGGCGATCCCGCGCGTCGTCAGTTGGCCGCGCCATGTTCTCGAAATCGGCGTGCGCGTCAATGAGGTGCAACAGCGACGTTTTGTCGGCGCGCGTCGCAAGGCGGATTTGGATGTCGGACACGGTTATAACCTCGCGCGTGTGTTGGCGCGTTTCTTTTCAGTTGGTGTTAGACCGCGATCTCTGATGGCGTTCCGTGATCTTCATAAGCGAACCCAAAGAGAGACCGCCTACCAAAACACCCGCGACACCCATCACCATGCCGGCCGGAAGACTCCAGCGTTCAACGAACCACGAGCCGGACAAGAGAGCAAGGCTGACCATGATCAGCAGATGAAAGCGTCGCTCCAGGCTGTCCCGCTCGCCGCCAGCTCTCATTGCTCGCCACCAGAGCACCATAAGGGACGCGAGCGCGGCAATCTTTATAACGGATGTGAGCACGAGCACGAGACGATGTCTCCGTCGGGGTGAGAGAATAACAACTTTAAAACTAAGTGTGAGCTCGCGATGAGCGTCAATCCCGAAGCGGCGGCAAACTACCAATGCGTCTCCGGATTCGCTTGCACTGACCTATAACTTTTGGGCGATGGACAGGAGCTCGTTCGCACCGCACCGTATTGGGGTTCCCTTCACGCGCCCCTTTCACGGTTTGCCATGCTGCCCTCGTCGGTAATTGTCATTGTTGCCACTGCACTCTTCACGATTGGCGCCGCTCTGGTGCTGTTCTGGGCGTGGCGAGCCGGTTTCCTTCGCGACTTTGAGGCGCAATCGCTGGTTATCCTCGACGAGCGGGATGTACGCTTGGAGCGGCCGTGGGAATCAGAGACCGCGAAATGGGATCGAGAGCAGCATTACGGTGAGCTGCTCCCACCCGTAGCTGGTGAATGGGGCGGCGCAGCATGACGGTTCCCGAATCCACACCGATGGCGCAGGCCACGTTGCTCGAGGAGCGAGACGTTCGCGCAGTCGCGTTGTCACGCGGCCTCGTCCCGGGCGACCTCGAGGCGCGTCTGAAGGCCGACGCCTCCAGTCGTACGGTTGTGCTGGTGCTCTTCTCGGTCGCCATCGTGTGGCTGCTCATCGGTTCGGTGTTCGGAGAGCTGGCCAGCCTCAAGCTGCACTGGCCCGATCTGCTGGTCCAGCAGGGCTGGCTCACCTTCGGACGGGTGCGCACGGCACATCTGCACGCCGTGAATTACGGATGGGCGTCGGCGGCACTTATCGGCGCATCGCTGTGGCTCATGCCGCGCCTGGTACACGCGGAGCTGCGCGGCGCTGGAACGGCCTTGGTGGGAGGCGTGCTTTTCAACATCGGTGTTGCCGCGGGCGTGGTGGCCGTACTCGTGGGCTACACCGACGGAATGGAATGGCTCGAAGCGCCGCGGTACGTGGCTGGGCCGTTCCTGGTGGTGGGTGGCGGACTGGTTGGATTGTCGCTCTTCCGAACAGTCGCCGCTCGCACGGCCGAACATCTGTATGTGTCGGTATGGTACATCCTGGGTGCGTTCATCTGGTTTCCCATGCTGTACGTCACTGGCAAGTGGCCCACATGGAGCGGTGTCGAAAGTGCGGCGGTGAATTGGTTCTTCGCACACAACGTGCTTGGCTTCTGGCTTACCGCCATGAGCGTGGGGTTGGCGTACTACTTCATTCCAAAGGTGCTTGGCCGACCGATCTACAGTTACCAGTTGAGCGTGCTTGGCTTCTGGTCATTGGCCATGTTCTATTCGCTCAACGGTATGCACCACCTCGTGGGT
>JBBRDJ010000189.1:0-5071 GCA_038203945.1 Gemmatimonadales bacterium
CAGCATGAGTTGGTTCGCAAGGTAACGCACGCCGGCAAGATTGTGCGCGAGCTGCAAGATCTGTCCATGTCCATGCGCATGGTGGAGCTGCGCGCGACGTTTCAGAAGCTCACGCGCGTTGTGCGCGATACGGCAGTAAAGGCCGGCAAGGAAGTGGCTTTTACCGTTACGGGAGATGACGTTGAAATCGATCGGCAACTGGCTGACCTGCTCGGCGATCCCTTGGTGCACATGGTGCGAAACGCGGTCGATCACGGAGTCGAAGGTCCGGTGGAACGCGAAGCCAACGGCAAGCCGCGCACAGGCAGCGTACGGTTGCAGGCGTATCATGCGTCGGGCAACGTGGTGGTGGAACTCGTGGACGACGGACGCGGTCTGCATCGCGAGAAAATTGTGGCCAAGGCCATAGAAAAGGGTCTCATTGAAACGGAAAAAGGCATGTCTGACAGCGACGTGTTCAATCTCATCTTTGCCCCCGGTTTCTCCACCGCAGACAAAGTCACCGACATCTCCGGCCGTGGTGTGGGCATGGATGTCGTACGCCGCAACCTCGAAACCATTCGTGGTCGTATCGATATCAGCTCAGCACCGGGCAAGGGGACAACCTTTGCGATTCGCTTGCCGCTCACCCTCGCAGTCACAGACGGCATGCTGGTGCGCGTGGGCCAGGAACGGTTTGTCGTACCCACCACAAACATTCACATGAGCTTCCGCCCGGAGCCATCCATGCTCTCGACAGTTGTCGGGAGAGGTGAAGTGGTGTTGCTGCGTGGCGAGTTGATGCCGATTGCCCGCTTGCACACGCTCTTTGACGTTCCCGATGCCGTGCAGAGTCCGATGGACGGGCTGCTCATGATCGTCGGCGACGCCGCACGACGCACGGCACTGCTGGTTGATGAGTTGCTGGGACAGCAGCAAGTAGTGGCCAAAACGCTGGGCGACGCGCTTGGCAAGGTGCCTGGCGTTAGCGGTGGCGCAATTCTTGGCGATGGGCGCGTTGGACTGATACTCGACGTGGCCGAGATCATTGCCCTCGCTCAGGGTCAGGGACCGACGAATGTGCGGCACAATGAGCGAGCGCGCCAAATATACGCGGCCTAGACAACACGTATCTCAACTTTGGCCACGAGCCGCCGATACCAAGGGCAGAAGCGCGTGCAGTACACGCACTCCACCGATGATCAACCTTCGAGCGTACACATGACAGCTGCTGCACCTTCCAACACGACGCCAACCGACAAGCGCGCTGGCAAGTATCTCGCGTTCTTCCTTGGCGACGAGGAATACGGGCTGGAGATTCTGAAAGTCAGTGAAATCATAGGCATGCAGTCTGTCACGCGCGTACCACGCATGCCGGACTTCGTCCGCGGTGTGATCAATCTGCGCGGCAAAGTGATTCCCATTACTGATTTGCGCACCAAGTTCGACATGCCGGTGGTAGAGGGCCGCGACGCGTGCATCATCGTGGTGCAGATGCGCGGCGTGCAAACGGGCGTCGTGGTGGACCGTGTGAGCGAAGTGGTCGCGATTGCAGAATCAGAAGTAGAAGACGCACCAAGTTTCGGCGCTGGTATTCGCACCGAGTTTCTGCTTGGCATTGGCAAGTGCGGTGGGCGCGTCAAGTTGCTCGTGGATATAGATAAGGTGTTGGAATCAAGCGAGATCGCGGCGCTGGAAACGGCCGTCGCCAGCGGCTCGACCGCGGCGTAGTCCAGACCTGCGGCCGAGCTACGTGTGAGCACGCTTACCCCCAGGTTGCCTATTGTCGGCGATGCCACGCTGACCGCAGCGCATTTTGAGACCATCATCTCGATGCTGTACGAGCATTGTGGCATTCGCATGCGCGCCGGCAAGGAAGGGCTGGTGCGCGCGCGGCTGGCCAAACGTCTGCGCGCGGTTGGTGCTGCAGACTTTGATGCCTACCTCGATGTGGTGACACGAGACCCTGCCAAGCGCGAGTTCACGGAAATGGTGGACGTCCTGACCACCAATAAAACGAGCTTCTTTCGTGAGGCGGCGCACTTTGACTATGTGCAGGACGCGATTCTGCCGGCTGCCATTGCTCCGCTGCGCTTCTGGAGCGCCGGTTGTTCCAGTGGCGAAGAACCGTATACGCTGGCCATGCTCATGAACGAATCCATGACAGCGTCGGCGGTGAAGAGCGCGAAGATTCTGGCTACGGACATCAGCCATCGGGTGCTGGCAACAGCCAAGGCCGGACGATACAGCAGCGACGCACTCGCGGATGTGCCTGCGCCGATGCTGCAAAAGTATTGGCGACCGGCAAACGCGGCAGGCGGCGCATCGCAGTATGAGGCGCTGCCGGCATTACGTGACCAGATTCAGTTCGGTCGTTTGAATCTCATGGAGCAGTGGCCGATGCGCGGACCGTTTGATGCGATCTTTTGCCGCAATGTCATGATCTATTTCGACAAGGCCACGCAGCAGGCGCTGGTGGAACGCTACTGGGCATTACTGCGTCCCGGGGGGCATTTGTTCGTGGGACATTCAGAAAGTCTGACCGGACTCACACACCGCTTTCGGTACGTTCAGCCTGCGGTGTATGTGCGCTAGCACAGCATCACTGGCGTCCAACAACGCGCGTGTTCAGATCACGCAACTCGTCGTGGGTGTGGCCGATGTCCAGGTCTCCAATGCAGCTGATGCGCGTCTGATCACGTACGCGCTGGGCAGCTGCCTCGGCATTGCGGTACACGATCCGGTCGCCGGTGTCGGCGGCTTGCTGCATGTCATGCTGCCCACCGGCACGATCGATCACGCCAAGATGCAGGCCAAGCCCGCCATGTTCGTGGATTCCGGCGTGCCGCTGCTGTTTAAAGAGTGCTACCGGCTTGGTGCCAAAAAGGAACGCATGGTCGTCAAGGTGGCCGGAGGCGCCCATGCCGGTGCGAGCGAAGAGACGGATCGCTTTCAGATCGGTAAACGAAACATGCTGGCGCTGCGAAAGTTGTTGTGGAAGAATGGTGTGCTCGTGCATGCCGACCATACGGGAGGCATCCAAACCTCTCGCACCATGTGGCTTGACGTGCGATCTGGGGCAGTATCGCTCAAGATCAATGGCGTTGAGTCGTTGCTCTGACCACCCGACCGATGGCATTCAATGTACTGATCGTCGACGATAGCGCGGTAATGCGCGCCATGATTGTACGCACCCTCAAGTTGAGCGGGCTCCCCATCGCGGCCATTCATGAGGCAGGCCATGGTGAGGAAGGCCTTCGCATGCTGAACGACGAGTGGGTCGATCTGCTGCTGCTCGATGTCAACATGCCCGTGATGAACGGGGAAGAAATGTTGCAGCGCATTCGCGCCGATGAGCGCACGCGCGACCTGGCGGTGATCATTGTGTCTACCGAGGGCAGCAAAACACGACTTGCGCACCTGCAGGCAATGGGTGCAGAAATTGTTCACAAACCCTTCCCGCCCGAAACCCTGCGCGATACGATCTTGCGCGTGACCGGAGTTACCGATGTCGAATACTACGGACCAGTTGCTGCGTCGAGCGACAGTCTCGACTTTTGAATCACTCGCGTTCCTCTTCGCCGAGGACACGTGCACCGACGTGCAACGCGACGCTCCGTTGGCCGGAACCGTGACTGTGGAGTTTCACGGCCCGATGCGCGGTCGCATCGTGCTGCGCGTGACCGAATCACTCATGCCCGCGATCGCGGCCAACATGCTCGGTGACGATGAAGCACATTTGGTGCCGCTGCAGCGTGATGCAATCGGTGAAATGTCAAATGTGGTGTGCGGAAATCTGCTGCCGTTGCTGGCCGGAACCGAGGCCGTATTCCGGCTGGATGCGCCGCTCTGGCGTTCCACTGTCCCAGCGTCGGACGATACCCGTGAGGGCGATGCACCGATCTCCGCCGTTGTACTGGGCATGGACGACGGACGCGTGGAAGTGCAGTTGTTTGTGTTCTCCGGGCACGAGGCCTTGCTGCACTCCAACGTGGTGTCGAGCGTCGCGTGACAACCGTGCCTCCAGTGGCCGCACCAAAAAGCAGGGTGATTCGCGTGCTGGTGGTGGATGATTCGGCGCTTGTACGCCGCATCCTCACCGAGGCACTCGATCGCCACGCGGATATCGAAGTCGTGGGCACGGCCACCGATCCGTACGTCGCGCGCGAACGAATCATGGCCCTGCGCCCCGACGTCGTTACGCTCGATGTGGAAATGCCCCGCATGGATGGCCTGTCCTTCCTGGCCAAGCTCATGCGCCACTTCCCGCTGCCCGTAATTGTGGTCAGCTCGGTCACGCCGCAAAACTCTGAAACGGCGCTGCGTGCGCTCGCGCTGGGCGCCGTGGACGTGATCGCCAAGCCCGGCGCGATGCAAGCGACGGCCGACGTTACCGAAGAACTCGTCCGGGCTGTGCGCGTGGCTGCCCGCGCGCGAGTCTCGCGTCTGGTGCAACCGGTTGCCGCGCTCTCACGCCTACCGGCGATCGCGTCATTCGATTCCACGCATAAAGTGATTGCCATCGGAGCGAGCACGGGCGGGACGCAAGCCATTGAATCCGTGCTGCGCCGCTTCCCGGTAGATGCACCGGCAACCGTCATTGTGCAGCACATGCCGGAACATTTCACCGCGTCGTTTGCCAAGCGACTCGACAGCGTGTGCGCAATGACGGTGCGCGAGGCGCGCGACGGTGATGTGTTGGCTCCCGGACTCGCCTTCGTAGCCCCCGGCGGCAAACATCTGGTGATTCAGGCCAACGGCGCCCGATGGGTGGCGCGCATCAAGGATGGCCCGAAAGTGCATCACCAACGTCCCGCCGTAGATGTCACCTTTCAAAGTCTCGCGCGATGCGCCGGGCGCAACGCGGTGTCGGCGCTGCTCACCGGGATGGGCGCCGATGGCGCCAAGGGAATGTTGGCGCTCAGAGAGGCTGGCGCACATACGATCGCGCAGGATGAAGCGACATCTGTGGTGTGGGGCATGCCGCGCGAAGCGGTGAACCTCAACGCCGCGTGCGCCGTCTTGCCGCTGGATGATATTGCCGATGGACTCCTGCAAGCGCTTGGTCGCGAAGCCGCGTTGATATAATCAC
>JBBRDJ010000190.1:0-5069 GCA_038203945.1 Gemmatimonadales bacterium
TTCCTTGGCTGAGAACAGCACGGTCAGCAGCCGCGCCGCCGGCCAGCTGGTTTGTGCCACCAAGGCGTCGAGTTCACCGGCGGCTGCGAGATCGTGTCCAATGCGCGCTGGCGCGTCGTCGTCGAGCCATCGTTCTACATCCACCCCGATCGCACGCACGGGCCCCTGAGGTGCCGCGGCCGCCAGCGCGTAGCCGGCGGTGTGGGCGATGCTGCCCAGCGTACCGGTCGGCCAGAGTGGCTCACGGAACTCGCCCATCCCGATGGCCGTCTGGGCGGCGTGAGGCACGCTGGCTTGGAGCGCCTGGTGGGCGCACCAACGCCCGGCCAAGAAGCTTGCCCGGCGACTGGCAACGGCCCCGGCCAGACAATCCGGGAGCTGCGCCAGGCTCAAGTCCTCGTGCAGCGCCCCGAGTGCCGCCAACGCCGCATCGGCGTTGGTCGGCAGCTGCAGTCCATACAGCGCCACCCCTGCCGGGACGACGCCCGCACTCAGCGCGAGTCGCGTGACGGCCATGGGATCAGCGGCCGCCGAGGTCTGGTGAGGCCGTCATGCTGTCAGCTCCTGCCGAAGGTTGAGCGCGCGTCATGCCGTCAGCGCACGCCGAGTGCTTAGGGTGGGCGCGTCCGAGCGGTCAGCCCACCGCGCCAGACACGATCCGCACGCCGAGACCTGTCGCTTCGTAGATCCGCTTGCCGTCCACCCAGAGTGAGCCCGAGGCCACCACCAGCACACCCTTCGCCTCGCGCCGGAGTTCGGTGATCTCCACGTCCACCACGACCACGTGATTGTCGGGGATGACTTGCCCGCGGTACTTCCAGCTCATGGGCACATCGACGGCCTGCGTTTCAAATCGTGGCGCGGTGAGGCCGGCGCCAAGATCGAGGTCAATGGCCAGCGCCTGCACTGCTTGCAGCAACGCTTCGATCCCCAGCGATCCCGGCTGCACGGGGTCCTGATAGAAGTGCGCCTTGAAGAACCACTGCGAGGCTGCGACGTCTTTTTCCGCGCGCAACCGGCCCAGCCCTGCCTTGCCCGCAAGCTCACCCTCGGTCCAACGTCCCGTTATGCGATCGATCATTACCAACCGCTCAGTGGGCAGTTGCAGGCTGGCGTTGAAGTAGTGCGTCGGCGAATCGCCCAGTTCCACACGCACATCGCTCGGATCGATCAAGCGCGCGCGGTGCGCGGGGGTCATCGGCAATCCGGCCTGGTCCTTCATGGTGTCGCCGGGGAAGAAGCCAAACACGGTTTTGAGCGTGTACACGGTACGATCACCGGCGCGCATGATCACGTCGAAGCTCATGATCACGATCGCATCGGCTTTCGATACCGACGTGAGCGTGGTGGACACACTCACGGTGCCGATGTCGGGCCCGATTTCCATGTGCTGCGTGCCGGTGCCGTCGAGGTTTCGGAAGTAGAGATTCTCCTCCGACGCGAGCGCACCGCCCACGTACGACGCGAGCCATCCACACGGCTGCAGCGCCGTCTCCAGCAACACCGGGAACGGCATGGCCGACGCGTTGTTGTTCGCGAAGTACCATTCCGTTGGCGGCACATCGTACTCGATTTCGGCCACACTCCCCACCTGCATGTCGCCGATGGGTCCCGACACATGCGCCACACGCGACATGAAGTGGTACGGCGGCCCGGGCAGGCGCGCTACGCGACGCGTGCCATCGAAGCGCTTGTACATCGGACCAAACGCGGATGACGGCACACCCCACGCACAGGCGAGCAGCGATGCGTAGTCGAACGTGAATCCATCAACCACGGCCACCGGGCGCGGATCATGTGCAATGGCAACAGCCGTGCGACCGGCATCGAGCGGCCACGCCGGCACGAGACGGAGACCCATGCGCTTGCAGTGGAACGCCTTGCGCCCGTCGACCGAGCCCAGGATGTCGGCGTAGATCGTGGGAGTGTCACCACCCACGATCTCCTCCACGAAAATTTCATACACCACTTCCTTCGACACCGGCGTGGCCTGTCCGCGGCAGCGCAGGCTGTAGTTCTGCTCGGACACCGGCTCAAAGCGGGAACCGTCGTGATCGAGCGTGAAGCCGAGTCCGGTCATGAAAATCTGCATCGCCTGCAGACCACCCTCGAGCATCAGGGTGCCGGGCATGCAGGGGTCGTTCTTGAAGTGCCCGTCGAAGAACCAGCGATCGGGGGTGAGGCCGAGCGTGGCGCGGAGGTAGCCGCGCTGCCACGGGCCGCCGGTGGGATCGAAGTGCGTGACTTCATCGAGTAGTCGCATGCCGCCGCCGGCGATGGTGGGCGTGCGCGTATGCGCGTCGGCGCGCTCGAAGCCGGGGCCATAGCAATCGGCCAAACGTCCTTCGATCAATGCGGTGACATCATCGGCGCTGAAGGCGCGACGCGTGGTGAGCGTGAGTGGAGCATCGACGCGCGCGTCGGGCTTGGGTGTAGCCGCTTCCGGCGACCACAACACACCGGCCGAGTTGGCAAGTTCTTCGTTGGTGAAGAAGCCGGCTTGTCCGCTGCGCACACTCATGCGCAGCTCGCCGTTCACCCAGCAGTTGTAGTGGAAAAAGAACAGGCGGACGCCCTGCTGTTCGGCGTGACCGTCTACCAGGATTTCGTAGTGTAGCGTGTCGCCGATGGTGGGCAGCGGACCGTGACTCATGAGCTCACAACCGAGCAGGCGGTATACCCGCTCGCCCTGGTTGTGGAAGTCGGCGCCGAGCCACGAAATGAGCATGAGGTCGGCCTGTCCCGATTCCACCATGACACCGGCGGGCATGCGTCCTTCGTGCAGATAGAACGCGCCCTCGCGGACGTCGGTCTCGGTCCAGATGGTGCCGGTGCCCATGGTACCGGCTTCGCCTTCGATGCCGAGCACGCGATCGGCGAGGAGCAGCGGCGGCTCGGGCATGCGCACTTGGCGCGCGTGCCCGTCCTGCTGGGCGAAGAGCGGGCCGAAGATCTTCGAGATTTCTCCACCGGCGTGGACTTCGAGCTCGGCGCGATCGAAGGTGGGGCCGGTTGGGGTGCGCGGTGGCGGCACTCGGCGCACGAGCGGCGCCTTGGGGGCGCGCGCGGGTGCTGTGGATGGTGTCGGGCTCGGAGCCGTCTGTGGCGCTGTGATTGGTGCAGCGCGTGCAGCGGGCGCCACGTGCACCATTGGTGCGGTGGGGGCGACGAGTGTGGCCGGTGCAAGGTGCGCGGCTGGCGTTACTGACGCCCCGGGTACAACTGGTACATCCTGAGCGACCGCCACCTCGTCGCTGCCGCGCACTGCCTCAGCGCCTACCTGACCGGTGGCCCACTGGGCGAGCGGCGCGAGCATGATGTTGGTGAATCGCGACTGCACCTCGAACTGCTGACGCAGAAACGCGGTGTGCAGTTCGGCCAGTTGCGCGTGATGACCGGCCAGGCTGTTGACGGCGGCGGTAAACGGCGTGGCGCTCGCGGCACGCTCCGGCGAGGGCGCCGCGGGCTGAGACGCACTCGGCATGGACACCATCGGCGTAGACACCACGGGTGCGGCCACGTTCGGCGCAACCCGTGCCGGCGCACCCGTTGGCATCGCGCCCGGCGAGGAGAACCGCGGTGACGCCAGCTTGGGAGGCGGCGCCATGAATTCACTTACGCCATGCGACAATGCACGCGCGTCGCCATGCAATGCGCCGTGCGATGCACCGTTGTGCACGCCGTTGTGCACGCCGTTGTGCACGCCGTTGTGCATGCCGTTGTGCGTGCCGTTGTGCGTGCCGTTTTGCGCGCCGTTGTGCGCACCGTGCAATGCACCGTTGTGCGCACCGTGCAATGCGCCGTTGTGCGCACCGTGCAATGCACCGTTGTGCGCGCCGTGCAACGCGCCGTTCGGCGCCACATGGAGAACAACCGGCTTCGGCGCGGAAAGCACTGGCGCGGGGACCTGCAATACGTTCGGCATGCGGGGGACGGCAACGGGGTGTGCGGGCAACGACAGCGGCAGCGACCGCCCGCCCGGTGACCGCGGCAGTGCGGTATCGGCGCCGCGCGGTGATGTCTGTAATGTGGTGCGTAGTGCGTCGAGCTCGACCGGTACGCCGGCCGCGAACAATTGCGCCGCGGCATCAACGGCGAGCAACAATGACGAGTGGCCGTATCGGTCCAGTGCAATCGCCACGTGCGGTCGATCGCCGAGGACCTCGCTGATCCACTTTGTGCAACCGGCGTGCGGGCCGTGTTCAATGAACACCCGGATTCCGTCGGCGTAGGCACGCTCCACCAGCGCCGGAAAGTCCACCGCGTGCATGGCCTGCCCCGTGAGCGCGTCGGCGGCGGCCTGCGTACTCGCCTCATAACTCGAGCGCGTGGCGTGCGTGTAGAAGCGCACACCGGGCACCTTCACCGTGGGCCGCGTGTGCAACGCGCGCCACCGGGATTCGTACTCGTGTGCTTCGGGGCAATGCATCACAAAATCGTAACCCGGCGTACGCACGGCACGTCGTCCGAACATCACGCCGATGCGCTCGCACGCGGCTGGATCACCAGCCACCACCACATCGGTGGGCGCGTTGATGATCACCAGGTGTGCACGCGCCTCGCTGGCCACCGCCGCGCGCACATCGGCCACCGGCGCGCGGATACGCCACGTGGACCAGTCGGTGGGAGCATCCTCGGTGAGATTCCAAGCCGGACGCAGACAACGCAACTCACCGCACAACCAGCGATCGTATACGCGACTGTTCGCCACGTCGTCGCGGAAACCGTCCAGATCGGCCCACGCATCGAGCGCAAACAACGAATTGGTTTCACCCGAGCAATAGCCAATCGCCGCCGTGGGTCGGAGTCCCAACAGGTGGCGCGTAAGTTCGGTGTGCAGCTGACTCAAGTACGACGCGCCCCAGAGCTTGTCCATGGGCGTGGTCTGCAACGTGGGATCATCGCTGTACACCCACGCCGCCGCATCACGCACGGAGTTGGCACGCGCGGCAAAGCGGTCCACGAGCAACGGAAACGCCAGCGCGAGATCGCGCCCCATGTGCGGGTACGCGCCCGCCGCACCAGTAAATACGAAGGACAGTTCGCCCTCGAGCGTTCCGCGCCCCACG
>JBBRDJ010000191.1:0-5067 GCA_038203945.1 Gemmatimonadales bacterium
CGCGAATGCCGACGGTGATTTCTTACTCGCCGTACGTCGCGTGAAAGTGCGGCGGATCATGATCGCGATACAGTATCGCGATTGCAATCCCCAGAAAACGGCTGATCACGGGCATCTCGAAATCTACCTCCCGGTTGGGGATGGCAAAACGTGAATTGGATAGCCCAACATAACCCTCTCCCGCAACCTATTCCCGCCACCCCACACCAACCCACTCGCGGGTGACGCGCGTGCAAGTCGTTGCCAAACAACCGAATCCATCGCAATCCCCAGGCACCCGCGCACAGCAAGCCCGGTCTACCTAAGTCCGCGTCTGCGCATGTGACATTCGCACCGCTGTTGCGCCGCTCCCGACAATCACCCCTAACGGCAACCTCAAACCCGGGCTAGAGAACTCACCCAACATCGCGATTCACGTCAACTCACCACCCGCAATCCAGGTCAACGCACGCATATAACGCGCCCCACCCCGACATCATCCCAAGTCCCGCCCAAACATCACAATCCCTCCCCACACGCGGACCCCAGCCCCTTCAAACACTCACCAACCTTCGCCAACCACACCGCCACGTCTGCGGCACCACCAGACGCAGCTTCACACACGCCGAGCGCGATCACGCCGTCCGCACACAAGTACCCCCTCTCCAGCGCGGCACCGCTCGGCGCTGAACTCGCGACGGCGTGTGAGCAGCAACTCGGGCTCATCGCACGACAGGGCTACAGACTCACGGAAACAAGCCCGGTGACGCACTTCCATTCCATGAACAGCGAGCGCGCGCTGCTTGAATCCATTGAGCCATGCGCGCCCAACACGGCATGCCGCATCGTTGATCCCGACACGGGCCTCGATGTCAACATGGCCGGCAGCGAACGTCTTGAGGTCGGCGAGCACGGCGTCGATCTGGCTCATCGCCAACTTCATGCCCTCCAGCATGCTCATCTGCACCAACTGCATATCTGCAACGCGCTTCTCAACCTTCCATCGTTCCGCATCGCTCGCAATGTCGCGTAGACGAAGTTTGTTTCGCCGGCCGTTGACTGGTGTCGCGAAGCCGTCGTCTGGAATGGCGACCGTCGTCTGCAAATATTTCTTGAAGAACAGTTTCGGAAACAGTTTTTAGACAGCGTCTAGCTTGCCGCTTCCACGTACTCCAGTTCGTTCACGCCCCGGAAGCTCGCACTACATCCGCTTCACTCGCCCCTCATTCTCCATCAGCTCCGCGAACTTCTCCCACGACAGCCGACGCTTCTTCACCGCGTGGTACGCCGGCACCCACTCCACGTTGCCTTTGCTGATAAGCAACTCGCCGAGTTTGCGACCGTTGGATTTGACTTCAAATACCACGTCGCGTGACAACACCTGGCGTTGGGGAATCGTGAAGGAAACGTCGTGTCGGGCCATGAGCTGCTCCTAATGGTGAGGGAGAAAGGAAAACGGCACTACCTGTTGCCGTTCGTACCCCGCACGCAGCCGAGTCATGCACGCCGCGTGATGAGCCCACGGTTTAGACGGTGCTGATTGGTGACACCGTCGTTACGCGGTCGTTGAAATGCCAAGCGGTTCCTCCCCCATACTGAACAGCAATCCGGTAACCGCGCAGCTTCGCGCGGTGCGGAATACGGTGCCGAAGGGCGGGACAGCGCAAGACAGCGCTCGCCATAGGATCCAGGAACCGATCATCCCGGGTTCAGCCCGGAGGATATGACGAATGCAACGCTTCAACTTTCGCGCCACCGCCACGATGGCGGCCACCGGCCTGCTGTGCACCACGATGCTCGGCTGCTCTGATGACTCCGGCGTGATTGGCACCGAGACGCCCGGAATAACGCTGACCAATCGCTCCGTGACGCCAGCGCTCATCAAGAGCCTGACGTCAGGTGTTGAAATTTTCAGTCTCATCAGCAGCGACGATGTGCTTCCCGAGTCACCAGGTTTCGTATTCGGTGGTTCAGCCGACGGTGCCGGCTTGCTCAAGAACGCCGACGGCACCTTCACCCTGTTCACCAACCACGAAGACAACTTTGCTGTGTCGCGTGTGACGTTGGACGCCGCTTTCAAGCCCATTCGTGGCGACTATGTCGTAAACTCCACCGCCGGCAGGTACCGCTTGTGTTCGGCCACGATGGCCATGCCGGCGATTCACGGTTTCGGACCGTTGTACATCACCGCGGGCGAGAGCAACGAAGAGTCACAGATTCTGGCGGTCACGCCCTTTGGTGCACCGAACACACCCAAGTACCTCACGGGGTTCGGACGCTGGAATACAGAGAATGCCGTACCGCTACCAATGACGGCCTATCCGAATCGCACCGTGGTCATGCTCGGCGATGATGACTCGGGCGCTGAAGGTGGACAGATTGCCATGTACCTCTCAACAACGGTGGGCGACCTGGACAACGGCAAGCTGTACGCGATGGCCCGCACGAACAACAACACCGTTGAGAAAGAGATGGTGGTGGGTCAGACCTATCCCATCGCCTTCCGCGAAATCGCCAACCACACCTCGCTTACCGGTCGGCAGATCAACCAGGCCACCGCAGCACTCAACGCGATGGCGTTTGGTCGCGTGGAGGACATCGATTACCGGAAGGGAGGCAGCGGTCGCGAGTTGTACGTGGCTGTGACCGGCCAGAATACCACCGGTAACAATGCCGGCAGCACGCGTACCAGAAAAGGCCGCGTGTATCGCGTGATCCTTGATGCAAACAACCCGCTGCAGGGAACGATCGAAGTGCTCCTCGACGGCGACGATCGCAGCGGACCCGCCGGCCTGCTGCAGAATCCGGACAACATTTATGCCGGCGTGAACTACGTCTATGTGCAGGAAGACGACAACGGCTACGGTGATGAAACACATGACGCGTACATCTACCAGTACAACATTGCCACGCGCGCCTTTACACCGGTGCTGGAGCTTGATCACCGACGCGCGCAGCCGGATGCGGCGATCTACAACGCGGTAGGTGGGCGTCCGGCAGGCAGGGCGGGATGGGAGTATGGCGCAATGATCGATGTGTCCGACGAACTCGGCCAGGCGAATACGTTCGTCATTGCGCTCCAGCCGCATTCGTGGCGTGCCGACAAGTATCGCGGCGTAGACGGTGGCACGTTGCGCGCGAGTGAAAATCAGGCCAGCATGATGGTGATCGTGAAGGGACTGCCGCGCTGATGTGCAACAGCAAAAAGCATGAGGCCGCGGCGATTCCGCTGCGGCCTCTCGGTCGTTCATGGAGTCGCATGGCGGTGATGGTGCTGACGTTGCCCATGTTGGCGGTGAGCGCCGGGTGCAATCGAGAGAGCACATCGAACACGGCTGGCGCGGTCGCGACCCAAACACAAGCCGACGTGGCACGCAATCGTTGGGTAACGGATATCGAAACGCTTGCGCGTGAGGTCGACGCACTGGACGCCGCAGCCGTCGCGCTGGCGAACGCGACGAGTGACAGCACAGCGATGGCTGCGCAACGTCAGTTTGCGGTTGCACGCGCGGCGTTCAAGCGTATTGAGTTTCTGGCGGCGTACTATGAACCGTCCACCACGCGTGCGATGAACGGGCCGGCGCTTCCGCGTGTCGAGGACGACGAGGGGCCCGAAGCGGTGTTCCCGCCCGAAGGATTTCAGGTTATTGAAGAGCTGCTGTTCCCGGAGCCCGATGCGACTGACCGCCAGGATGTGATCAACGAGATCCGCAACCTGCGCGCCTACGTCACACGGTTGCACACCGCCTCTTCGCGGCAACGTATCACAGACGATCGGTTGTGGGACGCGGCCAAGTTGCAGATCGCCCGCGTGGTGACACTCGGTGTGACGGGCTTTGATTCTCCGGTGGCATTGCATTCGCTCACGGAGGCAGCCGAGTCGTTTCGCGGGGTGCGCGGTGTGCTTGAGGCCTATCGCGATTCGTTGGGCGCAGACCGTTGGTCGGCGCTCGATGACGCATTTGCGCAGGCCATTGACGCGCTCACCGTAACTTCGTCGTTCGATGCGTTTGACCGTCTGCACTTTATCGCATTCAGTGCCAATCCGCTGGCCCGGTCACTGGCCAACGCGCGCGAGCAGCTGGCGATCGGCGTGCCGGAAGAGCGGCGTGCATTCCGTGTCGAAGCGGCAACACTTTTTGACGAAGACGCATTCGACGCCCATGCCTTTGCTGCTCCGTCAAATACGCGTGCAACACCGGAGCAGGTGATGCTCGGTCGAGCGCTGTTCTTTGAGCCGCGTGTGTCGGGTGACGGCGCCATGTCATGCGCGTCGTGCCACGAGCCATCGCGTGCCTTTACCGATGGTCTCGTGCGCTCGGTTGCGCGTTCGGGACGCGCGTCGCTGCGGAACTCACCGACGGTGATCAACGCGGGACTGCAAGTCGGTTCGTTCTACGATTTGCGTACCACGTATCTCGAAGACCAAGTGTCGGATGTTGTTTCCAACGCTGAGGAGATGCACGGGACGGTAGATCGCGCGGCCTCGGCGCTGGCCGGCGACCGCCGCTACGAGACGTTGTTTGCGGCGGCGTTTCCTGCGGAAGGCGACAGTGCACGTAGTGGCCGCACAATCCGCCTCGCGATCGCGGCGTACATCCGTTCGCTGCAGGCACTCAACTCACGCGTGGATCAGGCGCTGCGAGGAGACACGCTCGCGATCTCGACGGAGGAGCGTGAAGGATTGAATCTCTTCATGGGAAAGGCCAAGTGTGCAACGTGCCACTTCGCTCCGTTGTACAATGGAACCGTACCGCCCATGTACGGTGAGAGTGAAGTGGAGGTGATCGGTGTGCCATCCGCCAATGTGGTACGCAATGCGCGCATTGATCCGGACTCCGGCCGATTCCACGTCACGCGATCGCTACCGCATGTGCATGCGTTCAAAACCCCCACGGTCAGGAACGTGGAGCTCACCGCTCCGTACATGCACAACGGTGTGTACCGGACACTCGAAGAAGTGGTGGACTTTTATAATCGTGGCGGCGGCGTGGGCATTGGTGCGGTGCGCGATAACCAAACGCTGCCCCCAGACACGCTCGGCCTCACACGCCGCGAGCAGGACGCACTGGTGCGTTTCATGCAGGC
>JBBRDJ010000192.1:0-5054 GCA_038203945.1 Gemmatimonadales bacterium
CTCACGCGTCGTCACCCAACCTCACACAGTCTCACACACCATCACACAATCTCGCACGCCCCGCCCGCACAGGCCACAACATCGCTGAGCGTCGTGACGTCGTTCTGCTCGAGCAGCGATGTGTAATCCACCGGTCGATACTGCAGCGCGTTCCACTTGGTGATGTCAGCTTCCGTGACCACGGCCTCGCGCGGCGCTTGCGCGTAAATCTTGTCACCGGCTTCACGCAGCAATGAGATGCCGGCAAAATACGCGCGGTTGTCCCAAATGAACTGCTGCACCTGGTCCCACTCATCGTCGCGCACGGTCACGGTGTTGGACACGTTGTGATGCAAGCCGGGATTGAACTCATCATGACGACGACCAGCGCACACCCAGTGCTGCTGCACGGTACGTACGTAGTCGAGAAACTGCACGGCGCCCACTTCTTCACGCAGGATCGCGTCTTCCCGCGCAGTCACCGGAAACGTGATCACATCGGTGGTTTGTGGATCCCACACAGACGTTTCCGTCATGTGCGGATTGTGCTGCTTGAACCACTGATATAGCGGCTCCGTGCGCGCCGCTTGCACGCGACGGAAATACTGTCGGGCATGATGCGGATGGATGCCCGACGCAGCGCCCAATACGAGACTGGCGGTGCCCTCTGGCTTCACACACGTGAGACGCGCAGCAGGATTGATACCCAGGTGCGTGGCAATCGCGGCGTTGGTGTCCAGACACACTTGCGCACCGCGCTCGAGCACAGCGGGATCGAGCAACACGTCAGGCCGTTCGAGAATGCCACAAATGGACACACCGAGCAGCGACTCGCGCTCGTTGATCACACGCGTGACCGCGCCAAGGTAGGAAATATCGGTGTACGCCGCCTGCAGCGTGCCCAGCAGCGAGGCCGCCTGGCAGCCGGCCAGAAAGTCGGCCTCGCTGTCGCACAGCGCGCCGTTGATGGTGGTGAGGTTGCACATCTGCCAACCACTTAAACGGGTGCCCGGTGCAACATCGTCGTGTCCGTACGCGGCCAACTGTACACGCGTGCGTGCGTCAACAGTCAGCGCTGGCGCCAAACCAATTTCAACACATGGATTGGCACCATACTCGGCGTCGTCCACAAAGTAGAAACCGGGTTCGCCAAACTCCTTCTGATATTCAAACAGCCGCGCAAAGTCTTTTTCCTGCACAGAGTCGCGCACAAGCACGGCTGAGTTGTTCGACTTGCCACGCTGCGGATTGGTCTCAAACCAGTTGCCGGTTTTCGCGGCGGCCATCTCTTCGTCGTCGGCTGAGAACAGACAAATGGTGGCGGAGCGACGAATGCCGCCCGACAACACGGCCACCGCCACGTGCATCAGGATGTCGTACACTTCGATCGGACGCAGCGCACGGCCCGATACCTGATCGAGCACGCGTTCCACGGCGGTAAGCGCCTTCTTGAGTGGCAAATGACCGGGCGCGCGACCGCCCGACGTACGCAGCGGTACGCCTCGTGCTCGAATGGCGCTGTAGTTGAACTCGATTTTGGTGCCATCGAGATAACTCGCAAACAACGCGTGCAATGCGTCGGCCCATCCTTCGAGCTTATCGGGGACTGCGTGATGTACAACCGGCAGCTCGTTTTCAGCGGTACGCACTGGGAACACCGGCAACTGCGACACGTGATGGCGCTGCACACTGAAGCCCACGCCTGTGCCCGAAAGCAACAGGAAGAAGGCCTCGCGAAACGCCTCAAGACGATTCATGTGCGTAAACGCGCAGTTGAACATGCGCGCGTTGTTGGCTTCAATGGCCGTTCCACCAAACTGCAGCGATCGCATCGATGGCAAGATCGCCCGGCGTTGCAACGCCTGTTCCGTGTCGTCGAGCAGCGCGCGCAGCGTGCGATTGTCCATTCCCGCCACCGGCAGGTCAAGACGATCGGCAAAGTGATCGCGGTGCATGTCCATGACACGCGTAAACGCTTCGGCCGGTGTTTCGCGGCGTCCGAGGTCGGCGCGATAGCGCGAATAGCGTGAGATGAAGATGTAATCTTCGAGGCCGCTCGCGCTGTGTTGCGTCATGCGCGTGTGCGAACGCGAGGCGCGATAGATCACGTAGCGCTTGGCCACATCCCAGTGCCCACGCGCGGCGATCATCATCTCCACCACGTCCTGCAGCTCTTCGACGGTGGGCGCGTCGGCGTCGGCCTTGCGCTGCACGGTGTTCACCACCAGCTGCGTGATCGCACACACTTCCGAGAAGTCGGTAAAACCCAGGCCAAAGCGAGCCGCCGCGTCGTCGGCCTGCGGGTTGAGCGCATCGTTGGATCGCGACGCATAAAACGCCAGTGCGATGGCGCGCGTGACGCGATCCGGGTCCCACGGCGCTCGCCGACCGTCGCGCTTGATGACTTCGGTGAGTGCGCTGATTGGCGCCGGTGGGGTGTAGCTGCCGAGGGTGGGACCGGTGTGCTGCGGTGCGGCAAGTGTGCTGGTCATCGTGCTGGCTCCTGGTGCGATAAAACGGTGTGTGCACCCCCGAGGAACGACCGATGTTTGTCGTGATCGGCGAAAACCGCCGGCGACAAAAAAGGCTCCTTGCTGTTCCTGCAAGGAGCCTTCGGCCACGTACGACCACAGGGGCCGCACGCAATCCCCGGCTCATCCTCCCTCGAGGGTGCGCGCGGACTCCGGGCAACTGGCAGGTCTTCTGGCTTGGGATTCAACCGCAGGAACCGCCTTCCCACGGTAAACCTGACCGCAGTGGCTGCATGCTCCGTTGTCCTCCCTTACAGCGGCGGGGCCGCCCCGGAATCACACCGGGTTCCCTCTTCGCGCCACACCTGAACCACCAGATGCAGCGACCAGAGCTTATGTCTTGTAGCGGTACGAACTGGCTTGCATTCACACGTGAGTGCAAGCCAGTCCTGCGCTCACATTACGGCTGGATTGTGTGTTCTGTCAAGCTTGAATTTCACGCCGTTGGCTTAGTTTGCGAAATGGCTATGCACCGAGCAGGACCAAATGACGCTTCAGTTAACGCGGCAGTTCCGGATGAGAAGGCCGCGCAAGCGGCCCGACCCGGGCGCAAGACGGCGGCTCGAGCGACCGCCGAATCGCCGTGCATCAAGCTGTGTCAGCTAGACCTTGCGAGCCGATGCCGAGGATGCGGACGCACGCTTGACGAGATCCGGGATTGGAGTGGCATGACACTTCAGCAGCGTTCAGCGGTAAACGCGCGGCTGGGCTTCTCGGGACACGAGCGGGTGGACTGATCATGCAGCGGATCGGCGCGTTGGTGGCGTGTGTCGCAGTCGCGGCGTCGTGCGTGACCAGTCGAACGCCAGTCGCAGCCGCGCCAATGACCACAGATACGGAACGCTCGGCTCCGGTGCCAACAGCGCCTGAGGTCGGCACGCCGCCCGCCGAACTGCTCGGCACATTCGAAGACGACTACGGCTCAACGCACCGCGTCAGTGCGTCGGCGTGGCGACACGGGACGCACAGCGCATACGTGGTGCAGACGTGGCACAGTGACTCGCAATACTTCATTGCCCGCAACGCCACGGGCAATCGGTCGGCCGGCGGTTTGTACACGCGCATTGACTGGATGCCACTACGTGACATGGCGCCGTACACAATGGCGTTTTGTTTGAGCGCGTATGAGGCGACAACAGCAGCCGAGGCCAGGGCGTCTCGCGTGGCGAACCGATCCACGCCCATGACAGGGTGCAACGGCTTTCCGTTTTCGCGGCTCAAGCGGATGGCGTCGCCGCCCGACTCGACCGCTTGACTCGGCTGTTTCGCCGAGCGTAGCATACACAGGGGAGCGCGAATCACTGCGGTCTCATGATGACGGGCGAGCGAAAATGGTACAGGAGTTTCCGGCCGGTCGGTGCATCTTCGCCCCATGCACTTTCGACCACTCTTCCCGGAGACACACACGGCATGCTCATGGCCTACGCAACTGAGGCGTGGACGATCGACCAGCTCCATCGTCTACCGAATGACGGCAATCGCTACGAACTGCTCGATGGGGAGCTGTTTGTGACACCTCCACCGTCTCCATCCCACGAACTGCTCGCGTCTCGACTTCGATCGCTGCTCGAGCCCTACGTGCGGGCGCACCAACTTGGTGATCTGTTCGGACCGCGCGCCGTGGTTCGCATGCTCGGCTCGGAGGTCGAACCAGACCTCATGCTTCGGCCGAGCATGCCATCGGCGGCGAAGACCTGGGAAGACATGCCGGTGCCGTCGCTCGTTGTTGAGGTGCTATCGCCCACAACTGCGCGCCGCGATCAATTGCAGAAACGTACGTACTACCTCGGTATTGGCGTGAGTGAGTACTGGATAGTGGACGGTGCATCGCGAACGGTTCGCGTTGTGCGTGCGCACGTAGACGATGTGATGGTGGAAACCGAGTTTGTGTGGCAACCTGTGGGCGTTGCGTTGCCGCTGGGTATCAACGTTGACGCGTTGTTTTTCGGCGCGCTGGGGTAGCGGCGTAGTGACACGATCATGGCTCGGTCTGGCTTTGAGTTTCCTCGTAGTGTCGCTCTCCATCAGTAGCGTGCGGGCTCAATCAGTGGAGCGCATTCCGGACCAGGTTTCCTGAGGCGGCTGTCGCATCACCACTTCGTCGCCGGTTGGGCTCCGGTTACCCTATGAGCACGCGCTGTCGTCGGCGCCACAACGAGTGCGCGCTGTCGTCAGCGCCGCAACGAGTGCGCGCTGTTCAACCAGAATTGCATCGTCATGCTCGACGGAGCATCGGTACTGGTGTTCAGCAGCGACGGTCGATTCCTGCAATCGATCGGACCCGAGGGCGCGTCCCCAACGAATATCAGGGCCCCGGTGAAGTGATGGCATTGCCTGGCGACTGGCCGCTGAGCGTCGTGTCTTGCAGCGGAGACCCGCGTGGTTTGCGGAGTCGTCAACAGGCGGACTCGGGCGGGCCACGCCGCCTCCCCCCGGCGTGCTGGCTCGTGGGTTGATGCATCCGGCGTGCTTTGGGTGACCACACAGGTGCCAGCGGCCGGCTAGGGCGTCGGCGTGGAGTGGTGTGCCTCAGGCGCGTGAGGT
>JBBRDJ010000193.1:0-5047 GCA_038203945.1 Gemmatimonadales bacterium
CGCCAACGGGTGCACTGGAACGAACCTTTGGCAAGAGCGGACAGGGGCCCGGTGAGTTCACCGCTGGACCACTCACCATACTGCCCACACGTGATGGCGCGTTGCACCTGTTCGACAACGGCGGTCGATGGCATCTGTTTCGAGCCAACGGCACGCACGTGAGAACGGTGCAGGCATCCGGCACACGTTCCGCTGCGCAGCTGGCGGTGCTGGGCAACGGGAATCTGCTCGATGCATCGGGTCGTGACGACCGGCAGTTTTTCTTCAATATCTGGTCGCCGCCTAACGACAACGCCAACCAACGGCCCACGGTGTTGCAGCGCTTTGGTGCGCTGAGTGAGCAGGAGCAATCGGTCTCATGGACCGATCGCCCACGGATTGTAGCGTACTCCGGTGGCGACACATTCTGGGCCGGCCCGCCGCAAGCTACCGGACGAGGATACGAACTGGAGCAGTGGCGCACCGACGGCACGCTTCTCAAATCCATGCGCCGAAATGTGCCGTGGTATCCCGATGGTGCTGATCGCGCCAAGGGTCGCAGCGCGCCTTCAGAGGCACCACCGCATGAAATCGAATCGGTGTGGGACTTGGGTGATGAGCTCCTGCTCGTTGTCGCGCTGGAGCCCAAAGCCGCTGACTGGTCGAAAGCGCGTGGTCGCGATGCCGCCGTGCGCGACCGCATGCTCAGCATCTGGGTCGAAGTGCTGGACACGCGATCTGGTCTGGTAATGGCGCAGTTGGGGCCGCTCACGTATTCCCAGGCAATGCAATCGAATCTGGCCGAGATGTTCAACGGCAGCATGCTCGGCTTTCGGCATGACACCAACGCTGACGACGAGCGCATTGTGCGCATGCTACGGCTTCGACTGAGTGCGAAATGACACGTAACGCTCATGGCATACATCACCACACGTCGCGCGTTCTTGGCGTTCGATACACAGCCTTGTGGCGCGTCGCACTCGCGACCGCTGCGTGCTGTATTGCCACTTCAGGTTCAGTCACCGCGCAAAACGCCGCCGCGCCTGTTCGTGTGCTCGGCCCGAATGTGACGCCCGTCCGCACCGAACTCGTGTACACCATTGAGCCCGACACCAAACTTACACGCGGGTGGAATTCGCTCTACGCCACCGCGCTGAGCGACCAGGGGGAAGTCGCGACGTTCGTGTTGACGCAACCCGGTGCGCTGCTCAGTGTGTACGCGCCCAACGGCGCGCGGCGCTGGTCGCGTCAGGTGCCAACCGCAATGGTTCCGTCCATTAGCTTTGCCGGTGACACGCTGGCGATTGTTGAGCGAGATGCGGAGAATGCGAGCGAGCTTGTGTTGCTGAACGCAGCAAACGGAGCACCACTGCGTCGCTACGCATTGCCCACACTTGAAGACGAGTTGGCGTACCTGCTGGGCCGCTACAATGGAGCGTGGTATGTACAGGTGCAGCGCTCCGCCGGTGAGTACGTTGCGAGTAAATCACCGTACCGTATCTTGCGCCGCATGGAGGAACGCAGCGGCGCTTGGGACGATGTGCTGATCCACACCGACTCCACGCCGCGCGTCTTGGCAGGTGATGGCATTAGCGCCATCCCCACACCGTTTGCACCCGCGCCCTCCTTCGCGCTCAGTCCGCAGTATGGGCCGCTATTCGTTTCCGGCACCGACTGGGACATTCAGGCGGTGGGCAACAACGGCGCGCTTCAACCGCAGTGGCGTCTGACCCCGCTAAGTGGCCGGCTCGCCGACTCCACGTATGACCGGATCGTCGCCGAGTGGATCGCCAATCCGCCGGTTCACATGATCGTCCCGGCCGGCACGTTCGAGAAAGCCGCCGAGCTCGGTCGTGCGGCGGTGGGACGCACCTTGGGCGGTGTGCTCACCGACGCGAACGGCGCATTGCTCATCCGTCGTCGTGACGCCGATTCGTCTGCGTCAGCGGCGGCTCGGCCCACCGTTTGGGACCTCGTGCACCCGGATTCAGATACGATTCACCGACTGCGTCTGAACGCGGGTGAGAATTTGTTGAAGTTCGCGGCCAATCGCCGACTGTTGATGTACAGGGTGAGTGTCGATGGCGTCCGATCGCTGCAGGTCATGCGTGTTGTGCCGACGGTGACGCCGCGATAGGGCGGTCAGGTTCGGCGGGAGACGGGAGTTCCAGCGAGCGGCGTCTGGGGTCGCACAGACTGTCTCGTTCCGGAGGCACGGTGCGAACACGCCGCCGAGTTGCCTGCTGTTTGCGCAATGTTCTGCAAACTGAGCGTTTGACATTCAGATTACCCGGTGCGAAAAACGCTGGATGGGACGCATCGGCTATCTTCCCGAACGAGACATTCCCCAGTTCGGCCTTCGAATTCCTGCGCCAGCCCTGCCCCGCTTCTGGAGCATGATCGCGCACTACCACGCGCAGACATGGAATAGTTCCGAGTTGGCATGGGCGTTGGGGGCCGCTCCACCGCACTCTCCTGGCGACCTTCGACGAACGCGCCTACAACATCCAGAGTTAAATCCCGTGTAAACGATGTTGCTCGACCAAAGCGTCAATCATGTTCCCGACTGTTCAGCGAGCCAATCGGGATCGTATGCAGCTCAACTCCGAGCGCCCGAATGAGTTTGAGCACTGTGTCATACCTCGGCTTCGCACCGGGCGACAACGCCTTGTACAAACTTTCACGTCCGAGCCCCGTATCCTTGGCCAATTGGGCCATCCCACGTGCTTTCGCCACATCGGCGATGGCCTGCAAAAACAAATCGGGATGTTCGCTGGCCAACGCGACGTTCAGATACTCGGAGATCACTTCTTCGCTGTCGAGATAATCGGCCGCATCAAATACCACAGGTTTTTTCATCAGTCGTCCTCCAGAACCTGAACCAGCGCCTTCGGCGCGCGTAGAAGCGCATGCGGAAGCCTGATACAAACACCGTCGTGGAATCGCTGCGGCTACGCAGAGAGTTTCGACTCATTTTCGGAGCGGCAGCAGCGACCGTAACGATGCGGAATTCCACGCGTTCCCCCTCCGACGCTCGCGCTCATTTCCGTAATGTCGTATAGAGGAATGCGCGCAACGCGCGCTGGTTCAGCTGCCGAGTCGTTTACGAAAAAATCGATGAGGCTGTTGCTCCCGGTATCATTGGCTGCCAGTGTCGGCGCAGGCGCAGGCGCAGGCGCAGGTGCAGGTGCCGGTACAGGTGATGGTGCCGGTGATGGTGCAGACTCCATGACAACTGCCGGTACTGTTGCCCGTACGGTCGTCGGTTCAATCGCCGCTACATCCGCCGAACCGCTTGGCGACGATCGTTGCGGCGAGACGTCGAACGTGACCGCCGCCGTACCCGCCTCCGGCACGCCCACGAGTGTGCACACGGTCGTCGGTGACCACGCACCTCGTGGGCGCTCCATCATGTGTCGGATGCGCGTTTCGAGGTGCGACCTTCGCGACACGAGTGAGGACAGCGGCAGCATGCGACGTGCGGAGTGCTCATACACACGCACAAGTGAATGGCCGTACGCTCGCGCGTCTCGCTGCGATGCGAGCACGCACGCGTCGCAGTCGAGCTCTGCCGCGAGACGCAGCCGTGACCACGCCACCCACAGTGCAATGTTCCACGGCTGCAGCGCTACGAGGAGCAGGCCACATAGCAGCAAGGCCGGATCACGTGCGGCGGCGTGCTGCTGTTCGTGGGCCAGAATCGTACGCAGGTCCGACGCAGGCAGTTGGAGTATCCAGCGTGGGAGGACCACTGTGTACCGGAGCACACCGAGCAGCGCCGGCCCGAGGTGTGGGGATACGAGCACGGGCGTGTCGAGTACATCCGCGCGTTCCAGCGTTCCAGCGTTCCAGCCATGCGGCCCAGGCGTGTGATGGCGAGCCCGATAATGCTCAATGCGAGCAGTGCCATGACAGTGCATGCGGCCAGCAGCGGCGTATCGAGATGTCGCGTCGACGGTTCGTTGGCGCCCATGGGAATGCAAAGCGCTGCCATACGGTACAAGCTTCGCGTGTACACTTCGTCGCGCACCTGTTGGCCGCTGTGTGCGGAGATGGCATCAGACGGCTCGCGCAATGCGGCTGTCTTGCCACCGATGCCATCGAGCTGCGGCGTTTGCGGTGCGGTGGTCAACTGTTGCGCGACTGCGTCTGCGACGGGCGTCGCGGCTGCCTGAGCGCGCGTTCCCTGCACGCGGGAGGAGCGCTTCGGCCGATCCCGCAAACATCCGGTCGACTAGCCGTCCGAACGCACTGGAGCCAGCCTGCTCTCGCGTCACGAGGGCATGGAAGCGGTGCATCCGAGCGTCGTCGGTGTGCGCCACGTGCCCCTTGCCCTCGAGGATGCTGAGCATCTTCTGCACCGTGTTGTGCGTGATCGCGTCCGTGAGCGCGGCACGCACTTCGGCAGCCGTGGATGGCCCCTGTTCACTTGCTGGCGTGTGACGCGCTGCCAAAGCGGCCGGAGCATCGTGATCCGTTCGATCGCCGGCTCGTGGCGCAGGCGTCAAGCGAACGCATCACACTGCTCACGACCGATCGTGCGCTCCCAAGCTACAGCCCCATGGTGCATGGGGTGGGGTGAACGGGCGACGGGCGCCCCCAGACTCTCGCCGTCCTCAATGACCAGCTGGTGACGTGTGCGGCGGCGCGCGCTGCGGAGTCCGCGCGGACGCTGCGCATGGATGTGACCGTCGTCCCGACGCCGACCCATCCGCCGACGGATTCGACGCTGCTCTGGGATGCGGTGCGCGTCCTCGACCGCCTGCTGTTCTCGCCAGAACGCTCCTTCGTGCGAAGCAGGCGCCGAAAGATCTCCTGGCCGAGCTGCTGCCGAGCGGACCCAGCATCCGCGCGACGCGCGGCATCACGAAGTCCGCTCGCAGCAGAAGCTGACGTTGGAGGCCCCCGGCTCATCGAGTTGCGGTCGACGGCTGCGGAGTTTTACTTGTGCTATGAAGACGGCGATCTCGCATCCCGGATGCGGTGTTTCGTGCGGCCGAACGCCACGCGAAGCGGTCGCGCAAGTCGCGCAGCAAGCTGTATGCCGACGCCTTGGTGGAGTACCTGA
>JBBRDJ010000194.1:0-4960 GCA_038203945.1 Gemmatimonadales bacterium
GCCGTCCGCTTTTCCTGATACCCAATGCGCCGCACGATCACCGTGTACGTACCCGCCGGTACGTTCACGATTCTGTACACGCCATCGTCGGCAGACACCGTACCAAAGTTGGTCCCCGCAATTTGCACCTGTGCTGCGGCCACATTCACGCCGGTCGCGACGTCAGTGATTCTTCCGGTGACGGTACCGGATTGCGCTTGCACCGACGTACCGGGGAAAGCAGAGGCACCAACAAACGCGGCCAGAGCGGCTACACATAGGCGGAGGACACGGAGCGACATTACAAACCTCAGTTCAGAGGATGGTCACTGCGGAAAGACCGGGAGCTGGTGGGCAGTCGCGCATCAGCAGGGAGGGAGGCTACCAGCACGGCTAATCCTGAATCCGAATAGCAGAGCTGGTTGGTGAGACCAACAATCGTCTACGTACCCGCTGCCGTCAATACGTACCGCAAACGTTTCGGGCACGAAACACTAATCCCCTTGACGTGCGCAGATTCGGTCGAGGTCACTCAGCCCCACCAAAACCTCCCGAGCTTTGGACGCGCCCTCAGAAGGGGACAACACACCAGCCTCCTCCAGCTGGTCGATCATGCGCGCGGCCCGCCCGTACCCAACCTTCATTTTCCGTTGCAACAGCGAGGTTGAGCCCTGTCGCTGATGAATCACGATTTCGGCCGCTTCGCGAAAGCGACTGTCGCGGTCCTCGTCAGTGCTGCTGTCGTCATCATCGCCATCATTGTTGGCATCGAGCGCGCGCACAGTCTCAAGAATATCCGGTTCAGCCACCACCGCTTCCCCGGCCGCCGCCAACCCGGCGCGCTTGTCCCGTTCCGCGCCGTACCACGCCATGAGCTGTTCGGTTTCTTCGCTCGACAGATACGCACCCTGTAACCGTGACGCTTCCGATCGACCCGGAGGGATAAACAGCATGTCGCCGTTGCCCAGCAGCGCTTCGGCACCCGCACCGTCAATGATGGTTCGACTGTCCACCTGGCTGGCCACACGAAATGCAATCCGGCACGGGAAGTTGGCCTTGATCAATCCGGTGATCACGTTCACGCTGGGCCGCTGTGTGGCCAGAATCAGGTGAATTCCGATCGCTCGCGCTTTCTGCGCCAGCATCGCGATCGGCGTTTCCACTTCGCCCTGCACCGTCATCATGAGATCGGCCATTTCATCGATCACCACCACGATGTACGGCAACAATCCGGCCGTATACGTTCGGTCTTCGAACGCAACACCGGGCGAACGCGGTGTCTTGAGTGCCGGTCCTTCGCCCGCTTCGTGTGTCGACGCACGCTTGTTGAACTCCTGCAGATTGCGACAGGCATTGGCTTCGAGCAGCCGATAGCGTTCCTGCATTTCCATTACGGCCCACTTGAGCACCGCGGCGGCGTCACGATTATCCGTGATGACCTTGTGTCGCAAATGCGGCAGTGTGTTGTACACACTGAGCTCAACCATTTTGGGGTCCACCATCAGGAACCGCAGTGTGCGCGGCGTGTGGCGATACACCAGACTCGTAATGATCGTGTTCACGCACACCGATTTGCCGCTGCCCGTGGCGCCAGCAATGAGCAGATGCGGCATCTTGGCCAGATCGGCCACCACGGCGCGCCCTTCAAGGTCTTTGCCCAGTGCGACCGGAAGCGCCGCACGCGCCTGCTGAAACTCGCGCGACTCCAGCACTTCGCGCAGAAACACCGTTTCCGGCGAAGGATTGGGCACCTCCACACCAACCGCGCCTCGCCCCGGTATGGGCGCCACAATACGAATGCTCGGCGCACGCATGGCCAGCGCCAGATCATCGGCCAGCGCGGCGATTTGGCGCACCTTGATGCCAGCCGCCGGTTCGATTTCAAACTGGGTGACCGTGGGCCCGGTGGTGCGCCCCACGAGTTCTCCATCCACTTTAAATGTGCGCAGGGTGGCCATGAGTTTGGCCCCCGCCTGGTCGAGTGCTTCGCGACCGGCATCTTCACGACGCGGTGGTGGTGACGCCAGCAACCCGGTGCTCGGCAGGTCGTCATCCATGGCGTCGATCGCGCGCGTATCGCCGTCCACGCCCTCGGCACTGAACAAGTCGGCCGTGACGCTGTCGGGCCGCACTGATTTACGCGAGCGCTTGCTGTCCTTTGATGGTCCGACACCCACTCGCGAATCGATTGTATCGCGGCGAGTACTCGCGTCGCCAAGCGACGCCGCCATCGCATCACGCGCCAGCGCAGGATCAACCGACGGCATCTCCTCTGGCTCGGGAGCCAAACGTTCCGCCAGCGTTGGTGTGGCCGCACCAGACCTCGCACCGCGCGACGCCAACGCATTGGCGCCCACACGCGCACCCGGCGACGGCGCCATAACCATGCGCAGCGGATTCCAGCGCAGCGTGAACACCGTGAGCGCACTCGTGGCCAGCACCCACACCACCCACGCACCGGCCGAGCCCAGGAACTTGCGCAGGTAGTGCGCTATAAAGCCGCCCCACAATCCGCTGGCCGCACTGGCCTCCGGTTCACCACCGCGCACGAGGGCGATGGCAATAGGCACCAGCAACACCGCACCGCCCGCCAACAGTGCGGCACGCGTGGCATCGTGCGTGGAGGTTTCACCAAAACGCCCGACCAAACGGAGCGCCATGAGCAGGCTTGCGGCGGCAATCAACACGGCGCCGGGAATACCCACCGCACCCACCAGCGTACAACGCACAAACGTACCCACCGGTCCGAACACGCCCGTGGCATCAAAACACTCGCCCGTCGCAGGCACGCGTTGAAAGCCCAGCGCGCCCAGCAGAAAGACGGCGAACAGCGCGAGCGCGATCGAGGCCATTTCACGTCGCAGCGACGAACCGCTCACGAATGACCTGCGGTGACCTGACGGTCGGAATAAGTGGCCAGCACATCGATGTGATCGCGGGTGAGACAATACGCAACATCCTCGGCAAACCCCGCCTGGTCCAGCGTGCGTGCATGTGCTGCGTCGCGTGCGATGCGCGACAAATCTTTACCGTATCGCTGGCCGAGTTGACGAGCGAGCACGGCCGCATCGCCGAGTGTCACGCCACGTTTACCACGCAGCAGCGCACCAAGCATGACACCGGCGCAGGCAGCGTCTTCAAGCGCGAAGCGGCGGTCCTGACCGGCGCAAACCAGCAAGACATCCGCACCGCTTGCCGCGTGCTCCGCCAGCGCGGCCACCGTTGCGCTGAGATTGGCGAACGCACCCACATACGTACAACGCGCACCGTGCGCGGCCAGCAACGCCGCCGTGCCGTTGGTTGTGGTGAAGAGCACGGTCTTGTTCATCACGCGGTTCGCCGTCATGCCGGCCGGTGAGTTGCCAGCGTCAAACCCGGCAATCGGCAGTGCGCGTCGCTCGCCTGCGAGAAATACATCGCCGCGAGCGTACCCTGAGGCGACACTCACCACCTCATCGACGTTTGCAAATGGCACCACGGCGCGAGCTCCACTCTTGAGTGCCTGCAACATTGTGGTGGACGCGCGCAGCACGTCGATAACAACCACGACCCGCCCTGTGACTTCGGACGGCGTCGGCAGCGACTCGCCGAGCAGCACGTCCGCGCGCACTACGTCGGCTCCTTCATCAACTCCGCGCCTTCGAACTCAAGGAACTTGGTGTGAATGTCACCCGACTGGAAGTTGGGATGTTGCATAACGCGCGCGAGAAACGGAATGGTGGTCGTGACCCCTTCCACAACAAAGCTTTCCAACGCGATTTGCATGCGGCGAATCGCTTCGGGGCGGTCACGCCCCTGCACAATCAGCTTCGCGAGCAGCGAATCGTAATAGGGCGGTACGGTATAGCCGGCGTACGCATGTGTATCGACGCGTACACCGGGCCCACCGGGCGGATGAAATACGTCAATGCGACCGGGTGACGGCTGAAAGTTGCGCGCCGGATCTTCGGCGTTGACGCGACACTCGATGACATGGCCGCGAAACATCGGCAGCGATGTCACCGTGAGGGCTTCACCCGCAGCCACGCGAATCTGCTCCTTCACGAGATCAACGCCGGTGAGCATTTCCGTGACCGGATGCTCAACCTGAATGCGCGTGTTCATTTCCATGAAGTAAAACGAGCCGTCCGTGTCGAGCAGCATTTCCACCGTGCCGGCGCCTACGTAGTTGATCGCCTGCGCGCCGCGCACTGCCGCCTCGCCCATCCGCTCGCGCAACTCCGGTGTCATTACCGGACACGGCGCTTCTTCAATCAGCTTCTGGTGACGGCGCTGCACCGAGCAGTCGCGTTCGCCCAGATGAATGACCTTGCCCTTGGAATCGCCCAATACCTGAAACTCGACGTGTCGCGGACGCTCCAGAAACTTCTCCACGTACACATCGCCGTTGCCAAACGCACTCAGCGCTTCGCTGCGCGCGAGTTGAAACGAACGTGAAAAGTCGTCGGCGTCACGTGCCACGCGCATTCCCTTCCCACCACCACCAGCCGCCGCCTTGATGATCACCGGGAACCCGATGTCGCGCGCAAAGCCCAGCGCTTCGTCGACATCTTCCACGGGACCGGGGGTACCGGGCACGATCGGCACGCCAACGGCGGCCATGGCATTGCGGGCCGAGGCCTTGTCGCCCATGACCCGAATCTGCTCGGGCGTGGGGCCGATAAACGTGATCCCCGACGCGGCGCACGTTTCCGCGAACTCGGCGTTTTCGGCCAGGAATCCGTAGCCCGGGTGAATGGCGTCGGCGCCGGTGATTTCGGCGGCCGCGATAAGGCGAGGGATGCGCAGATACGAGTCACGGCTCGGCGCCGGACCAATGCACACGTCGTCGTCGGCGAACCGCACGTGCAGCGATTCGCGATCAGCTTCGGAGTAGACGGCAACCGTCTGCACGCCCAGCTCGCGGCACGCCCGGATGACGCGTAGCGCAATCTCACCACGATTGGCGATCAGAACCTTTTTGAACATGACGTTGGGCTGG
>JBBRDJ010000195.1:0-4949 GCA_038203945.1 Gemmatimonadales bacterium
GATGAATCCGCGGATCAATAAGTCCGCCCCGCACATCCAATGATCTCGACTTCGATTGTCAATCAGCATACCAATCAGCGCAGACACGCCGCGCGATCTACTCTATCTTTTTACGCCGCGTTCGTAGCGGCAGATTGTAAACATAACTCGGTGTAGCAGACTCTTCAAGTGGTAACTGAAGATTTTTTTCAGAATCTTGACGATTCCGTTTCCTCTCCGAAACCCGATGTGAGGTGGCGCTGCACCGCGCACCAACTCCGCTCCCTCAAGGTTTCAAGGCTCGCAGCGTGCACCACCACGCAGATCCAAATCACCGGACCTGCGGCGCACCGCACCGCGAGGGATTCCAAATAAAGCTGGCGTATGCGAACCGCGCAACTGGCACGCAGCTCCCTACCCGAAGATTTTCGCGAGGCGCACGCTCGCGGGCTCCCTCCCCTGTCGACTTCAGCTGCGCTGCGGCGCTATTTCGTCGCATTCCTTGAAATTCGCTCGCCTCAAAGCCACCCAGGCTCTACAGCCGCGACCGCCCAACGGCTGAGCGAACCCCGAAGATCTGCGGGCATACCTTCGGCATCGCCCCGCCGATGAACATCACCCAGATTGGGCGAACGAGCGCAATACGATTCCCTGAAGATCTCCTTCAGGTGCCATCGCTGATCTCTTTCCCGACAGGGAGGAAGTGGTCGATAGATACGTCCCCTCGCTTTGACAGGTGCCCGCATTAGACCTATGCAGCAAGGCAAGTTTCATGGACGGATGGCGTAATCCCCACCTCGTGGCCATGCCCGGCCCTTCATTGTTGCACCTCCGGAGCTGGCGCGTGTCGGCGCCGCACACTTCCATCATCGTATCGAAGAGCCAATGCGGCAGCCAGTCGTGTCGTACCGTGCCGTGGGACCGTGCCGTGGGACCGTGCGGTGGTACCTGCGGTGGTACCGTGCGATGGTGCCGTGCGGTGCGCGCGTTCCGTTGCGGTGTATCCGGAGACCTGTGGCCAGGGTCAGCGAATGGGGCATGGTGCTGGAGCAATGAGAGAATTCGAGAACGATGCCACGTTGTTTCGCCTTTACGTTGCCGCTTCGCCTCGCGCACGCACAAACCTTGACACCGGATGTCAATGCGGGGTTGAGCAAATGGGCGTGAGTCGATCCGGCAGGCAGCCACCAGACGAGGTGTTGTTGCTCGTCGTTGGGACAGTGAGTGGCGGTTGCGTGTTAAGCGCACACGCGGCGCTTGGCTTTGATGCGCACGTATCGCACCAAGGCGCAATGCACGCGATACATCTGTTGAGAGTCTCAGCCGAGCTGACACGCGTTGCGTCGAGAATGACGGTACAGCCCAACCCCTCGGGTGCGAGGCCGTGGTGATCAAGCCCACCAGTCTAGTGTTCCACCGCGCGGTTTTCTCGTGGCTGCGGGCCCTGAGAACGGTAACACGTCACGTTGATGGCCAACGCACTATCCGCGGCGAATCGTTGTGCGCATTGTGAGGTAGACGTTTGCACGTCTCGTTGATGTCGAACGTGCTACACGCGGGCCGAACAATCTTGGGGCGCCGTGCGGTAGCATGTCTCGTTGATGGCGAGCGTGCTACACGCGAGCCGAATCATCGCGCGCGCCGTTTACACCGAATCAGGCGAGCGGACGGCGCGTCGCTGGCCATAGGCATTTTTGCGTGCTTCTCGTGCCAAAAATCGGCGCTGAGCTGCGCCTCCCTGCAAAGCCTGTTGATACGCCGGCTTTCGTACGTCAGCTTTTTCAGGCGCGATGTCAGCCACACATCCATGCCGCAGAAATGTACGCGCCTCTTGGAGCAGGTGAGGTTGCAGCTGCCGTGCGTGTGTGCCGCAGCGCGCCGGGACCTGCGTCCCGCCCTCTTCTTCGTTCAGAACCATAACGATCGGGCGAGCTGCGTATTCCGGCCCAATCCGGCCACTGATTCCGGTTGAATCCGGCCACCCATTCCGGGCGAATCCGGCCACCGGGTCTGGCTGAAGCCGGCCACCCATTCCGGAGGAATCCGGCCGGGTGGTGTTGGGGTGTGGTCGGGTGCGCGGCCTGGGATCCCAATCCGCGTTGCAGGCGCGTCATTCCGGGAACTTTAACCGGAGAGACGCCGTGCCCCGTGACAGGATCTCGATGCGAACGATTCGTGACGTACTCCGGCTGCGGCTGGAGGCTGGACTCAGCGAGCGGCAGGCCGCGCGCAGCGCGGGCGTGCCGCACAGTACCGTGCAGGATGACGTCGCGCGCTTTCGGGCGAGCGGGCTCCCGTAGCCGCTCGCATCGACGATGGAGGACGCGGCCCTGAAGCAGACGCTGTTCGCGTGCGACCGCGCGCCGGTGGCGACCCTCGCCCGCTGCCTGAGTGGGCTCAGATCGCGCAGGAAAGGAAACGCAAAGGCGTGACGCTGCTTTGCTGACGCCAAGAGTATCGTGTCGCCGAGCCCACCGGCTACCGCTACCGTCAGTTTGCCGACCACTATCGGCGCTGGCGCGCGGATTGATCCGGTGATACGCCAAGAGCACTCGGCCGGCGAGCGCGCCTTCGTCGACTATGCAGGCGTCACGGTCGACATTCACGATCCGGCCACCGGGATGGTGCGCACCGCGCAGATCTTTGTCGCGGCGCTCGGGGCAAGCAACTACGCGTTTGCCGAGGCAACTTGGACGCAGCAACGGCCCGATTGGATCGCGTCACATGTGCGGATGCTGGAGTATTTCGGCGGCGGCACGGCACTCATCATTCTGGATAACCTGCGGTCGGGCGTGACGTACGCGTCGTACTACGCACCCGAGATCAATGCGACGTATGCCGACTTCGCGACGCACTATGACACGGCGATTTTACCCACGCGCGTCGCGGCCCCACGCGACAAAGCGAAGGTGGAAACGGCCGTGCAGATCGTCGAGCGCGCACTGCTCGCTCCGTTGCGGCATCAGCGCTTCACGTCGCTCGCCGAGCTGGATGCAGCGCTGCGGCCGCGGCTGGAGGCGCCGAACGACCGCCCGTTTCAGAAACTGCCCGGCTCGCGCCCGTCGCTCTTCGCGGCGACGGATCGGCCCGCGCTACGGCCGCTGCCGGCCACGCGCCATGAGTACGCGGAATGGCGCCGAGCGAAGGTCAACATCGATGACCACAGCGCGGTCGAGAAGCACTGCTACAGTGTGCCGTATACGCTCGTTCGCGCGACCGTGGACGTGCGGCTGACGGCGACGATGTGCGAGATCCTGCACCGCGGGACGCGCGTCGCGGCGCATGCGCGTCGCCACACGCCGGGCGGCTATACCTCGGATCCTACGCATCGGCCCAAGTCGCATACGCGGCATCTGGACTGGACCCCGTCGCGCTTGGTGCACTGGGGCGCATCGATCGGCGTCGCGACGGGCGCGGTGGTCGCGCACATCCTCGAGCACAAGCCGCATCCGGAGCAAGGCTATCGCGCTTGTCTGGGGCTGCTCGCGCTGGTCAAACGCTATGGCGCGTCGCGCCTCGAAGCGGCCGCGCAGCGCGGGCAGGCAACGGGCAGGATGACGTATCGCTCGCTGGCCTCCATACTCAAACTCGGCCTCGACCAGACGCTGCCGGACGAGACGGAGGCGACCACACACCTCCCCGCTACGCATGACAACGTGCGCGGTACCGCGTACGACGCGGACACTGCAAACACGACGGACACGGCGGACACCGCGCCCCTCACCCTGCCACTCGGAATCCACTGACATGCTGGCTCAACAAACGACCGACCTCCTGCATCGCTTGAAACTGCCCGCGATGGCCGAGGCCCTCGAGGAACAACGACGCCAGCCTGATATCGTCTCGCTCGATTTCGAGGATCGTGTCGCGCTGCTGCTGGAGCGCAAACACGTCGCGCGCGAGAATCGCCGCCTCACGCGGCTGCTGCAACTCGCGCGGCTGCGGCACAGTGCATCCATCGAGGACGTGAACTTTCGCGTGAAGCGCGGCCTCGATCAAGCACAGCTCCTGCGCCTCGCGACGGGCGATTGGATCGCACAACATGGTGTGCTACTGATTACGGGGCCGACGGGAACCGGCTAGTCGTGGCTCGCGTGTGCGCTTGGACACAGTGCGTGTCGCCATGGCTACCTTCTGCGCTATCTGCGCTTGCCACGCCTCCTGCCCGACCTCGTGATGGCGCGCAGCGACGGCACGTACGGCAAAGTGCTCGCGCAACTCGGGAAAGCGGATCTCCTGATCGTCGATGACTTGGGCCTCGCGCCGATTGGGGATCGCGAGCGGCGGGATCTGCTGGAGATGATCGAAGACCGCACGGGCCGTCGCGCCACGCTGCTCACCAGCCAGGTGCCCGTCGAACGCTGGCACGAAGGCGTGGGCGACGTCACGTTTGGCGATGCGATCATGGATCGGCTGGTCCATCATGCGCATCGCATCACCCTCACCGGAGGATCCCTACGGAAGCTCGGCGCCACGACGACGTCGTCGGACACCAAGTCGTCGTAACTCTTCACCACTAATCTCGCGCGCGCACACTCCCCGTGTGCAGCCACCAAAACGCCTGGCCGAAATGGGCCGGATCGGGCGGCCGCTTTAGTACGAAATGCTTGGCCGATTCGAACCGGATTACCTGACCGCTTTGACCGGAATACACAACAGTCGATGCAGAGGATGCCCATTTTGGTGTGATCCTGCGTACGCAGTCCAACCACGCGATGGCGGACTGTTCTTGGTGTCGTGCGAAAATGAGCGTGCTATCGGGCTTCAACACCTCGGTGCCCGCCACGCATTCCATTTTCCGCGAGTAAAGCGTTGGCCTGGTGGGCACCAACACGAAACCCCCGCCACAGTGAAGTGACGGGGGTTCCGCAAAGGGTGCCGGCAACGGCCTACTCTCCCGCGATCTCTCGACCGGAGTACCATCGGCGCTGTCAGGCTTAACGACCGTGTTCGGTATGGGAACGGGTGTG
>JBBRDJ010000196.1:0-4929 GCA_038203945.1 Gemmatimonadales bacterium
CAGCGCCAGGATGCCGCCCACGACGCCCAGCGGAATCACCGACGCGACCACCAGTGTAGTGCGGAAGCTGCGGAACTCGAGCACGAGAATGGCCAGAATCCCGAACACCGCCACGATCACGGCTGAGCCGATTCCGCCGAAACTTTCTTCACGACTTTCGATTTCACCGGCCGGGTACATCCGATAGCCAACCGGCACATCAATGGCCTCGAGTGCATCCAGCACGGCCCGCGTCACGCGATCGGTGTTGAATCCGCTGGTCACGTAGCTGGTAATGCTCACCGCGCGTTCGCGCTCGCGATGATCGATCACAGAGGCTTTTCATTCAAAGCCCAACGATGCGACCTGACTGATTGGAATCAATGCGCCTAGCACCGATGGCACGTAGATGCGGTCAAGGACCGCGGGTGTTGGGCGGCCCTCGTGCGCGAGACGCAATACAATGGGATATTCATTGCCGTCATCGCTGCGGAATTGGCCCGCGTCGAGACCAGCCACGCCCAGCCGCAGCGTGCGGTCGAGTTCTACCGACGGGATGCCCAGCAAGCCGGCCTTTTGCCGGTCTACCTGCAGGCGCAAGTCGGTACGACGCAAACGAATGGGATTACGCACGTACTGCGTGCCCGGAGTGGCCAGCACGATGTTCTCAACGCGTGCCGCGAGCGCGCGAAGCGTATCGAGATCGGGGCCCTCAATGCGCATGGCAATGGGCGCTTCGATCGGCGGTCCGTTCTCAAACTCCTTGAGCTCGATACGCGCGCCTGGGTATTCCGCCAAACGCTGTCGCAACGTGTCCAGCATGATTGGCGTGCGTTCAGTGTCATACTCATGCAGCAGTACAAACAGCTGGCCGCGATTGGCGGCTTCGGCACGCTGAAACACGTTGTAGTACACCGGCGGATTGTCTTTGCCGATGTTGCTGAAAATACCACGCACGTCGGGATGCGCTCCGATCACGAGTTCGGTAAATCGCACGGCGCGATCGGTTTCTTCGAGACTCGACCCGTCGGGCGTTTCAATCTGGATGTGAAACTGCGGCGTGCCGGCTTTGGGGAAGAGCGAAAATCCCACGATGGGCACAAGCGCAATACTGCCCACCACAAGCAGGGCGGCTAGTGTGAGCGTGCGCGCCGGAAAAGCCAGCGCACGACCCAGCAGCGGCGCATACGTGGTGCGAATGCCCCGATCGAGCGCCTGCAGGAATCGATTGCCCTCTTTGGCTTCTTCGCGCGGAAGAATGCGGCTGGCCAGCCACGGAATAATGGTGAACGACACCAGCAATGACGCCATCACGGCATACACCACCGCGATTGGCAGCGAGCGAATGTAGCGTCCCGGTAAACCAGGCAGGAACAGCAGCGGTACGAAAGCGAAAATCAATGTGGCGGTACACCCAAGCACGGCCACAGCGATTTGTCTGGTGCCCTGGATGGCCGCCTCAGTGCGCGAATAGCCAGCGCGCAGAAAGCGCGTGATGTTTTCCACTACGACAATTGAGTCATCCACGAGCAGGCCGAGGGCAATGACAAAGCCAACAATGGACAACTGATTGATCGAGAAGCCCGTGAAGTTGAGCAGCGCCACCGCGATGGCGAGTGACAACGGTATGGACACCATCACCACCAGCGCGGCGCGAAGTCCCAGCGGCAGCAGCGTGACAATCACCAAGGCCAGCGCAATCGCGAAATCGATTCCCAAGCGCGACAGGCGCTCGTCTACGTTCTGGGACTGATCAAAGCCGCGTTCCAGTGTAACGCCGGCGGGCAGCAGCGCTTCCTCGGCGTCGAGCACGGGCCAGATGCTGTCGCGCACGGTGCTGATGCTGGTGCCCGCTCGCTGAGTGATGCTCACGAACATGGCGCGACGTCCGTTGTAGCGTGTGATGTGCACCGGATCAGCGTAGCCCCACTGCACATTGGCCACATCACGCACTCGCACCAGTGAAGCCGCGTTTCCGGTCACGACCGTTTGCTCCATCTGCTCCAGCGAACGGTAACGACCGGTGGACGCCAGGTTGAATCGTCGTGCGCCCACATCAACACTGCCGCCCGGAATCGCTGCGTTATCGCTGGCCAGCGCATTCAACACCTGTGTGGGCGCTATGCCCAGCGTGGCCATACGACCGAGATCGAGCGTGATTTGCACTTCCCGTCGCGGCGCGCCCCAACGGTCGGCCTGCCGCACGCCAGCGACCCGCTCCACTCGCTCTTCAATGCGTTCGGCGATCTTGTCGAGTTCGTGGTACGGCGTGGTTGCACTCACGAGCGCGATCTGCGCAATGGCGACGGTGTTGTTTTCCTGACGCGTCACGTCGAGACGGGCCAGTGATGCGGGCAGCTCGGACCGCAGTCCGTTTATTTCGCGCCGCACCGCGTCTTCTTTGCGATCGACATCGACAGACGTGTCAAACTCCACCGTGATTACGGACAGGCCATCACCGCTGCGCGAATAGAGTTCCTGGACATCCCCCAACGCGGCCAGCTTCTCCTCAATGAGCTCCGTGACTTGCTGCTCCATATCGCCGGCATCGGCGCCGGGATACACCGCCACCACCGTGAAAATTGGTACGGGAAATGACGGATCTTCAGCGCGTGGAATCGATTGCCAACTCGTGAAACCAATGGCAATCAGCATGAGGAACAACAGCACCGTGAACTGCCAGCGCCGCACGGCAAACTCAACGATTTTCACAGCGCACCGTCCACGACACGTACCAGCGCACTGTCGGTGAGATATGGCGCACCGTTCGTTACGACCTGTGTGACGCCTTCGAGTCCGTCTACCGCGACCTGCTCACCGGTGATGTACAACACGCGCACCGTATGACGCACCGCTCGGCCGTCGCGCACGCTGTATACCGTGGCCGAATCACCGTCTGCTTCGAGAATCGATTCGACGGGTACCAGCGTGACGGCTTGTGCTGCGGGAACACGAATCGACACACTGGCCACCGTGCCGGCCGGCATGATGTCGGCACCGGCCACGGCGACTTCAATGGGTACCATGCCCGTGCGTGGATCGGTGGACGCACCGCGCTGCGATACGCGCGCACTGAACACGCGATCGGGTAGCGCGTCAAAGCGTACGTCGGCCGATTGCCCGACTTGCACACGCACGGCATCACGGTCGGGTACGCCTACGCGCACCACGCGTCCGCGCGCGTCGCTACCGAGGGTAAACACTTCCACACCGGCGCTCACCAGGGCGCCCGGTTGCACGCGTCGCCGCAGAATGCGACCGCTCACCGGAGCGGAGATTTCGGCGTACTCACGATTCACTCTCGCGGTTTGCATATCGGCTTCGGCGGCAGACAACGCCGACTCGGCGTCCTGCAACTGCGCGAGTGTGGCGACGCTGTCTCGCTGCAATGCGCGCAACCGCGTCACATCGCGCGTGGCTTTGTCCATACCCACGCGGGCTTTGGTGAGCTGCGCTTCGATTTCGCGCAGGTCAAGTGATGCGAGTTGCTGACCACCACGCACGGTGGCGCCTTCATCTACGCTTACGCTCGACACGATGCCGCCGATCTTGAACGAAAGAGTGATTTCGTCTTTTGGACCAAACGCACCCGTGGCCTGCACCGGCCGCGCGATGGCTTCACGGGTCACGTTACCAAGTGTGATGGGCACGGGTGGAATGCTCTGCTCGGGTTTGGCCTCAGGGGCACTGCAGGCCGCCAGCAGCACGAGTGCGAATACGAAGAAGCGTTGCATGTTGGAGGCTCGTTCAGGGCGTCAGCGCACGCAGAGCAGCGGCGCGTTCGAGGTCAACGCGGCGCGCCGCGTAGGTGAATCGTGAGAGCACCGCGTTGAGTTCGGCCTGCGTGAGCGATTCGCGCGCGGCCACAAACTCAATGTGTGGTGCGAGACCTTCGTCGTAGCGACGGGACACGAGCGTGAAGCTGCGCTGCGCCGACTCCAGTTGCACCGCAGACGTTTGCAACGCGCGTTGTGCCACCTGCGCTGCGTCCCACGCCTGATCCACCTGCAGCGTGATCTGTCGTTGTGCATCACGCTGACGCAGCTCCGCCTTGCGTCGCTCCAGCGTGGCTTGCTCGCGACGTGCGGCGTCCTGTCCGCCGTTGAGCAGATTCCACTGAAACACCAGTGACGCCACAGCGACGTTGCCACTGCCGTCGAGCGTGTAGCGATCGCCTTGGATACCCCAATCGGCGGCCAGCGCGACGTTCGGGAGAAATGCCGCTGAGGCCAGTTTGATCTGACGCTCCGCGATGTTCACCCCGAGCGCCGCTTGCTCCAACTCTTCGCGTTGGGCGAGCGCATCGCGCAGGGTGGCGTCGCGGTCGGCGGGCAGTGGGCGCACCAGCGTACTGTCATCGGTCACGTTCACCGGTGTGTCCGGATCCCGGTCAAGAAATGCGTTGATCAGTCGGCGCGCCGCATCACGCTGCCGTTGGGCGTCGGCCCGTTGTTGTTCCGTTTGGGCGCGATCCGCCCGTGCTCGAAAGACGGCGTCGGGCGTTCCCTGCCCGCTGGCCACGAGCCGATTGGCCACGCGCTCATTTTCCGCAAGCACGGTGAGCGCCGACTCGTACACGTCAATGACTTTGGTCGCACCGGCCAGCGCCAACCATGCCAGTTGTACGTCGGCGGCGGTTTGGCGCGCCGCCAACTCCTGCTGCGCGCGGGTCACGCCGTACAGGGAGCGGGCCAGTCGCCACTGTTCTATGGCCGCCTGATTGTAGACCACCTGTGTGGCACGCAGTCTGGTGTCCTGTCGGAAGGGCAGCGTGGCGGCAATGTTGGTCGGGAACGCGTTCTGCCCCAGGAGCTGATTGAGCGCCTCATAGGCGGGATTGATGAACTCCCCGATATTGACCACGCCGGTGAACTCCGAATAGCGCGCGTCTACGGCCAGCGTTGGCAGGAGCACGCCGCGCGCCTGTCGCACGCCGCTCGCCCCTTGCTC
>JBBRDJ010000197.1:0-4920 GCA_038203945.1 Gemmatimonadales bacterium
CTACTCACGTATGCGAACGACTCGCCGTCGGGTGCAATGCTGGGACTTGTCTCAACGCCTGAGGCGTCGATGAATTACGTGAACGCAGACCACGCGGGTTCGTGTGCATATACACGCTGGGCAAACCACGCCGTCGCGGCGCTCATCGCGGCATCGCCTCCAACAGCCGCTTCACGAGCGCAAAGACGAGGCCGCGATTCGCGTATGTCTGATGGATATCGGCTGCGGTCGTGTTGGTAAACACGATCACGGACCAGCCGCGCTCAGGCGCGATGATATTCGTCGCGAGCCACCCGCCGATTCCGCCCTGCCGCTCGGCGAGTCGAACCGACGGCCCGCCTTTCACGGGGGTAAGGTTGTACACCCAGCTGCCGAGGCCCACGAATCCGAGCGAACCGTCGGGCGTGAACATCGTGGTGAGGAGAGCGGGCGTGAGTACAATACCGTCAAGCAGGGCACGATCCCAGCGATAGAGATCGTCCATGGTTCCGAGCAAGCCGCCAGCGGCACCATACGTGCGAAGCCGCTGGTTGGGGACGACAACAGTGGTGTCGTAGCCCACGGGAAGCATGTCAGGCGCCATTGTCGCGGGCGCCAATGCCACGTTCACGAGCCCAGCCGGCTTTGCCAATCGTTCGGCCACGAGTTGCTCGTAGGTGCGGCCGGTCACCGTTTCAAGCAAGAGGCCGAGAACCATGAAGTCGAAATTGTTGTATGCGAAGGTGCGGCCAGGCTCGGTGCGAAGGGGCACCTCGGCGAATCGCGCAAACAACGCTGTGGTCGCGGTCACTGTGGTGTCGGCGATGCTCCAGAAATCGGGAATCTGCTCAGGGTCGGGAAGCCCGGAAGTGTGCTGCAGCAGGTGCCGCACGGTGATGGCCGAGCGAGCATCGCTGCGGAACCACGGAAGCCAGGACGCCACGGGTGTATCGAGCGCCAGACGTCCCGCGCCGACCTCCTGCATGATGAGCGTCGACGTAAGCTGCTTCGTAAGCGAACAGAGCGGAATCCGATCGGTGAGCGAGAACGCGCGCTGGCCCGCTCGATCGGCCAAACCGATTGCCGCGCGCAGTACGACGCGATCGCCCACGGCGACGAGCACCAGTCCATCGAAGGTGCCCGCTGAGTGAGCGGCTTGCACCTCGGCGGCCAGCGCGGATTCAAGCGGAGTTGTTTGTGCGCTGATCGGTGCGGTGATGCCGAGCACGACAAACCACAGCAGGAACGACTGCTTGAGCATAGGCGCACACTGGGGCGAGAGTAACGATCGGAGGTGATGGAACACGGCTATGCATTCAATGTCGTGTTGCGGCGGTTCGTTCCGCTGGACCTCTTCGACGATGAGCAGGCCGCAGGGATGCTCGCTTGGCCGCAATCGGGGTTCGACATGCCTACGGCCGTCTGGGTGCCTGGGGAAAGCGCGGCGGCGCGCGGAGTGCAGACCACCGCTCGCCCGCCATCCCTCGCGGGGTCGGCCATCGCGCCGTACGTTTGCCGCATACTCGACCGTCCCCGCTTGAAATTCCTTTTCCTAACCATGTGCCACCGTGGCATTGTGGCAGGAGGCTACCTTCCCCGCTGTCGCCGCAGCGCCAAAGCCCGATACGGCTTTCCCCCACCCAAAAACCCAGCGCGCATGGCAGACGACGTCGACGTGACACAACTGCTCGCCGCACTGCAAGCTGGTGTGCCGAATGCCGCAGAGCGCTTGGCTCGCGCCGTGATGACGGAGTTGCATCGGATCGCGGAGTACGCGATGCATCGTGAGGTGGACGGTCATACACTGCAACCCACGGAGCTGGTGGACGAGGTGCTGGTGCGGCTGATCGGACAACGGCACGCGCACTGGGAACACCGGGCGCAGTTCTATGCGGTCGCCGCCCAGATGATCCGACGTATTCTCGTGGATCACGCTCGGCAGCGTCGCCGCATCAAGCGGGATCATGGCGTGCGCGTAACGCTGAAGGAGGAGATTGCCGCGGTGCCGGACCGGTCGGTCGACTTGATCGCACTCGATGATGCGATGCAACAGCTCGACGCCCACGCACCGCGCCAGGCGCGCGTGGTGGAGTTACGATTCTTCGGCGGCCTCGATATTGTGGAGACGGCCACGGCGCTTGACATCTCGCCCGCGACCGTGAAGCGCGACTGGGCATTCGCGCGTGCCTTTCTGCTCAAAACCCTCAAGGACGCCTGATCCATGGATTTTTCGCCCGCGTCCTCTGCCCGCTTTGCGCTGCTCGAGTCTCTTTTCGACGCCGCACTGAGCGTCCCTGAAACGGAACGGGACGACTTTGTGTCGCGCAGCGCCTCACACGATCGAGCCCTCGAGCAGGAGCTGCGCGCACTGCTGGTGGCGCACGCGCGGAGTGACGGGTTCCTCGGCACGCCGGTGCGCGTCGAGCGGGATCCGAGTGAGCGTTGGGGCGGTGCGCGACTCGGGAGTTACGAAATCGGGCGCTGCATTGGCGTGGGGGGCATGGGCGAGGTATATGAGGCGGTCCGCGCCGACGATCAGTATCGCCAGCGTGTGGCCGTCAAGTTCTTGCGCCGGAGTGCCGAGGGTCCCGTCGCGCTCCGCCGGTTCCGCGCGGAGCGCCAGATCCTGGCGAGTCTGCAGCATCCCAACATCGCGTCGCTGCTCGATGGTGGTGTGACGGCGGATGGGCTGCCGTACTTCGTCATGGAGTACATCGACGGTGAGCCGATCACGCGCTGGTGCGATGCACGACAGCTCACGATTGAGGCGCGACTGGTGCTGTTCGGACAGGTGTGTGCAGCGGTGCGAGCGGCGCATCAGAAGCTGGTGGTGCATCGGGACCTGAAGCCCGGTAACATCTTTGTGACGACCGACGGCACAGTGAAGCTGCTCGACTTCGGGATCGCGAAGCTGATGCGCCAGTCGGAGGAGTCGGAACCCGTCACGGCGACGCAGGTGGGGCAGCGGGCGTTCACGCCGGAATATGCCGCACCGGAACAACTGCGTGGCCAGACCGTAGACACCACCGCTGACGTCTATGCTCTGGGCGTCGTGCTGTGTGAATTGCTCACGGGGAGGCGCCCCTTCGATCTGCAGGGCAAGTCGGCCGGCGAGATGGAGCGCACCATCACCGAGCAGGCGGCGCCACGTCCGAGCACGATTCTGTCGGGCGCGCGCTGGCAGCAGCTCGCGGAACGGTCAGCAACACGCGCGCAGCGGGCGATCGAGGGCGATCTCGACGCCATCGTGCTGATGGCGCTGCGCAAGGAACCCGCGCGTCGTTACATGTCGGTCGATGCGTTCGCGCGCGACGTGGAGAATCACTGCGCGCAGTTGCCAGTGCAGGCCCGCCCGGACAGCCTCGGATATCGCATGCGAAAGTTCGTCCGCAGGCGCCGCTGGGAAACGGCGGCGGGTGTGGTGGCGATGCTGTCGCTTGTGGGTGGTGCCGGCGCCGCGCTGTTACAAGCGCAGCGTGCCGACTCCGCGCGCTTGGAGGCGATCGCCGAGCAGACGCGCGCCGAGGAAGTCACACGGTTTTTGATGACGATGCTGAACTCGTCGAACCCGGAGTCGTTCGGCAAGGACGTAACCATGCGCACAGTGCTGGACTCGGCGGTGGTCCGTGCGGACTCGATGAAGGTCGCGCCCGAGCTGGAGGCGGAGATCCGCGCGGTGATGGGTAATGCCTATTTGGCGCTGGGCGAACTGGACATCGCGCAGCGGCAGTACGCGTTGGATCTCGCTGCCCGACGGCGGCACGCCCCGGCCGGCGACTATCTCACGGCGGTAACGTATTCCAAGCTGGCACTGGTGGAGGAAACGCGCGGCAACGTGGGGAACGCGGACTCTCTGCTGCAGATCGCGGAAGGGCTGTACACACGCTACCCGCACCCGGACCCCATGGAAGAAGCGACGGCGATAGAGAACCGCGGGCGACTGCTGTACGACTTGGGTCGTCTGCCGGAGTCGTTGATACAGTTTCGAAAGTCGCTGGCGCTCTCGGAGCGGTATTTCGCCACCGACGACTCGTCGAATGCACCCACCTACATCAACATCGCCGTCGTGTCGGGGTCAGCCGGTGAGCACGCCGCCGCCGACACCTTTTCGCTGAAGGGGCTTGCCGCGGCGCGCCGGGCACACGGCACGGACCATCCGGTGATCGCCTCGGCGTTGTCGGTGCGCGCGGGTGTGCTCGAGCGATTGGGACGACTGGACGAGGCCTCGGCGACGTATCAGGAAACGCTTGAGATAAAGCGACGGATTCTTGGTCCCGGGCATGTGAGCTACGCTTCCACGGCCGCGAACTACGCGGAGCTGCTGTTGCAGCGCGGACAGTACCGCGAGGCCGCGGCCATGGCCCGCGAGGTGGTGCGTTTGCGCGGCAGCTCGCTCGACGACAACAGCCTGTATCTGCACAGCGCAATGCTGTATCTGGGGCGTGCATTGGCGCGGCTCGACTCGGTGCCGGCCGGCGTGGCGATGATGCGCGAGGCGCAACAGTTGCGGCGGCGCAGTCTTCCGGCAGACCACTGGCTGCAGGCGTCGACCGATGCGTCGCTGGGCGAGGTCCTGACGCTTGGCGGACGGTACGCGGAAGCGGAATCGCTGCTGCTCGATGCGGAGAAGCGGTTGTTGGCGGGGCGTGGTGCGCAGCACGAGGCGACGCAAACGGCCCGGACGCGGTTGGTGGCGCTGTACCAGCGCTGGGGCAAACCGGAACAGGCGGCAACGTGGCAAACGAAGGTGACCGTGGCGCCGCGGTGAGGTGCGAACGGCGGCGGGCCGGCCAGCTTTCAAGTGGTTGCCGATCGCGCTGGACAGTCGCCCTACACTCGACGAGTACTTGACCGACCCCTCGTGAATTTCGTGGCCCGGGACTCGGAGTCCATGATCATTTTATGGGTTATGGACTCTGACCCCATGGTTTGGGTCATGGA
>JBBRDJ010000198.1:0-4893 GCA_038203945.1 Gemmatimonadales bacterium
GTTCGGGATCGAGCTCAACCTGCTTGACTGTGCGGCCAACGAACTGATATTGACGCAGATACCGTCTGCTGTTGGTGCACCATACCTCGGCGGGATACCGCACGTCCTCCACCGGCGTCTTCCATGGTGCGAAAAAAGTCAGCGAGGGTGGGATGCTTGTAGGCCCTACGCGTTGGTGAACGTGTTGATGAACGTGTTGAAACCTTCGTCCTGCCACATGTACGCCCGCTCGTTGCTCGCCACGATCATGGGAAACCACATGTGGCCGATTTCGTGCGTGACCACGTTGTACAGGCCGTCCGAATGTTCGGCAATTGACATGCGTGACTGGTCGGCGGCATCGTGCCAATTCACGGCCGCACCCCGCCGGTAATATGCACAGGCCATAATGTTACGCCAGCTCGTCGCTTCCCACTGATAATCGGGCGAGTGGCGTGTGACGTGGGCCAAAGCCGGAGCGCGGGGCAGTTGCAGGAATGAGCTGAGGGACGCCCCCGATGTCGGACCCAAGCGATAAACTGTAGGTATAAAGCAGCCCGGATTTCCCGAACTGGAGGTGCTATGGACGATGTCGTAACGTTGCTCGACGCGATTCACTTTGCGGCCGACAAGCATCGCTATCAGCGGCGCAAAGACCCTGATGCGACTCCGTATATCAATCATCCGTTGTCGGTCGCCGAGTTGTTGGCGCGTGTGGGCGGTGTGCGTGATCCCGTGGTGCTCATTGCCGCCGTGTTGCATGACACGGTGGAGGATACCAAGACCACGTTCGATGAGATCGAAGCGCGAGATGGCGCCGCGGTGCGCGGTGTGGTGGCTGAGGTGACTGACGACAAAACGCTTGAGAAGCATGTGCGCAAGGATCAGCAGGTGGCGCATGCCGCGCAGGCGTCACCGCGCGCGAAGCTGGTGAAGCTGGCCGACAAGATTTGCAATGTGATGGACGTGACCGATCATGCGCCGCCGAGTTGGGAGCGTGCACGACGGAACGCGTATTTCGATTGGAGTGCGCGTGTGGTGGATGGGTGTCGTGGTACGAATGCGGTTTTGGATGCCGAATTTGATCGGGTGTTGGCGCGGGGGCGGAAGGTTTTGGGGGTGGATGGGGTGTGAACGCGGGCCGCTGTCAGACCCCCGCTGTATCGTGTGCTTTCACCTCCTTTCCAGAAAAGCACATGATGCGTTTTCGCCCTCAGCACCTGTTGTGTATCGCGTTGGTCAGCGCTGCGTGTACGCCGTACCGCGTTCCCGCCCTACGAACGACTCCGGTCCCGGCAACCGCTATTGAGGGCAGTGCCGGGCGGACGTGGGACGCACTCGTTGAGTATGTGGCCGAACGGCTGCTCTCCATCGAAGTGATCGACAGATCTTCTGGTCTACTCGCGGTCGGTACGCGCGAGGGTTTCTCCGCTGCCGCGCCGCCTGCGCGTAACTCCATGCTGGTAGTGGGCGATACTGCGGTGGCAGACTGCGGATCCGAGGGCTCGACTCGATACGGCGCCGATCAAGCGCGGTACAATATCGTGGTGCGCGGAGATTCGGTTCGAAGCGCCGTGATGGTCAATGCAGCGTTCAAGTCTGCCGGCCTAGCGACCTATCGCTGGTGCGTCTCAACCGGAAGATTCGAGCAGCTGCTTGGGGAGCAGATCAAGGCGCGAGCACAGGTTGGGCGCTAACCTTTGCAGCCACACTTCTGAACACCACAACCCACGTCACTACATGAGCCGACAGATCGACATCCCGACACTGATCCGCGCCATCGAAGGCTTACCGGAGGCACCGCCGGTCGATAACCCCGGCGTCTGGTACTCGACCCAGAAGCAGCATTGGTTGGGATGGCTCGGCGACTACCACACCGTCGGCGCTTATGGGCGCGTGGTCGACAAGAAACGCGACGCCCGATACGCCTACAACCACATCGTGAACTGGCAGATGCTTGAGTGGATTGTGGAAGCGGCAGGTGTAGATCCGGCGCTCGTCGCTGCCGCAAATCGCGAGGCCGGCACGGGGAAGTCCATGATGCAGAAATCCGCGGCTATCCGTCGCCACATCCCGTGGGATATGCTGCGCGACGTGCTCTGGGCTCCGACCGTCGGAACCAAAAAGCGCCGGCAGGCATGAAACCGTGGCTGCGTTCGCTCCTCGCCTTTCGATCAGTCACCTTGTTTCCCGTGTCACCTTATGCAGCTCGTGAGTTGGAATCTTCGCGCAGGTCGCGCCACGTCGTCGGCCGTGACACTCGCGCAGCTTTTGCGCGCCGATTGTTTGTTTGTGCAGGAGAGCAAGCTTCCGGTTTGGCCGAAAGCGGGACTGTGGACTGCCGCACCCGGACTGGCATGGGGGAGTGCCATACTGGTCAACAGCGGAGAGCTCACGGCGATCCCGATACCCGGGTTTGAAGGGTGGGTCGTTGGAGGGCGCTGGACCCGGTCATCCGGACAGGGCGAAGACCATGTGTACGTGTTCTCGTTGCATGCGCCGGCCAATGGGCGAACGGATGTATCCGGAAGCTACATCGCTCAGTGCGCGGCCGCTGTGGAGCGAATCGTGGCCGCAGTGCCCCCGGACGCGCCACTGATTATTGGTGGGGATTTCAACTGCTCACTGGGCGAGCGCCTGCAAGGCGAGGAGGTTCCGTCGAAGCAGGAAGAGAAACGGATGCTCCCAAGGTTCCGTGAGCTCGGGTTCACAATTGCGTGGCGGGATTTGCATGCGCACATGCCACTGCCACAGACCCTGCGATGGGTCGGCGCGCCGAGCAAGGCCTTTCACTGTGACGGATTTCTTGTTCGTGGACGAAGTGTGCTTGCGGCTGTGCAGTGCGAGGTGCTAACCGCGGCGAGTCTTCAGCAACACAGCGATCATTTTCCAGTGCTGCTTTGGTTGGCGCAAGGGTCTGAATGATTCGGGAATCCCATGTGTATGCAGCAGCCATATCCGTCTGGGATCTGATTGGCAGCTCGACATCGACGATTGGCCTTTGTGTCGGCTGAAGAGATACTCACGCAGCCGACGCCGTCAGCCGATCACTCTGAGTTACCAAAAGGATGGAATGCAGACAGATGATTCGACCGGCTGGAATCGCTGAACCTTCGCAGTGAGAAAGAAGTAGAGATCAAGTTCATCGTGCCGTTGGTTGCGCGGCTCGGATACTCCGAAGATGACCGATACGTCGGCATCTGCTGGCTCTACTGCACCTTACCCTGCTCGCCGTTAAATTCACGTCATGCCGGCAGTCCGAGTAGCAGTCACCCCCTCGCTGTTTCGCTGGGCGCGCGAGCGTGCCCGGCTTACGTCGGCTGCGCTCGAGCGGGCCTTTCCCAAGCTCGCGCAGTGGGAACGGGGTGAGCTGCAGCCCACGCTGAAGCAGCTCGAACATTTCGCACGAAGAACGCACGCACCTGTCGGCTACCTCTTTCTCGCGTCACCTCCCGAGGAAGCGCTGCCGATCCCGGACTTCAGGACGTTTCGCGATGAGGTCATGGCGCGTCCCAGCGCGAACCTGCTCGAAACGATCTATACGTGTCAGCGACGCCAGAGCTGGTACCACGACTACGCTGAGGCAAACGGCCACGCTCCGTTGCCCTTCGTCGGATCGATTCGCACCGGAATGACAGTGCCTGCCGCAGCGACGTTGATACGGACTGTTCTGCGACTCGACCTGAGGGAGCGTCAAGCCGATCGCACGTGGGAGGCCGCGCTAACGTCGCTCGTCCGACTCGCCGAAGAGGCGGGCGTCATGGTGATGAAGAACGGTGTTGTGGGGAACAACACCCATCGACCCCTCGATCACGAGGAGTTCCGCGGCTTTGCCTTGGCTGATACGCTTGCGCCGCTCATTTTCGTAAACGCTGCTGATTCGAAAGCGGGCCAGATGTTTACGCTGGCGCACGAACTCGTACACATCTTTGCCAATCAGACGGCGCTCGACGACGCCAGCCCGCGTCGCGTGTCACGCGACACCGTCGAGCGATGGTGCCATAACGTTGCGGCCGAACTGCTGGTACCACTCGACGTGTTCGGCAACGTCTACAATCGCGATGCTGCGGTTGAACAGGAAGCTGGACGACTGCGCCGTGCCGGCAGCGCCGGGAAGAAAAGCACGGGAGACAGCTTTCGCGCAGCGCGGGCAACTCGCGTCAGCTTGAGATTCACACGGGCGCTTGTCCTGAACACGCTGGAGGGAGCGACGCTGTACCGCGATGCATTTCGTTTGCTCGGCATCAGAACAACAACTGCGTTTCGTGCGTTCAGCGCGGGACTGGAGAAACAATGATGGCCCCGCACAATCCGATTATGGCCCGCTATTCCGACGTGGAACTCGAGGCGTTGCTCACCCAGCCTGAATCTGATCGCGCCGAACGCAAGGAACGATGGGCCGGCGAGACTCCAACAACAGTGCGGGAAGCTATCTGCGCGTTTGCGAATGATCTCCCGGGGCATCGCACTCCAGGTGTCGTATTCATCGGTGTCCGGGACGACGGTACACCTGCCGAACTGCCGATAGACGATCAGTTGCTCACGACGCTCAGCGATATCAAGACGGACGGACAGGTTGTGCCACCACCATCGCTGTTTGTGGAACGCCGCATACTCTTCAACGTGCCAGTCGCTGTCGTCACGGTTCTCCCGTCTGATTCACCGCCCGTGAGTTACCGAGGAAAGATCCATGTGCGCTGGGGTCCGCGGCGCGGTATCGCCAGCGCGCAGGACGAGCGCATTCTCAATGAAAAGCGCCGCCATCGCGATCGACCGCGCGATGTGCAGGCGGTAACTTCGGCTGCAATCTCCGATCTCAGCCGAGCATTGTTCCTGGATACCTACCTGCCGTCGGCGGTCGCGGAGGAGGTGTTGGCGGCCAACGAGCGATCATTCGAAGAACGGCTGGCCTCG
>JBBRDJ010000199.1:0-4762 GCA_038203945.1 Gemmatimonadales bacterium
ATCGCCCGGGCCTGATCGGGCGCGAGATGTTCGCGATCGACGGGGTAAAGCTGCCGAGCAACGCGTCGAAGCAGCGAAGCGGGGCGTCGGTGGTGGATGTGGATGGGTTCGTGTCCATCACGCGCTATCGGATGATGCCGACGCGAACGGCAAGCAGGAGAGTCAGCGAATAGCGCACGGTACGCCGAGGTGTGGAAGGAAACCCGATCCGACCACTACCCGCCCTTACGACAGCCCCGCCACCGCCTCCATCACTTCGGCGGCGTGACCGGCCGGCTTGACCTTGGCGAACACATGCGAGATGCGACCGTCTTTGTCGATGACAAACGTGGTGCGCTCCACACCCATGTATTTCTTGCCATACATCGATTTTTCCTTCCACACATCGTACGCGATACTCGCGACCTTGTCGGTGTCGGCGATGAGCGTGAAGGGCAGTTCAAACTTGGCCTTGAACTTCTGGTGCGACGTGACCGAATCGGGAGACACACCGATGATCACCGCCTTGCTGCCATCAAAACGCGGCGTGAGATCGCGGAACTCGCACGACTCGGTGGTGCACCCCGGTGTGTCGTCTTTGGGATAGAAGTAGAGCACCACGGGACGGCCACGCAGTGACGAAAGCGTCAAGTCGTCACCGGTATCGGTGGGCAACGTGAAATCGGGAGCGGAATCGCCAACAGCAAGCATGATTCAGTGTGGATGTAAGTGAACAGATGTGGTGATGTATTGTGCGACAGCAATAGTACACCAATACTAGACCAGTACTTCGCCGCCCATGAGCACCGCCATGATGGCCTTCTGAATGTGCAGGCGATTCTCCGCCTCATCCCACACGCGGCTTTGCGCACCATCAATGACACTGGCCGACACCTCTTCGCCGCGATGCGCCGGCAAACAGTGCAGGAAAATGGCATCGCCTGCCGCACGCGACATGAGATCATCGTTAACCTGAAAGTCAGCAAACGCCGCAATACGCGCGGCTTGTTCCTCTTCCTGTCCCATGCTCGCCCACACATCGGTGGTGACTACGCGTGCACCCGACGCCGCCTCGCGCGGATCGCGCAGCAGCTGCACATTGGCGTTCAGATCACGCGCGTACCGCATGAACAAGGGATCGGGATCATAGCCTTCGGGACACGCAAGCCGGAGCGGAAACCCGAGCAACGCAGCAGCCTCGATCCAGGAGTTGGCCATATTGTTGCCATCACCGATCCAGGCCACGGGACACCCTTCGTGCGCGCCGAGGTGCTGTCGGATCGTGAGCACATCAGCCAGAATCTGACACGGGTGCGACAGGTCGGTGAGGCCATTGATCACGGGCACATCGGCGGTGCTTGCGAGCAGTTCAATATCCGAGTGCGCGAACGTGCGAATCATGATGCCCTGCACGTACCGGGCGAGCACGCGCGCCGTATCAGACACCGGTTCACCGCGACCGAGCTGCACATCGCGCGGCGAGAGGAAGTGCGCGGTACCGCCCAACTGCGCGACACCAACTTCAAACGACACACGCGTGCGTGTACTGGCCTTCATGAAGATCATGGCCAGCGCCTTGCCCGTGAGCGGTCGCGCGGTGTATTCACCCGATCGCATTCGTTCAGCGAGTGCAAACAGCGCAGGCAACTCGTCGCGGGTGAAATCGCGAATGTTCAGGAAGTCGCGGTGCGGAGCGGTCATGTGATGTAGGGCCGGACAATCCAACGAGCACTGGGCGGCATGGGTACAGATCGAAATGGCATGAGCATCACATGATGTTCCGCGGCTTGGGCGCCGACGTGATAACGCCCGGCACACCCGCACGCTGCAGCAACGCATTGAACGCCGCCACATCGCGCGATTCAAAGAGCTCAATCTCGCCACGCAAGGCGCGCCAGCGCGCTTCGATCTCCACCACGCGCTCTCGTACGGGCTGCGTAAGCAACGGATGTCCCTCTACCTGGCCGAGCAAAAACCCGAACTGCCCGTTCAGGCCGTTGGGATAGTTGATGATGTCCTGACCGTTGGTGGCTTTTGTTGTGAGCCGCGGATCGAACACGGACAGCGCACTGATCATCGCCCCACCGGCCAGTGCGATGCTATCGGCAAGCGTCACGGTTGTCGTGCGCGACACGATCCCCTGCACCTGCGTTTTCAGATCACGCACACGCAGCGCGGCGTCATGCATTTCACCAATGCCCACGGCCAGCAGTTGGGCAATGGAATCGCGTTCAGCGAGCACGGTGGCCGGAATCTCCCCCAGCCGCGGATCGAGACGTACAGTAAAGTCGTGTGACTGCACATTGCCGTTGACCGTAAGCCGCGCCGTGTAACGGCCCGGCATCACGCGGGCGCCGCCTTGCGGAGCACCAAACAGTACAACACCCGTCAACGTTGTCGGCGCTGCGCGTCGTAGATCCCACACAAACGTATTGAGTCCCCGTCGCACACTCAGTGCGCTCACACGATCGGCCGTGTCAGTAGAATACGCGCGCACTACCTGTCCGCGTGCGTCAATGAAATCAAGCGTTGCCGTTTGCGCGCTGTCGGGGGCGTTGGCCAGTTTAAAGTGTACCGTGGCGCCGAAGGCGGGATTGCGCCCCACTGTTCCCGCCGGACCGCCTGCGCCACCTCCGGCCAGCACTGCATCGCGCGGCTGATAGAGATGTACGGCAGCCGAGGCCACGCTGGCCGAATGCTGACGCAGCGGCGAGAGATCATCGAGGATCCAGAACGCGCGTCCTTCGGTGGCGGCGATGAGGTCACCGTGCCGCACTTCGAGGTCGGTGATGGGTACCGTTGGCAAACCGGCAAAGGGCTGCCAGCGCGCACCGGCGTCCAGTGAAAAGTACGCGCCCGTTTCCGTACCGGCGTACAACACACCTGCGCGCTCGTTGTCTTCACGAACCACGCGCACCGGCTCATTTATGCGCAGGCCGTTTACCAATCGCGTCCACGTGCGACCGTAGTCGGCAGAGCGGAATATGTGCGGCGTTGGATCACCAACGCGATCTCGGCGGAACGCCACGTACACCGTGGCCGCGTCGTGTGGCGACACTTCAATCTCGCTGGTGAGACCATCACCGGCCGCGGTGGGCGTGACGTTGCTCCAAGTGGTACCGCCGTCGCGCGTGAGTTGCACGAGGCCGTCGTCGGTACCCACATACATGGTGCGCGCATCGTCTGGCGATTCGGCAATGACCACGATCGTGCCGTACACTTCGCCGCCCGCACCTTCGTTGGTGATCGGACCACCGCCCCAACCCTGTCGCGCCGGATCGTTGCGCGTGAGATCGCCCGACACGGCGTTCCATGTGGTGCCGCGATCGCTGCTGCGAAAGAGCACATTGCCGCCGTGATAAATGACGTTGGCATCGTGCTGCGACACCAGAATCGGCGCGCTCCAATTAAAACGATAGCGCGTGCTGTCGGTGCGCTCAGTGAGATTCATTGCAGGCCACGGCATGATCGCACGCTGCAGGCCCGACTCTTGATCGAGCTCGTCAATGATGCCCTGGTAACAGCCGCCGTAGATATACTGCGACTGCTTGGCGCTCACACCGATGTTGGCGCTCTCACAGCCGGCACCGTCCCACCAATCGCGCACACCGATGCCGTTGCCATCACTGCGGCTGCGAATGACTACCGAGCTGTTGTCCTGCTGTCCGCTGTAGAGCTTGTAGGGAAAGTCGTCGTCAACCGTGACATGATAAAACTGCGCGGTGGGCTGATTGTCCTGTGCACTCCAGCTCTTTGCACCGTCGAGTGAAACCGAGGCGCCGCCATCGTTGCCGTTGATCATGTAGCGCGGATCGTCGGGATTGATCCACAGCGCGTGGTTGTCGCCGTGCGTGGCCGACACGACGGAGAAGTTCGCGCCGCCGTCGATGGACCGCAGCACGGGGGCGTTGAGCACCCACACGACGTCTGCATTTTTCGGATCGGCCACCACTTTCATGTAATACCATGAGCGGGTCTGAATAAGCCGATCGGACGACAGTAGCCGCCACGAACGACCGGCATCATCGGAGCGATAAAGTCCGCCCTGCTCCGCTTCAACAATCGCAAAGAGGCGATCCGGATTGGCGGGTGACACGGCCACACCGATCTTGCCCATGAGTGACGGCAAGCCCTGCGACAAACGTGTCCACGTGTCACCACCATCGCTGGACTTCCAGATACCGCTGCCCTCACCGCCGCTGCGCACATACCACGGTTCACGCTGATGATCCCAGAACGCAGCATACAGGATGCGCGGATTGTTGGGATCGATGGAGAGGTCGCTGGCGCCGCTGAATGCATTCAAGCCTGCCAGCACGAGTTGCCATGACGCCCCGCCATCGAGCGAACGATAGACACCGCGCTCGGCGGTGCCCTTCCAGCGATCACCCTGCGCTGCGACGAACACCACATCGGGATTTGTGGGATGCACACGCACCGCCGAAATCTGCCGCGTGGGAGACAAGCCCATGTGCGTGAACGTACGACCCATGTCGGTGGACTTGTACACACCGTCGCCGTAAGTGGATGACTGTCCGCGAATCGCGTGTTCACCCATGCCCACATAGATCACGTTGTGATCGGACGGCGCGACGGCGATCGCGCCCACGCTGCCGGTTTTGAACACTCCGTCTGAGATATTGCGCCAAGTCATGCCGGCGTTGTCGGTGCGCCACAATCCGCCACCCGTGTAGCCCGCGAAGTAGGTGAGCGGCATGGATGTCACACCACTCACCGCCACGCTGCGTCCACCCCGTGACGGGCCGATGTTGCGCCACGGCAA
>JBBRDJ010000200.1:0-4760 GCA_038203945.1 Gemmatimonadales bacterium
TGACTTTTTTCGCACCATGGAAGACGCCGGTGGAGGACGTGCGGTATCCCGCCGAGGTATGGTGCACCAACAGCAGACGGTATCTGCGTCAATATCAGTTCGTTGGCCGCACAGTCAAGCAGGTTGAGCTCGATCCCGAACAACGCCTGATTGACATCAACCGCTCGAATAATCGGTGGACTGCTCCGCTAGATTGCTGCGTGCGTGCGTGCCGTAGCGTTGGTGCAACGCTGCCCTGAAACCGGCATCGTCGTGAGCGCCCCAACCTCCAGACTCTGTCATCATGTCCCATTCCCGCTTCCGAATGATTGCGGCGATCGCGATCGACACGTTTTGCACGCTGCGGTTCCGCCTCTGGGCACGGTCAATGCCTCGGCAACTCACGCGCCCGCTCTTGGCGTGTGCGCTGCTGGCGCCGATGCACATGGGCGCACAGGATGCCCCCGGCGGCACGGATCATCCACTCATCGCACGATACGCCGGCGCACAGCTCAACGCGTACATGCAGGAAGAGTATGTGGAGCTTGAGATTGTGCGTCGCACACCGCCACCGGAAGGGCGCAAATGGGGTGTGCCGGTGGGCGGCAAACTTTCGCTCATCAACTACCTCACACCGCCCACACGCACTGCGCTCGAGGTCTTTCGGAACTACCAGACGGCGCTCAAAGCCGGAGGCTTCACCACAACCTACGAATGCGAACTTGACGGCTGCCGCGAACGGCGCATCAATGGACAGGGGCGCTACGCCGGCGAGTTGATCGGACGACGCCTCAGCGAAGTGCGAGCGGTGAGCCGCACCCCGTCAGTGGAGTGGACCGACAATCCATCGTACTTCATCTCGGCCGAACGCAGCAGCACGACCGGTACCGCGTACGTGATCCTATTCGTCACACCGGGTTACGCCGGTTCGGACCAGGCCGCAGTGTTCCAGTTTGTGTTGGAGGCCAAGCCCGTTGACGACGGACTCGTTACCGTGAGCACTGACGCCATGCGTAGAGCGCTCGCGACCGAAGGACGCATCGCACTCTACGGTCTCACATTCGCGGGTGGAACTCGTGCAACGGTGAGCGATTTGTGCCGGGTATTTGTGGGCCACATGGGTGCGGTCGTCCCGCAGGATCGTGTATGCAGCCGTGCGGGAACAACACGCATTCGCAGGCGGGAAGACACTCCACACGTTGTCGTGTATTCTCGTGACTGCGGCGAGCACTCCACTTCCGCGGACAGTACGTGACTGCAATTCCGGCGCACTGACCCACACCACCACCCTACCCCTTCCCTCGCCGCTTCGCCGCAAGCCGTCCTCGCGCTGCGTCGGCAATCGCGAGCACGGCGGGATGTCGCAGCTTGCGCTCGGCGCTCAGCGCATAAAAACGCTCCCGCACACCGCGAAGTCGCCCCACGACCTGTACATCAAACGTGCGCTTTATTTCCGCTTCCACCACACTCGGCGCGCAGAACACGCCAATGCCGTCGTGGCCGAGCAGTTGTAACATTGCCATGTCATCAACTTCGGCCACGATATCCGGCGTGATCCCACTATCGGCGCACCACTGCGTGACGTGACGACGCAGCAACGAACCCTCGCCCGGAAGCAGCATGGGCGCACCGCTGAGCGATCGCGGGAAATTGGGCGTGAGCTGTGCCGCCAGCACTGAGGCGGCGAACACGGTGATGCCGCTGTCACCCAGCAGGTGTGAATAGGCGCGCACACGCGTGCCACTGGGCATCGGTGCGTCGGCGATCACCAGGTCGAGCGCATCAGACGCGAGATCGTGAATCAGACGATCGGTCTTATCGCTCCGGATGGTTACGCGCCAAAGCGGTCCAAGTGAAAACACGGGCTCGATCAGTCGCCACGCCGTGAGTTTGGGGAGCGAATCGGCCAGACCAATGCTGAAACGGAGCGGACGCCCCTCCGTCTGCGTGCGCGTGGCGGTAAGCAGTTCACGACCGAGCGTGAAGATCTCGTCCGCATATCTGAGCACGAGGTGGCCCTGCTCGGTCAGTGTTCGGTTGCGTCCGCGTCGCACAAACAGCGGCGTGCCGAGGGCCGCTTCGAGGGCCTGCAGCTGTTCGGTGATGGTGGGCTGTGAGACGCCCAGAAGCGACACGGCTGCGGCGATGCTCCCTTCGTGGGCGACTGTCCAGAAGTAGCGGAGGTGCTGATAGTTGAGCGCGTTGAGGTCGGGCGACCAGGCGGTTGGCGTCATGCGTTAAACATCGGTCATCCCGATGTATTTGCCAATAGCATCGGCCCAGAACAATTTACGGTTTGTCGAACGTCAACCTCTTGCCGGAGCTTCCATGTGTACTGACCCGACCATCACGCCCGCCGCTGCCCTTTCGCGTCGCCGCTTTCTCGCCAACAGCACCGCCACTGTCGCCGGCGTCGCGGCGTTGGGTGCGCTGCCTCAGGCGCTGTATGCCGCCAACCTCACGGAGGCCGATGAGGCCGCGATCTTCGCGCCCGCTCCCACGACACCCGCTGAAGCACTGGCCGCACTGAACGAGGGCAACCGCCGATTCGTGGATGGCAAGACGATTGCTCCGCACCGCGATTTCGCCCGCTTGCGCGAGATCGCACCCAAGCAGGCACCGTTTGCCGCCTTCCTCGGCTGTGCCGACTCACGCGTGCCGATTGAGATCGTGTTTGATCAGGGGTTCGGCGACCTCTTTGTGTCGCGCATTGCCGGAAACATTGCGGTCGCTGAACAAATCGCGTCGCTCGAGTTTGGAACAGCCGTGCTGGGTGCTCAGGTGCTCTACGTCCTTGGACACACATCGTGTGGCGCGGTGTCGGCAACGATGGCGGGCGCCGAAGTCCCGGGGCAGATCAGCGCTCTGTATTACCACATTCGCCCCGCCACGCGCGCGGCCAAAGGCGATCTGAACGTCGCCATTATTGAGAACGTGCGCAATCAGGCCATGTCACTGCGCGATGGCTCCACGGTGATCAGCCGGTTGGTGAAAGAAGGGAAGCTGATGGTAGCGGGCGGCGTGTATGATCTCGACACCGGGAAGGTCACAGCGGTGGAGCTGGGCGACTGATCCGGATAAGCTTCTGCATATTCCCTCCCCTCTTTACGCTTCCCGGACACCGAGTACATGAACGAGATTCTTCGCGTCAACCTGTTGTCACCGATCGCGCTCGCCTTTGTGCTTGGCGTTGTCGCTCGCGTGATTCGCAGTGAGTTTTCACTTCCGAAAGAGATCTACCAAGGTCTATCCATTTACCTGCTGTGGAGTCTTGGTCTGCAGGGAGGCGTCGAGTTGGCGCATGCGACGTTCGATGAGATTGCGCGGCCGGCCGTGGTCACGCTGCTCATTGGCTGTATCACGCCAATCAGCGCCTATCTCACGCTGCGTTACTTCGGACGCTTTGGTGAAGCGGACAGCGCGGGCATTGCGGCGCATTACGGCTCGGTGTCGGCCGTGACGTTTATTGCGGCCAGCACGTTCGTAAAGGGTATGGGTGCGGAGCCTGAAGGATTCATGCCCACGCTGCTCACGCTGCTCGAAAGCCCCGGCATTCATATTGCACTCGCCATTGGTGTGATGCGCAGTGGCTCAAAGACGCGGCCCACATCGGAGTTGTTGCACGAAGTATTTACCGGACGCACGATGGTGCTGCTGGTGGGTGGATTGATCGTGGGGTTCCTGATCGGCGAGAAAAACTGGAGTACGATCGAACCGTTTTACGATACCAAGGGTGCGATCTTCCGCGGCGCGTTGTGCCTCTTCATGTTGGAGATGGGACTGTTGGCCGGTGCCCGACTGGGAGACCTCAAGAAGGTCGGGCCGTTTCTGTTGGCCTTTGGCATGATCATGCCGCTCGTTCACGGAGCACTCGGCGCGTGGCTGGGCAGTCTGGCCGGACTCTCGGTTGGCGGTGCCACGATGCTTGCGGCAATGGCCGCCAGCGCCAGCTACATTGCCGCGCCGCCGGCGGTGCGCATGACATTGCCCGACGCCAATCCCACGTATTACCTCACACTCTCACTGGCCATTACGTTTCCGTTCAACGTGCTGGTTGGCATCCCGATCTACTTCAAGCTGGCGCAAATGACGCAAGGGGTCCCATGAACAGCACGCCGCTCAAGATGGTTGTGATTGTGGCTGAACCGGTGCTCGAAACACGCCTGGTCACCGAACTCCGTGGCCTGGGCGCCACGGGGTTCAGTATCCTCGAAGGTCGCGGTGAAGGAACGCGTCACTCTCACGCCACCGACGTGCCGGGCAGTAACGTGCGCATTGAGACCATCGTGAGCGACGAGGTGGCCGATCTCATCATGGCGCACGTCTCGGAGCACTACTTCGCGAACTACTCGTTCATGGCGTATGTGACAGACGTTGCCGTGGCCCGGGGTGCGAAGTACGTCTGAGCGGGAGACAACGAACACTGGGGGCACGCCTGATGGCATCGGCAAACTGCTGGCCCGCGTAGCGGATATTCAGTCAAGTGCTCGCGCAAGCGTTCGATCCGATCAGGCCAACTACTCAACCACAATCCGCCGTTCCACCGCGAACAGCCGAGAACCTGGTTCCTCCCGACCAATCACGCGAATGGTCGCCGAACCTGTCGACGCAAACGTGAGGCGAATCAGGCGACGGGTGACGAGCAGCTCGGCCGTACACACCACGTTCGGGTCCGTGGGCACCAGACGATACGGCACGACCAATGCCCGCATCCCGATTACCTCCGACGCAACCACGTCTTCCCGATTGCAACCGCCCTCGTATGTGGTGACATACACATC
>JBBRDJ010000201.1:0-4658 GCA_038203945.1 Gemmatimonadales bacterium
CCGGCGTTTGCCGCAGCGGTCACTCGATCGGCCGCCGATGTAACAGTTGCGGTGCGTGACACCGATGCCCTTGCGCCCGATTTCAAAGGTCGACTGGATCGCGTGATCGATCGCATGCGCGACGAGTTTGGTCATGACGTACAGGTGGTGGAGACCGTACGCTCAAGTGAGCGTCAGGAGCACTTGTTTGCCCAAGGTCGTACACGTTCCGGTCCGGTTGTCACGTGGACCACTGAAAGTGCGCATCTCTCCGGAGAAGCAGCAGATGTCATGATCGATGGCAAGTGGCATAATCCGCAGGGTTACGCTCGACTGCATGAAGTAGCCAACGAAGAAGGATTGCGCACGCTGGGCATGCGTGATCCCGGACATCTGGAAATGCCAGGTGCCTCGCGCGGTGCGCTGAGCACCGTTGGTAGCGCTCGCGACAACGTGGCGCCCAATGGCGTGGCACAAGTGGCCGCGGTGGCAAGTGTGGCTCAGGTGGCCACCGTCGCGCAGGTCGCGCGTCCCGGCACATCAGGCGTGCGCTCCGGTAACTCATCCATGAATGCGAACGCTCGCAGCAACGAGGGTTCAGTTGCGTCGTCAGCGTTGGCTTCCGCTGACAACACCACGGCTCTGCTGGGTGGCACGCAGTCAGCTGGTGGCTCACCTTCGCATGGGCAGTCGCAATCGCAGCACAACACATCGGATCAATCAACACGCGATAAGCGTCTTGATATGCTGACGGAAACTGAACGCAGCGTTGTCAGCGCTGGCGATCGCGCGAATGAGCGTTCGGCGAGCGGTGGCGAAGGTTTGTCTGCCATCGGTTCGTTGGGGGCGAGCGTTGAGCGCGTACTCGACGGTGGTGTGCCGCGCGTGACGGCGCCCGTGGGCAGCAACGCGTCGACACGGGCCGAGGCGATTGCCGTGCTGCGCGAAGACGCGCCCGCGCGTTCGATCAACTCGCTCACCATGCTCGTGGATTCACCCACGGGTGCTGAGGAGATTCGTGTGAGTCTGCGCGGTGGCACCGTCGGCGCGCAGATCAATACGACCGACCAGGCGCTGGCCGATCGGTTGCGCCTGCAGACGGCCGACCTGGCCGATGCACTCACTCGTCACGGGTTGGAGAACGAACCGTTGCGCGTACAGCAGTTAGCGCGCGCGCAGGACATCGATGCTACACGTCAGGCATTGGCCGAACGCGGCGATTTGCTCAAGGCCAATGGCGCCTCTGCCGGACAGCAGACCGGTCAACAGACCACACAGCAGCACCAGCAGGAGCCGGGATCGCGTGAGCGTTCGGCCACACGTCAACAGCCTGAACGCGATACCCCTAAACATGACGCTCGCGAAGACACTCACCAGCAGGGCCGGCGCCATGACCGGCAGGAGAACCGCTAATGTTTGACATCAGCCGAGTGGCCGGTCCATCGGGACTCGCCGCACGATTCGATATGACGACGCCGGCCGCGCCACAGGCGCCTGTCGAAGCGACACCGCCCCCCCCCGCCGGCACGGGCAAAAAGAACGATGCACTGGGACGCAACGAGTTCCTGCAGTTGCTCGTCGCACAAATGCGCAATCAGGATCCGCTCAATCCCATGAACGGCCAGGAAATGGCCGCGCAGCTTGCGCAGTTCTCACAGGTAGAGCAGCTCATCGACATCAACGAGAGTTTGCAAACGGTGGCCGGCAGTCAGGTGGAGCTTGGCGCCGCCATTGAAGACCTGAGTTCGATCACCCTCGCGCAAGGTGATGCGATGACCAAGCTGCTCGAGCAGTCCATGGCCATCAACACCGTTGGACGCACCGGCGTGATCGATGGCAATCAGGTGTTCGTGGATCGGGACGGCAACGGTTCCATTACCGTGGACACCGGTGAACGCGAAGGTACAGGACGCCTCACGATCACCAATGACAAGGGCGAAACCATCGGGCACTACCAGATCAGCAATGTAGGCAAAGGCATGCAGTCGTTTGATCTCAAGGATTTTGGCATTACACCGGCGCTTGAGTCCGGGCAGTACAGCTACCGCTTTGAAACCGGAACCGGTGAGGCGACATGGCTCCCTGCGAAGACGTTTACCAGCGGTCGCATTACCGGACTGCGCTACGAGCAGGGCGTACCCACGCTGATGCTCGGTGATCGGATCAGCGTTCCCTTTTCGTCATTGCTTCAGATTCGCAGCTGAGCTGCGGCCACACACCTCCACGAGGAACAACACAACATGCTGCGTTCACTATTTGCCGGTGTTTCCGGCCTGCGTAACCACCAGGTGCGCATGGATGTCATCGGTAACAACATCGCCAACGTCAACACGGTCGCGTTCAAGGCCGGACGTGTCACGTTCAAGGAAGGCTTTGCGCAGTTGCTGCAGGGCGCGAGCCGTCCGCCTGGCGATCAGGGTGGTATCAACCCCATCCAGATCGGCCTCGGCATGCAGATCGGTTCCATTGATCAGATCTTCAATCAGGGCAACATCGAAACCACCGGCCTTGGCACTGACATCGCCATTCAGGGCGACTCGCTATTCGTCGTGCGCAAAGGCAATCAAAGTTTCTACACACGGTCGGGCAACTTTCAGGTGGACGCGCTCGGTCAGCTCGTCTCGCCGACCAATGGTTTTGTGGTGCAGGGTCGCATGTACGAAAACGGCTTGCTGCAGGACGGTATTCAGGACATTCGCCTGCCGTTTGGCCAGAAGGTCTCGGCGCGTCCCACGAGTGAAGTCACGTTGGCTGGCAATCTCAACGCGTCGTCGCCGATTTTTCAGGGTGACTTCGCTTTAGCGGCTGATCGCGCGCTACCAATCAACGAACGGGCGTGGACAGAAACGCAGATTGCTGTCTTTGACTCGCAGGGCACCAAGCACGACGTGAAGGTCCAGATGTGGAAGACTGGCGCCAACGAATGGCAGTGGCAGCTTGATCCGAGCACCAGCGCCTCGCGTCAGTCGTTCGAAACGGATTCCAGCGCGCCACCATCGTCGATTCAGCTTCCCGTGCCGCCAACGGGATACGAAATCCTGCCGGAGAATGTCCGCGTGACGAGCCCCACCGGTGCCGCGTACGAAACGCCAGCCGCCTGGTCGTTTTCGGGCGGGCCACCGCCGGAAATCACGTTTACCGCCAACATGCCGTCCGACGCGGCTATTGAAGTGTCGTACTTCATGAGCCCTGCGGGCGCACCGGTCGCTGGTATCAACGGCGGCACACTCACGTTCGACCCCACCGGCGTCATGACCACCAACATCACGGCGTCGCTCGATTTCGCCGTGCCCGGTGCCAACCCGGTGCAGTTGGACATCAAGCTGGCCGGTGGTGTGAACGGTCTCACGCAGTTCGCGTCCACCTCGTCGACCGCCGTGTTGCGCGACCAGGACGGTTACACGGCCGGCTCGTTGCAGAACTTCTCGATCGACCGCTTTGGTTTGGTCACCGGTTTCTTTACCAACGGCACCACCTCGCCCCTTGGCAAGATCGTGCTGGCCGACTTCAACAACCCGGCTGGTCTGCTCCGCGTGGGTGACAACATGTATCAGGAGTCGGCGAACTCCGGCTCGGCGGTACTCGGCTTTGCGCTGGAAGGTTCGCAGTCGCAGATGACGGCCGGTGCACTCGAAATGTCGAACGTGGACTTGGCGCAGGAGTTCACCAGCATGATCGTGGCCCAGCGCGGCTTCCAGGCCAATGGCAAGGTGGTGTCCACGTCGGACGAAATGTTGCAGGAGCTGATGAACGTCAAGCGGTAATTCGGCTGCTGTCTGGACAGTCAAGCGCCCGGTCATGCATCGCATGGTCGGGCGTTTTGCGGGCGGCGGTGCGGGGGGCCGAGCGCTGGCGCCACGCCCGGCTTGCCCCTGCCGCGTTGCGGCAGAAGCCGCCCGTCGCGGAGCCAGCGCTCGGCTGGGGCAGGGTAGATGCCAGGGCAGACGGGCCCGGCTGATGTGTGCACCGTCGCATGCACACGGGACTGTCAGAGGGGGGCCATAACATTGTTATACTGATCTGGAGAGTGCTCGCCTTGCCACCTCATCCGAGAGATTGCCGTGCATCAGGTACCTCGATGGCCTTGGGGAAAGCTGGACCGGGACGAGTCAGGACGCATTGTTCGATGGCAATCACTGGAGCAGCATTCGCTGGATGTTGCCTGGGTTTTTCAAGCGCTGGTGAAGCTGCCCGGGTTCGCACGCCGCCAGAAGCATGGCACGCAACCCGCGCAAACGCGGGGATGAACCCCGGTCATGTCTTTCCATCAGGGAAGGACATGCGTCTACCCCGTCCACGCGGGAATAGACCCCAAGCAAATGTCTTTCCCACGGGAAAGACTCGGACTTCCCCCGCTCGGTGTGTTCCAAACGGTTTCGGACACGCAGAGCGGCTGGGAGATGTGGCCGGTACCTCCCCGCTCCGCCACCAACCCTCGCCCCCAGCCCCGCCAGCCCACACGCGATTCGCGCCGAGCGGAGCGGTATCCCGACCCCGGGCTGGCCACGGCCGCGTGGCGGCAGAAGCCGCCCGTGGCGGGGACACCGCTCGGCTCGGCGCGGATCGCGTGTGGGCTGGCGGGGCGGGGGCGAGGGTTGGTGGTGTGGCGGGGAGCGACCGGCCACACCTCACAGCAGCTCTGCGTGTCAGAAACGTTTTAGAACACACCGAGTGGGGGA
>JBBRDJ010000202.1:0-4603 GCA_038203945.1 Gemmatimonadales bacterium
AATGCGGCCGTGCGCTACGCAATTGCCGATGCAGCGTTCCGCTTCTACCATCGGTTTGTGGCACCCAATGTATCAGCACTCGAGCGCTATCCCGCCGAGTCGCTGTGGGAGGCACTCGTGAGCCCGCAGCTCGATACCTACATGGGCTTCGAGCTGGAGCGCATTGCCACGCAGGCGTACGACCGACGCGCGCCAGCGCTGCAGTTGCCGCTCGTCTTGCAGTGGGGACGCTGGGAGGGCGCGGACCGGTTCGGTCGATCGCTGGAAATCGATATCGTGGCCGAACTGACCGACGGCCGATGGATGTCCGGTAGCGTGAAGTGGGACAGAACGCCGACCGGCGCTGGCGTGCACCACGAACACCTCGACATGCTGCGCCGAGCCGCTGATGCTGGTCGCCGATGGGCGCACGCGACGCTACATCCTGATGCGCCGCTGTACTACGTGGCGGCTGGCGGATTTACGTCTGCCTTCCGGCAGGCGGTGGAAGCGAGTGGGAAGCCGGCGATTCTGTGGTCGCTCGCGGATGTGTACGAGGAGCACTCCGAATAGTGCGAATCGGTTTGTGGGAAGGATCGTCAAGCCATCCGACATGTTACGTGCATATGCAACTCGCATATGCTACCATGTGAAGGTCGGCGCATTTTTCCAAGGTGCAAAAGATGGCAACGGAGCTACAGGAACTTGAGGCGCTGGAGCGCCTGCGAGAGGACTTTGGCTTTACCTACGACGACCTCGCAGCCGCGCTGGTGACGAATGCGAGCACACTGCATCGGTGGCGGGCTGGGACCGAGCCCACCCCGATCTATCTGCAGCGTCTCGCTGCGTTCGCCAGCTTTTTGGACGAGCTCAACGCCTTGTTGATGCCCGAGGCCCAGCGGTCGTGGCTCGATACCCCGCGCGAAGTCTTCAAGGGGGCAACGCCGAGGCAGATGATTCTGGCGGGCAACGTCGACCGGGTCACGGGCGTCCTGTACGCGATGAATGCGGGAACGCCTCTCTGACAGAGCGAGATTCGCCACGCGCGTTGGTCGGCCATCTGTTTCGCTTCACGTCACCACGCTACCGCGACTTCGTAGACACCGCCCGCCAGAGCAAGCGCTATCCGCAGCGATTCAACACCTCAGGTTTGGGCGCGGTGTACCTCTCGCGCGAACCCGACACCGCTGCGGCGGAGGCGTTGCGGCGATTCGCCCGCGACGCACGACTCTCGGGTTGATCAATCGTGCGACCCATTTTGACCACTTGGCGCCCCGGTCGATCTTCGTAGTGCGCGTGTAGCTGCGCGCGGTCTTGGCGCTCACCACCCAAGCGGCGCTCGAAGCATGGGGGCTGACAGCAGCCAGCCTATACGCAGAAAATTTTGCGCGCTGTCAGAACGTCGCGACATTGGCGGCCCAACGAGGCGCGGAAGGCGTAAGATGGCCATCCGCGACTGGATCCGGCGAGAGCGTCGCCATGTTTAGGGAGAACCTGCACGCGGCATCGCGTGTCAATCTCGTAAAAGAGCTCCCGGTGAATCGCGACTTATTTGACGTGATCGGCGATGGCACGCCGCTTTCGCACTTTCGTTGGGAGCTTCAGGGCTACTCCCTCTATCCCCTCGATGCGGAAAGCGACCCCTGACTGCGGCGGACTGAAGTGAGGACACCGCGCTTGAGCGTATCCCCCACCGCAACCACTACCGCACAATCCGCACCGCCAACTCGGCCACACCACCACGCGTGCTCGATACACGCGCCGTCATCTCCGATTCGCGATCTGCCGGTGCACGCACGCGGACAGTAAATGTGCGTGTTTCCAGACCGCCCAAATGAAAATCATCAACACGTGAAACAGCACGTGCCGTTGTGCCGCCCTTGCCCGTGAGTGTGATTGCATCGGGACGCACAATCTTCACACGCTGCGCTTGCTCGAGTGCGGTTGGAATGCGACCAGCATTCTTGACGGTGATCTTTACTTCATGCGTCGCCGAGTCTCGGCTGGTGCGCACTTTGTTTACGACAATGTTGGTGATCTCAACGCGCGGCAGTTCAAACGACATTTCGAGATTGAACAGTGCCTGGCGGCTGGCCCACTTCTCGAGCACCTGTGGTGGACCGTTTTGCGCAAAGAACTTTGGATTCATGCCACCCACTTCCACTTCGCCGAGGTCGGGGTGTTGCACTTTGGTCCACGGCTGAAAGCAGGATCCGTCAAACGCTTCGTCGCAGTAGCGCATGACTTCATACTGGTCCCAGCGTCCGTCGCCGTTGTAGTCGCGTTCGCGTCCACCGTTCCACAGCTCGTCACCGTACCAGATCTGTCCCATCTGGAAGTAACCGAAGTCGGGACCATGTCCAAACAGTGGCTGAGGGCGTCCTTCACCCGGTGGTGAAAAGCGTGTGGCGTAGGTGCGATACACATCACCGGCCCACGGGTACTGCGTGAACGACAGTCCCACGGAATCAAAGTGCTTGAACAGTTTGAGATCGCTGGGAAACATGCACTCCGTTTCTTCGCACGTGGACGGCCCGCGCAAATGCATGGGCACTTGTGTGTCCATGGAGTTGGTCACGCTGATGTTGGGATACGTCATTTGCCACAAAAACACCGAGCGCGTTTCCGGTTCGGACAACGGATACTCACCGGCACCAGACTGTGTGAAGCCGCGGCCGGTCGCTTCGGTGCTCGGACGCCAGTTGTACGGGTAGTTGCGATGCAGGTCGAGTCCGCCCACACCGTCTTCGTTAATGCGTCCGTCCTTATCGTTGTCAACGCCTTCGGCAAACATGAGATAGTCACCGTTGCCCGCACCAACGGCGCGCATCATGCGGCCTTTTGCGTCCATGGTGTCTACCACGTGCGTACCTTTGCCCGCGCCCACAAACTGTCGCATTTGACGCGAGTGTCCGTCGCCGTCGAGATCTTCGGCCGGATCTTCATCGAGCAGTCCGTCGCCGTCGTTGTCGATGGGACGCACCGAGCTGCGATTGGTTTGTGCCGTGAGCTTGTACATGTCACCGCCATCGGGATTCTGATTGGGGCGCAGGTAGATGGCTTTTTCGTCGAGCAGCTTGGTGATGCGCGCATCCTTTCCGTAGTTCTCGATCAGGTGCCAGGCCAGCCACAACACACTTTCACTCGCGGTGATTTCACCCGAGTGTCGTCCGCCTTCAAAGAACGCCGCCGGCTTGTCGGAATGTTTGCCGGTGGACTTGTTGGTGAACGTCATCTGCCAGATGGTTTGTCCGCCAAACGATTTGCCCACTTCGTAGAGCTCCACAATGTCGGGATGCTCTTTCGCCCACCGCTGCATCCAGTAGTTGATTTCTTCGGTGGTGTGATAGTGCGCGAAGTCCATCACGCCCCACTCTTTGGGCTTCATCTCGTCGTAGTTGGCGAGCGGGAACATGCTCGCGCCATCGCGCTGTCCGGGCACAATGTAGACTTTGCGCGTGGTGTCGCGGACGGACGACGCGGGGCCGTCCTGCTGCGCGAGCAGAGGCGTGCTGAGCAGCGCGACGGCGAGACCGCTGAGCATGGCGAGTGAGGGGGTGTTGCGCATCGGAGTGGTGGGGTGGGGGAGCGAGGTACTTGGGGGGGGCGCGGAAATGATGGCGCACGGTGACGGAGGGCTGACCGAAGATACGACGGGTGAGCTGTTCTGACCCGGAACAGAGAGATGTGGTAAAGACTGCCTTTCGAATAGCCACAATTCTTGTCTATAATAAAGGCTCTCGTTACATGGAGACGCGCGCAAGGAGGCCGTACTCTCGAGTCAGATCGAGAGCACGCAAAGCTCGCTGCAGGATGTGCTCGCGGCGGAGGCTCGAGTGCTGTCGATTCACCCTTTTCTCGACGGCAACGACCGAGTGGGAACAGTGGCTCGGATTTTTCTTCACCGGCATCGTCGAGGTCAGCCAGCAAGCCACCGACACGGCCCCCCGTATCCTCTCGTTGCGCGAGCGTCACCGGCAGATCATCACCGATAGTTTCGGCCGTGCCGCCGGCAACGGCCACCGCGTGCTCGAATACTTGTACCAGCATCCGATCGTCGCCGTGACAGAAGTCCGGGATCTGATCCAGACGAGCTACCCCGCGTCCAACAACCTTGTGACACAGTTTGTGACCCACGGTGTGCTTCGCGAGATGACTGGACAACGACGCAATCGCCGCTTCGTCTATCGCGAATACGTGGACTTGTTCTACGAGACAGACGCCGGGAGTACGCCTCCATGAACAAGCACCTCGGCCAACGGGACTCCTTTGGGCGCCGCGCGCGTTCGCGGAGAACGAGTGAGCGACGCCGTGATGTCATGCGAATCGTGACTAAATGCTCTCCAAGTAACACTCAGCTGCTGGTACGCTACAGAAGTTTGCGCGCGCGCTGCTTCCGCACCTACTCCCCGTCAGCGCCGTAGGACCGGATAAAATCCACCTCAAGCCGGAACGGCCCGTCCTGCCCGTCGGCGATGTAAATCCCCAAACCGCGAATGCGGGTGAGGTCAATGGGCGGAGCATTCACCGTCTGCCCAAAGATCGTGCTCCGGAGCGCGCTGAATGGCACACGAATCATCGTCCACTCGGCCGTGGTGGGGAATGAGGCCCGACGCGAGACATT
>JBBRDJ010000203.1:0-4552 GCA_038203945.1 Gemmatimonadales bacterium
GTCTGCTCCACGAGATCGGCTTCGGTCGCCTCCGCGCGCGGATCGGGCTGCACCTCAAACGCGTACTGCACCGGCGCCTCACTACCAGCGGTCATCTTCACGCGGTACTCGCCCGGTGCCATGGACGGACCACCACCACGACCGCCCCACAAAATCATGCCGCGGAACGTCACGGCATCATCATGACGCATGCTCCACGTGTACCGATTCACGCCCTGCCGATTGTTCGGCTTCGACCGCGACGCACCACCGCGTCCGCCAGCCGACGACGCACTGTCCGTACTCGACACGGTCGCCAACAGCGCACCGGTCTTGTCGTAAAACTGGAACGTCACCGGCATCGAATCGCTCGGCAAGCGATACACAAACGTGGGCGACGCCTGGCCGTTTAGACGCAGCACCGGCACGGGCTTGTACAGATAAGGATCGCTCGACGCCGCGACAGTCTCCGGCTCCCAACGCAACGACGTGAGATCCTCCATCACCCAGAACGCTCGGCCATGCGTGCTGATCGCCAGATCGTCGTCGCGCAGCATCATGTCGCTCACCGGAACAGGCGGCAGATTCTTTTGCAGACTCTTCCAGTTCGTGCCCGCATCGTGCGACACGTACACGCCACGCTCGGTGGCCGCATACACCATGCCCGGACGATGCAGGTCTTCACGAATCGCGCGCGTGAAATGATCCGGCGCGATGCCACTTGTGATCTTGGTCCACGTCACACCGGAGTCGGTGGTGCGATAGAGATACGGCGTGAAATCGTCCATTTGATAGCGGTTGCCCGCCGCCCACGCGGTGCCCGTGGCGTGTGGCGATGCTTCGACGATGCTCCAACGCATCCACTCGGGCAAACCCTTGGGCGTTACGTTCTTCCATGTCACGCCGTTGTCGCGCGACAGATGCAACAACCCATCATCACTGCCCGTCCAGATCACACCCTTCACGCGCTTCGATTCGGCGATCGTGAACACTGTGCCGTAGTACTCCACGCTCGTTTGGTCTTTGGTAATCGGACCACCCGACGAACCCAGCGTGCTCGGATCGTTGCGCGTGAGATCGCGCGAAATCGGTGTCCACGAGGTGCCACCGTTGGTGGAACGAAACACCACATTTGATCCCACATAAATCGTGTTCGGATCATGCGGCGAATGCACAATCGGGTACGTCCACTGAAAGCGGTACTTCGAGTCTTGCGCGTCATGGCCCATAGGATCAAGCGGCCACGGATCAATGGAGCGCGACTTTCCGGTGCGACGGTTCAGCACGTCCATGCTGCCACCGTAGTTCGCGCCAAACATGATGTCGGGATCGTCCGGCTTGCTGCTGATGTAACCCGACTCACCTCCCGCCACACGGTAAAAAGTGGAGAAGGAAGACGACGCTGTGGACGACGCTGTGGACGACGCTCCACCACCAAATCCGCCACGACCACCCGACGTCGCTTCAGTCACCGGACCGCACGACGAACCGGCGTCCTGCTTGGCACCACACACGTGATACGGAAAGTGATTTGTGAGATGCACGTGGTAGTACTGACCTGTGGGGGTGGCCACGGACTGACGCGTAGTGCCACCGTCCTTCGTAATCACCAGGCCGTTGTCGTGCGCCACGGCAATGCGCTTGGGATCGGTGGGATCAATGTAGATGTCGTGGTTGTCACCACCACCAAAGCCACGCGTAAAGGTCTTGCCGCCGTCTTTAGAAACCAGCGGACTCACCTGCGGCGCGTACACAACGTTGGTGTCCATCGGATCGGCGTACAGCTTGGAGTAATACCACGACCGCTGCCGCAGATTGCGATCACCGCTCATGAACGTCCACGACGCACCGGCGTCGTCGCTTCGATACACACCACCGTTCTGTTCATGTTCAAGGATCGCCCACAAGCGACTCGGCTTGGCCGGCGACACGGTGATGCCAATCGCGCCCAGCAGTCCGGTTTGTGGCAGCCCCGGTGCGCGCGTGATTTCGGTCCACGTATCACCACCGTCCGTGGTCTTGAAGATGCCGCTCCCCTCGCCACCGCTCACCAGCAGCCACGGCTTGCGGCCGGCCTGCCAGAAGGTGACGTAGATAATCTTTGAGTTCGACGGATCCATGATCATGTCTGCAACACCGGTGCTGTCGTTCCGAAACAGCACGTTCTTCCACGTCTTACCACCATCGGTAGTGCGATACACGCCGCGTTCCTTGTTGGGACCAAACACATGACCCAGCGCGCCCACGAACACGATGTCGGGGTTATTGGGATCGATGCGCACGCGCGAGATGTACTGCGTTTCTTTGAGCCCCATGTACGTCCATGTTTTGCCGGCATCGGCGCTCTTCCACACGCCGTCCCCGTGCGACACGTTGCCGCGAATGGGCGTTTCACCACCACCCACCCACACCACATCGGGATTGTTCATCTGCACCGCAATCGAGCCGATCGTGCCGCCGAAGTACGCGTCGGTCACGGGCATGGCCGTCTTCCCGCCATCGATGGTTTTCCAGACACCACCACCGGCGGTACCCATGTAGTACTCATCGGGACGCAGCGTGGAACCTGCCACGGCCACCATGCGCCCCGACTGATTGGGGCCGATGTTGCGCCAAGACACGCCCAAGGTGGTATCGACGCGCGCCGCACCCGGACCTCGGGGCTGCGCGCTGAGGGCTGTCGCCGAGGCGACAGAGGCCGCGGCCAGACAGCCGGCGGCGAAAAGCGAACGAGAGGGAGAGCGCACGGGTGGGATATGTGGGTTGAGCGGGACGGAACGGTGCTGCATGTCAAAGAAACGGCGGGAGGGGGAGGAGCGCTGAGCTTCCGCTGCGTGCGAGAGGATCGGCGAGACATTGCGCGGTGCCGCTTTCCACGCCGGATTTCTCGTGAGCGACACAATCCCGCATACTTCGCCATGCCCAAAACCAAACCCGATCACCCGCACAGCCTCGCCACGCCAGCCGCGCACACGTGGGTCTTCCGGGCCCGCTTTCGAAGCCGAGCCTTCGGCTGGAAGTCTCAACCGGCCATTGCGCGCGTCAAGGAAGCGGTGGCCGAAATCCGTAAGGTGGCCCGAAAAGATCCTCGGCTGGCCGCAGATGGCGCCGTGCTCCTGCTCGAGAAGATTTCACCGGCGATCGAGCAGGTGGACGGCTCGTCCGGCTCGATGGGCACGACCGTCAACAAAGCGGTCGCAACGTTGGTGCCGATCATTGCGGGCGCTGAGGTCGATGCTGCGGTGCGTTCGGCCTGGCTCGAACGCCTGTTCGAGGCACTGCAGGCCGACGCGATGCCTTACATCGAATCGCTGGGTGACTACTGGGGCGAACTGTGCGCGTCGCCCGCCGTCGCCAGTAAATGGGCCGACCAGCTGATCGACACCACACGTCTCGCACTCCATGCGGATCGGCGGGCCGGCTCGTTTTTCAAAGGTACGACCGCGTGCCTGAGCGCGCTGTATCACGCGGGCCGGCATGACGAGGTGATCGAGATGGTGCGCGCAGAACGCATGTGGACCTACACGCAGTGGGTCGTGAAATCGATGGTGGCGTCGGGACGGGGAGCCGAAGCGCTACGGTTTGCGGAAGCGAGCCGGAATCCCTGGTCGAGTGATCACGCGATCGATTCGACCTGCGAGGAAATCCTGCTGCGTTCAGGCATGCGCGACCAAGCGTATCAGCGCTACGGACTGCACGCGCATCGCATGATGAGTCATCTGGCCACGTTTCGCGCGGTGACGAAAAAGTACCCCGAGCGGCCGCCGCATGATGTGCTGATGGATCTCGTGAACGCGAGCCCGGGTGAGGAGGGAAAGTGGTTTGCGGCGGCCAAGGACGCCGGATTCCTAACCGAGGCCGTGGCGCTGGCGCGTCGGTCGCCATGCGATCCGCGCACTCTGACGCGTGCATCGCGCGACTTTGCCGCCACCGAGCCGGCCTTCGCGCTGGAGGTAGGGTTGTTGGCGCTCCACTGGCTGGTTCAGGGGGCCGGCTATGAGATCACGAGTGCCGATGTCGCCGACGCAATGCGCGCCACGGTGCACTCGGCGCAGTCAGCAGATCGAACGCCTGAAGTGATGGCGCTGGTACAGAGCGTGGTTGATCGTGGTGGACCACGCGCTGAGTTCGTGGCGTTGTCGCTGCGCACAGTTCGTCTATGAAGACACGTGTGTTTGCGCGTGCATTGCTGCCTCGAACTTCACTCACTCGCCGACGCCGAGCCGCCAACGGTGTCGGGCGCACGTGATCCAAGCCCCCACATGCCTCGCGCTTGAAGTACGCGTCACGACGTTACACCACCGCTGGCCATGCGCCGCGCACTGACCCGACGTGCACGTGATCGCCAGGCTTCGGAATACGAGAGACACTGCCGTCGAGCGTGACGTACACGCATCCCAGTTCGGCCGCCGGTAATGTACGGATGAGCACGCGCGCTTCGGCGAGCGCGTCGAGCCATCGGAGCTTGAGTTGCTTGGCATCGATCGGTTCACGTAGGGCTTCACGCGCCAGAAGATCTGGTGTGATCCGCGCGTTTCGCGCCACCAGATCAAGCAGGAGGTCGGGCGTGAAC
>JBBRDJ010000204.1:0-4538 GCA_038203945.1 Gemmatimonadales bacterium
CGCCGCGGTCGAACGGGGTCGGGAAGCGGGTCGGCCACTCGGCCGGGTCTGGTGCGGGTGAGAAAGTGATCACGGATGCCGTCAATGTAGTATCATTGACCTCGGCAAGTTTGGTTGCGAGTCTCCAAACGGCGGCACTGGATCGCAATGAATCGGTGTGCGGTCGGCGACGGTGCCTCAGCGCAATGTGCCGAGCAGTGCCTCAGTGCAATGTGCCGAGCAGTGCCTCTGCGTCTCGTGTCTGCGCGTGCTGCGCTCCCGCGCCCACCCGAAGCGCAGTCTGGGCAGCCAACGCCCAGACCCTCGCACTGTCGCGCATGCCTTGCGCCGCGAACGCGTGCGCGAGGTACAGATCGGCCAGCCCAACATCGGCACTGCGCGTACCGGTGAGCGAATCGGTGTTGGCTATCACCCGCATGAGTCGGGCGTACGTGACAGCGCGTTCGGGCGCGCGCTGACTCAAGAGCAGCGGCGTGAGTGTGCGCAGAGCTGTCCACGATTTCCGATTGGTAGGTGGTCTCTCCAACACACTATCCATCGTCATCACGCGCTCCAGCAGCACGACCGCGCGCGCCGTATCCTGCGTGGCCGCAGCAATGAAGGCGGTGAGAATCAGGCTGTCGCGATCGGTGGGGCGTTCCAGCACGCGCAGCATGGCGAGATAGCGCGTCAGCATAGGCGCGGCTTCGGCGCCACGCCCAAGCTTCGCGAGGCTGCGGATCACGCCAAACGTGGCCCGAAACTCAACCACCGGACTGTTGCGACGTGCCGCGCCGGCGGCGACCGCACGATACCAAACCAGTGCTGAGTCGGTCTGGTCATCGGAGAGCAACTCCGCCGCGAAGTTGTAGCCGGTTACCGGATTGATGCCGGTCGCCGAGTCGGCAGATTGGAGCAGTTCGTTCACCCGACGCAACACCGGAAGTACCGTCGCGCGTTCGCCAAGCTCGCTCTGTGCTTGCGTGAGATTGGCCAACACGGCCGTCGATGGGAGCGAGCCGTCAAGGCCCATGCGCGCCAGCCCGCTTCGCTGCAGCTCCAGTTCGGCCACGGCTTCCCGAGCGCGGTTGAGGTTGACGAGGCGTCCAGAGAGCGCGACGCGCGTACTGATCATCTGCATCGTGTTGCCGCGGCCGGCCGCTTCAAGCGCGGCGATGGCTTGTCGGGTGAGTATCAGGGCTGAATCCGTCGCGTCCAGATGGTCGAACAACCGCGCGCGAGCCATCAGACAGGTGACGCGGTCAACTGCCACGATGGCCCCATCGGCAGCGGCGGCGATGACGTCGCTCCGCTCTATCTCACGCTGTGCGAGATCGAGTGTTTGCCCTTCGCCATAGTGCAGCGCGAGGGTGCATGCGGTGGCGTACTGCGTTGCCGCATCGGTGGATGTGCGGGCGACCGAATCGGCGCGCAGCAAGAGCGATCGCTCCTCCTCCCGGAGCTCGAGCTCCGCGTAGCGATCCGCGAAGTTCATCAAGAGCGATACGGTGATGCGCGGATCGGTGGTCTGCCCCGCCTCAAACGTCTGTACGCCCTTGTCCAACAACTGCTTCAAGTTGAGTGGGGTCGTGCTGATCTGCGACAGCAGGACCGTTTGGAACTGGCGAATGGTTTCCGCGCGCTCCGATTGAAAGAGCGCGAGATCGCGCTCACGTCTTGCCTGCTGCGCCTGCCGAACGGCCACGCCAGCGGTCGCCATCAACGCCAGGATCGCCACCGACGCGCCGGCCACGCCCACCACATTGCGCTGCACGAAACGGCGCATCCGATAGCTCAACGTGTCGGGACGCGCACGCACGGGCTTGTGCTCCACGTACCGCTGCACGTCGTCGTTGAAGGCGGCCGCCGTTTCGTAGCGTTCGCTCGGTGCCTTCTTCAAGGCTTTGCGCAGCACCGTGTCGAGATCGCCAAGATTCGTGCGACGCGGTTCGGTCTCGAACGTGGTTCGCATGATCTCGGCGGCCGTGCGACTTTCGCCGGCGGTTGGATGCACCCCGGTGAGAAGCTGGTACGCCACCACGCCTGCGCTGTAGGTATCGCTGGCGGTGCCGACTGCGTCACCACGCAGTTGCTCGGGCGACGCGAACAGTGGCGTGAGCGCGCGTCCCCCTGCCTCGGTGATGGTGGAGAGTCCGTCGGTGGGCGATTGCAGGAGTTGTTTGCCAATCCCGAAGTCCAGCAGCGTCAGGCGACCGTTGGGACGCACGAGGATATTCGACGGCTTGAGGTCACGGTGGACAATCAGTTGCGCATGGGCATGACTGATCGCCTCGAGCATTTGTTGAATCAGCTCCAGCCGCTGCCGCTGCGTGAGCTTGCGTTGCTGCGCGTACACATCGAGCGGAACGCCGTTGACGTACTCCATGACCAGATACGGCTGCCCCGCCTCGGTGACGCCGGCGTCGAGCAAGCGCGCAATGTTGGGGTGCGACAGCGTGGCCAGCAGTGTGCCCTCGCTGCGGAATCGTTCGAGCGCCAGTGGCGTCACACTGGACAAATGCAGCAGCTTGATCGCGGCGCGTCCGGAAAACGTCCCGTCGGCGCGGTGGGCCAGCCAGACGGTGCCCATTCCACCTTGACCGATGGGTTCATCGAGCGTCCATGCCCCAACCGGTGTGCCCGCCATCGAGGTGGCCCACCCACCCAACAGTTGCTCAAGCGAGTAGCGGCCCGGGCCGCTGTGCGGAACCTCGCGCGATGCATTGTCCTGGGCGAGGTCTTGCGCGAGCAGTTTGGACAGCGTGTCAATGACCTCCGGGCTCTCGTCGCGCAAACTCGCCAACCACTCCGTGCGAAGTGCTGGAGCAAGCTCCAGCGCCTGATCCAGGAGCGGCCCCACACGAGCATACAGCACGGGGTCAATCGGTCGTGCGTCGGGCATGCGCGGAGGGGTCAGGGTTTGCAGCGGCAGCTACCTGCCAAGCTGCCGCTACAATGCGTCCCTGTCTACATCGGAAAAAATGTGAAATACCCGACATCCCGCGTAGAAATCGCTCGGGCGCCCTGCGCGGGCATCCTACGCCACATCGGCCATCGCGATCTCCGCCGCCGGAATCCGCCCGCGCGCCGAGTTCAGGTGCTGCGCAAAGAAAACTCCCACACGCTCCAGATAGTCGGCGCCCGCCACGCCAAACGATGAGAGGTGTTTGTGGCCGTCGGTGATCCAGATGGCGCTCTCTCCTGCCTGCGCGAGGATGTGCGCGTGATGTACCGGAACGAACGGATCGTGTTCGGCGTGGATCACCAACGTTGGCCGACCACGCAGTCGCCGCATGTTCTCATGGGGCGCATCATGCAGCAGATCTTCGCCGGTGAGCGCACGCGCGGCGACCAAGGCGCCGGCGAGTACAAACAGCGGGAGTCTGGTGAGCCGAGTGAACTGGGCGGCGAGCACCTCGTGGAGGGACGCAAAGGCGCTGTCGGTGATCAGGGCGCCGATGGCCGGCTCCTCGGCGGCAGCGGCAATCGCGCTGGCGCCTCCCATCGAGGCGCCCAGCACACCAATGCGGCCTGACGCATAGCCGCGCCCGCGCAGAAAGTCGACGGCACCGAGAATGTCACGGCGCTCCCGCCGCCCAAAGGTGAGTCGCGCGTGATCACTGTCGCCGTGTCCACGCAAATCAACCATCATCACACTCAAGCCGCGTGTGATCAGCTCCAACACCAGCGATTCGGTGGTGCCGCGCAGTTCCTCGCCGCGGCATGCATCCCGTCCGTGCACGAGCAGCACCACGGCCAACGCGCCAGGGGCTCGACGATACGACGCGATAAGTTGCAGCGACTCGCCGCGAGCGCGAAACTGTACGCGTTCGCACGGAGATCCACCGTGTGCGTGTGGCTGCACGCGGCGCGGCGTGGTAAACAGGTGCGCGACCACCACCGCGATGACTGTGTAGAGCAGGAGGAGAAACACACCCGCGCTTTCCATGAGGTGGAGCATGCTGATTTCCGAGTCAGGTGTCGCGACCGCGTGGTGCCGTCACATACCCAGACAATCGGGAAACACACCCCAAACACGACATCGCCGGTCGGCGCCCGTGCACACGCTCGGGCTACGGCGAGCGGCGCGGGTCTATAGTCCGGGATCCAACACGCCGTTGTCGAGTGACCGTCGCAGCAGCAGGCGCGCCTTTTTCCAGTCGCGTTGTACCGTGCGCTCCGACACGTCGCGCATGGCGGCAATCTCATTGAACCCAAAGCCGCAGAAGAAGTGCAGGTCGACCAACTCCGCCAACGCGCGATCGAGCGCAGACAGCGCCTCCAACGCATCGCCGAGTGCTTCGATGTCAGCGCCGGCATTGACGTCGGCGTTCGCAATCGGCGCGAGTGTATCGATCCCGGTGATGTGAAACGCACCGCCGCGCTTCTGCGCCTGTCGATTTCGCACGTAGTCGATGACGAGCCCGCGCATCGCCCGGGCCGCGTACGCCATGAAGCGAGCCCGGTCGGGGTACTCGGCGCTCTCCCGGGCGGCCATGCTCATGTACGCCTCGTGGAGCAGCGTGGTCGCGCCAAGTGTGAGCTGGTCCCCGCGCAGG
>JBBRDJ010000205.1:0-4478 GCA_038203945.1 Gemmatimonadales bacterium
GGAGTAGAGCGGCGTCTGGCTGAACCAGTAGTACGTGGCCAACGCCATTCCTGCTGCCGGACTCGGTAACCCCGTGAAATGCGTGTTGCCTTTTCCCGCCGACTCCACATTGAAGCGGGCCAGCCGCACCACGGCGCAGGCCACGAACAGGAAACAGAAGATCCAGTCCCAGCCCGTATTATTGAGCACGGCGAAATACATGATGAACGCCGGTGCAACACCAAAGCTGATGGCATCGACCAAGCTGTCCAATTCCGATCCGAACCGGCTGCCCGTTTTTGTGGCGCGGGCAATACGACCGTCAAGTGTATCAGCCACGGCGCTGAACACGATGTAGCGCGCCGCACCATCAAAGTCGCCACGTGATGCGGAGACAATCGCAAAGATGCCGAAAAACAGGTTGGCGAGCGTGAGACCGTTGGGGAGCACCACAACCGCACGACGACGCGCGCGAGGCACCCCACTACCGCCCGGTTCTACCATCATGACTGCTCCCCGACGCACTCGTGAAGCCCCGCACACTCGGCCCAATTCGCCGACTGCGCGGACAGAGACGAAGTGGTGCGCGGGGCACGATAAGCCCACGAGAGCCCAAGTATGAGCAGCGTAAAGCCGAACGCCGCCAGCCATAGCGGCCACGAACGCAGGCGCAGCGCCAGCGCATACGTGACTACCGCGAGTGTGGTCGCACCAAGAAGCAGCGGGACACCTTCGGGCGAAAGACTCACCCGCCGTTACCCAACTGTTGGTCGCGCTCGCCGACGGCTGTGTCTGCCGTGGTCACGAGTTCCGTTCCCGTGATGCGACGATACGCATCGAGGTAGCGCGCACTTGTGGCCCAAACAATCTCGTCCGGTAACGCCGGACCGGGCGCGTCGCCATTCCAACGACCGGCCTTACGCTCTCCTTCCAGCCAGTCGCGCAACGGCTGTTTGTCAAAGCTCGGCTGCGCACGGCCGGGCGTGTACTGATCAAACGGCCAGAAGCGCGACGAGTCGGGCGTCAACACTTCATCGATGAGCACCACACGATTGCGGCGCACGCCAAACTCAAACTTGGTATCGGCCACAATGATGCCGCGCGGTGCCGCCGTCTCGCGTCCGAACTCGTAAATCGCCCGTGCATGCTGCTCGAGCTCAGCCGCACGCGCCGCGCCAAGCTGTGCGACTACCGACGAAACCGTGATGTTCTCATCGTGTCCCGTTTCGGCTTTGGTGGCCGGGCTGAAGAGCGCTGGTGAGAGCGCGCTGCTTTCGAGCAGACCAGCAGCCAGCGGCTCGCCAGCCAACGTGCCCAACGCCTGATACTCCTTCCACGCCGAGCCCGCGAGATATCCGCGCACCACGCACTCAACCGGAATGACCTCCGTTCGCACACACAACATGGTGCGTCCCTGCAGCACATCACGAAACGGTGCCAAGGCAGGGACGTGCTCGATGATCTCGCTCGCATCAGCGCTGATCATGTGATGCGGAAGCGCATCGCCGAAGCGTGCATCAAGCCGCTGCAGCCACCAGCGGGTGAGTTGTGTGAGCACCGCACCCTTGTGCGGAATGGGCGCGTCGAGCACCACATCAAATGCACTCACGCGATCGCTGGCAACCAGCAATAGCGCGTCGTCGCCCACGGCGTATACGTCGCGCACCTTGCCGCGACGCACCAGCGGCAGCGGCAGCGTGCTTTCGCGCAACGCGACGGACGACGTCATACACGTACCTCGTCGGCGGTCGTTGATGCGGCGTAGCCCGCGAGCAGCGGATGCACCACTTCCGCGAGGAAGTCGTCCACTTGCTGCGGAGCGCGCCCTACGAATCGATTGGGATCGGTGAGGGTCTGCAAATCTTCAAGCGGTACACCAAAGGCCGGATCAGCGGCCAGACGTTCGAGCATATCATTGCGTGGCGCACCGTTTTTCACCGCTCGTGCGGCGGCGATGGAGTGACCGCGAATCACCTCGTGCGCCACCTGCCGGTCACCACCAGCGCGAACGGCGCGCACAATGAGTTCTTCGGTGGCCATGAACGGCAGTTCGTCGTCGACACGTCGGCGAATGCGTGCGGGATAGACCTCGATGCCGGATACCACGTTGCGCATCAGTGCCAGGATCGCATCGGTGGCGAGAAACGACTCCGGTATGGCCAGCCGTCGATTGGCTGAATCATCGAGCGTGCGCTCAAAATACTGCACGGCGTGTGTCTGATTGGCGTTGGGCTCCAACGACAATACAAAACGCGCCAGCGCGGCAATGCGCTCTGATCGCATGGGATTGCGTTTGTACGCCATGGCGGACGAACCGATCTGATCTTTCTCAAACGGTTCTTCCATTTCGCCGAACGCCGCCAGCATACGCATGTCGCCGGAGAACTTGGACGCCGACGCAGCCACGCCAGCCACAACGCCCAGCACCTGGGCATCGATCTTGCGACTGTAGGTTTGGCCACTCACCGGAATGGACGCGGCAAACTGCATGGCCGCGCACACACGCCGATCAAGTTCGCGCACTTTCGCATGGTCGCCTTCAAAGAGCGACAGGAACGAGGCTTGCGTTCCGGTGGTGCCTTTCACTCCACGAAACGGCAGCGTGGCAATGCGATGTTCAAGATCGGCGATGTCGAGTACCAGATCCTGCATCCAGATGGTGGCGCGTTTTCCGACCGTGGTCAGTTGGGCCGGTTGCAAGTGTGTGTAGCCCAGACACGCTTCATCACGCCACGTGGCGCTGAACGAGGCCAGCGCGCGTAGCGTGTCCACACATTTGTCGCGTAGCAACGTGAGCCCATCACGCATGAGAATGAGCTCGGCGTTGTCGGTAACATAGCAGCTGGTGGCGCCGAGATGAATGAACGGCGCCGCAGCGGGCGCAACATCGCCAAACGCGTGTACGTGGGCCATGACATCATGCCGAAAACGTCGCTCGTACTCGGCCACCGACGCGAAATCGATGCTGTCCAGATTGGCGCGCATCTGTGAAAGCGCTTGTTCCGGAATGTTTACTCCCAGCTCTCGCTGTGCCTGTGCCAACGCCAACCACAAGCGCCGCCACAAGCCGTAGCGCCGCGACGGCCCCCACAGCTCGAGCATGGCACGCGAAGCGTACCGCTCGGCGAGCGGCGACGAATAGATCGAAGGAACCGAAGAGTCAGCGAACACGGAACGAAATCGGGGGAAAGATGCGACCACCACGTTCAAACCACATCTGCACGGTACCACGCGCACCGTACGCATCGATTGCGCGGGCGGCGAGATCGGCGCTGTTGATGCGCGTATTGCCAACCTGCACAATCACATCGCCCGACATCAGTCCCAACTCCGCCTGCAGTCGGTCGGAGGCGTTAAACACCAGTGCACCGGCTTGGGAACGAATGCCACGCGCGTCGCGGATTTGTTGTGTGACGGTGATGAGCTCAAGTTCACGCAACACCGTCACGCGAGGCGCGCTCACTTCGGGAACGTCGGCTACCGTGAGCTGCACAACCACTTCACGATCACCACGCCGCACCGTGAGCGGCAGCACGTCACCAACGCGTACTTCCAGAAGTCGGGCCTGCCAGTCGAATGGATTACGAACCGCCTTGTCCCCAACCCGCACGAGCACGTCACCCTCACGGACACCGGCCCGATCGGCCGGCGATCCGTCGACGGTGCGTCCCACAATCGGGAGGGCACGCACCGCATCACGCGCGTTGTTGGCTGGCGCCATCTGCAGTTGAATACCTACCCACGGCTCACGAACACGACCGTGTGTCAGCAGGTCGCTGACAATGCGCATGGTGCGGTCAATCGGAATCGCGAAGCCCAGCCCCACCGAACCACCGGACGGCGAATAGATGGAGCTGTTCACGCCAATCACTTCGCCGTTGGCATTGATGAGCGGGCCACCGGAGTTGCCAGGATTGATGGCCGCGTCGGTTTGCACCATATCGAGATACATACCACCCTCGCTGCCCGCCGTGATGTTGCGACCCACGGCGCTGATCACGCCCACCGAAACACTGGGTTCAGAGTTACCGAGCAAAAAGCCATACGGATTGCCAATTGCAATTGTCCACTCTCCGATCAAAAGATCAGACGAGGTACCGATTGGTGCGACCGGCAATCCGGTGGCGTCAATGCGCAGCACCGCGAGATCATTCTGATCATCCTGTCCGACAAGTGTCGCCGTGTAGGTGGTACCGTTTTGCAGGGCCACCGTAATGCTGGACGCACCCGCGACCACGTGCGCGTTGGTCACCACCACACCGCTGTCCTGGATAATGAACCCCGACCCGATGCCGGCACGCGCCCGGTTTCGCCCGCCTCCACCGCCGCCAAACATGAGCTCGAACGGATCAACGGGTACGCGCTCCACCGTCTCTGTCTGCACGCTGACCACGGCCGGCGACACGCGCTCCACGGCAGTGGTGATCGCGGTGCGACGTGACTGACTGATGGACTGGGCCGGCACCGGGCCCGGTGGAGCTGATCTCACTGGAGGAGTG
>JBBRDJ010000206.1:0-4462 GCA_038203945.1 Gemmatimonadales bacterium
TGGTCGAGGCAAACTGCACATCGGTACAGGCACGCAGATCGCCGGCGGGCGCGCGGGTGAAGGCGCCAACGCACACCTTGGCGAACAACTCGATGCGGCCGGATTGCAGACACTGCGCTTCAAAACAGGCACCCCACCGCGCATCGACGGACGATCGGTGCGGTACGAGCAGCTGCCGGTGCAGCCGAGTGAAGCCGAAGAACACGACTGGTCCTGGTCGCACTTCTGGGACACGCCGCGTCGTGTAGGTGCGCGTACGCGTCATCCGGAACAGATGCCGTGCTGGATCACGTATCTCGAGGCCCCAGGCAAGGCAATCATTCAGTCGCACATTCATGAGAGTGCGATGTATGGTGGTGCGATTGCGTCGCAGGGCCCGCGTTACTGTCCAAGCGTGGAAGACAAAATCGTCAAATTCCCGCTCGCCGAACGGCACCAGCTGTTTCTCGAACCCGAAGGACACGACACGCGCGAGTTGTATGTCAACGGCTTGTCAACATCGTTGCCGGTTACGGTGCAGCTCGATGTGCTGCGTTCAATCACCGGTCTGGAAGATGTGCGTGTCACGCGCGCCGGTTACGCGATTGAATACGACTACTATCCGCCCACGCAGCTCGACAGCACGCTGCAGTCACGCGCGATTAGCGGCCTGTGGTTTGCCGGTCAGGTGAACGGCACCACGGGCTACGAGGAAGCGGCAGGCCAGGGTGTGCTGGCGGGCATCAACGCCGCGCACTGGGTGCACGAGCGCAAGCCGTTGGTGCTGGGGCGCGAGACGAGTTACATCGGTGTGCTGATTGACGACCTGGTGACACGCGGTGTCGATGAGCCGTATCGCCTGTTCACATCGCGCAGTGAGTTTCGACTCACGGTGCGCCAGGATAACGCGTTGTCGCGGCTGGCCGAGCACGGAGCGGGGGCGGGGTTGTACGATGCGCGCGAGGAGAACGTGATTGCGGCGCGCGCACACGCCACGCGTGAGGCTCGGCGTTTGGCGGAGTCGGAGAGCATCCTGCCGGAGCAGGCAGCGGAGTTGCTGGTGGGCACTGGTACGGCCCCGTTGCCGCATGCGATACGCATTGTGGAAGTGGCCAAGCGCCAAGGAGTATCGCTGGGCGCGCTGTTTGCGGCGGCGGGAATAGGGGCCGGATTGCCAGCCGACGCGGTGATCAGCGCGGAGTTGGAGATCAAGTATGCCGGGTACTTGCTCAAGGAGCGAAAAGCCGCCGACCGGATGACGGCAATGGGCGGGACGTCGCTTCCGGCTGATATCGACTATTCGGTGCTGCAGACGCTGAGCATGGAGTCGCGCGAGAAGCTGGGCGCACGTCGCCCGGGCACGTTGGCGCAGGCGGCGAGCATACCGGGGGTAAGTCCGGCGGACCTTCAGAGTTTGGTATTCGAGCTGGAGCGAGCGCGACGACGAAAATCAGAAAAGGCCGTCTAATAAGCCAACACTGTTTTAATGATGACTCTAGTGTGTCTCTATATACGCACTTTAGCAGTCGTTCACTTCGCTCTGGGTCTTTTTGTACGCCCTCGGATCAGGCGTTCGATCGGGACGGCTTACAGGGCGCAATCCGCACATGTCGCATGGGTTTGAGACATACCATCGTGTGCAACCACGGGCATTCCGTGCATCTGCTGGTGTGCATCTGGAGTGGAACTGGTGTACTGCTGTTGTACAGCTGTTGTAAAGCTGTTGGACAGCTGGTTGCATGGCCCTGCCGCCGGCCCACTACCCGTCACCGGATCACGCTTATGTCTTCACTACTGTCTGTCCGCACGTTCGCGATTGTTGCCATGCTGCTCGCGCCGCCGCTCGCTATCGCGTCATCGCAAGACCAGCCGTCGCGCCTACCTCCGCAGATCACGATCTCGGCCAACGGCTCAGTGGACGTCACGCCCGATCGGGCGCGTTTGTCGTTGGGTGTTGAAACGGAGGCCAAGACCGCGCAGGAGGCGTCTCAGCTGAACGCCGCGTTACAGACGCGGGTGGTAGCCGCGATTCGAGCGGCGGGGATTCCGCAGGCCAGCATTCGCACGGGCGGGTTCGCCGTCGCGCCCAAGCAGGAATACCTCCCAGAAACGCGCACGTGGCGCGTGGACGGGTATCGGGTCAGCAACATCGTCACGGTGGTGATAGAGCCGGTTGGTAAAACCGGCGAGGTGATTGACGCCGCCCTCGCAGCAGGCGCCAACCGGGTGTCGGGTCTGAACTTCGAGATCAAAGACCCAACACCGGCCCGGGAAGCGGCCATGACACAAGCGGTAGAGCGGGCGCGTCGCGAGGCGGACATTGTGGCCACGGCCGCGGGTGGCCTGATCATTGGGCTTATTGAGATCAATGTGAACTCATACGAGGCATCGCCGCCGCGCCCGGATTTCGCTATGGCGCGCATGAGCGCGGACGCGGAAAGCACGCCGATCAGTGAAGGCACCCAGCCGGTGGTGGTGAATGTCACGACACGTTGGGAGTACGCGCCGAAGAAGTAGGGCGAGGGAGGACTGGCGCGGCGCAGGATGCTAACAACCCGCCGGAGCTCAGGCACCCGACGGGGGCCGATTCTTGTCAACGAGTTCGGAGTTTCGAACCGACGTTGGGCTCCGTGAGAGGGGTGATTGGCTGATCGCGAGGACGGACAGCGCTACCCGGCTACTCGGTTTGGCGTACGAAACGTACTAGGCCAGGCGACCAGATCACCTCCGGGCACTTGATGGCCGGAAGTGCGATTCTGGATGAATCGCCTGTCTATTGGCACACGCGTCACTCTCACCATCGACGTTGAAGCCCCAAACGTGGAGTTTTGCGAGCTCAGGGACGGTGCGTCGCATTCTGAGGCGGCACGGCGTTCCAACTGCGACCTGCACAGTGTTCCACGTGAAACCGCCGAGAGATCGCTTACAGGTGGCCTCATTACACTCGGCGACGATAACCGCTGCCACCGCTGAGGTACTGAGGGCACAGCAACAGCAATGATCACGCCACTGGTTGGATGGTACGAATCGTGTCGTATGTGCGCCGCTTTTCCCCCATTTATTGCAGTTCCCTCCGCGTCTCCGTGTCTCTGTGGTCACGGCTGTTCCCCGTCCCTGAGGCCATCACCCCCGACAACCGCTTTCACCGCGGAGGCACCGAGGCACAGCAACAGCAACGCCACTGGTTGGAATGGTACGACTCACGTCACGCGTGCGCCGCTTCTCCCTCATTCGTTGCAGTGCCCCTCCGCGTCTCCGTGTCTCTGCGGTCACGGCTGTTCCCCGTCCCTGAGGACATCGCCCCCAACAACCGCTGCCACCGCTGAGGCACCGAGGGCACAGAAGCAACAACGCCAATGGTTGGATCGGTACGAATCACGTCACGCGTGCGCCGCTTTTTCACATTCATTGCAGTTCCCCTCCGCGTCTCCGTGTCTCTGTGGTCACGGCTGTTCTCCGTCCCTGACGGCATCACCCCGACAACCGCTGCCACCGCAGAGGCACTGAGGGCACAGCAATGGCACTGACAACGCCACTGGTTGGAGTGGTAAGAATCACGTCACGCGTGCGCCGCTTCTCCCCCCATTCGTTGCAGTGCCCCTCCGCGTCTCCGTGTCTTTGTGGTCACGGCTGTTCCCCGTCCCTGAGGCCATCACCCCCGACAACCGCTGCCACCGCGGAGGCATTGAGGGCACAGCAACAGCAATGATCACGCCACTGGTTGGATGGTACGAATCGTGTCGTATGTGCGCCGCTTTTCCCCCATTTATTGCAGTTCCCCTCCGCGTCTCCGTGTCTCTGTGGTCACGGCTGTTCCCCGTCCCTGAGGCCAGCACCCCCGACAACCGCTTCCACCGCGGAGGCACTGAGGGCGGAGCAAAAGCAAGGCCACTGGTTGGAATGGTACGAATCGTGTCGTACGTGCGCCGCTTTTCCCCCATTTATTGCAGTTCCCCTCTGCGTTTCTGTGTCTCTGTGGTCACGGCTTCGGCGTTCCGACGCCCACAACGCTCGCCGTTTTCACTGCAAGCCTCGCACTTCTTTCGCACCGCGCGCACCGCTGACACTCGTGCGAATTCAGGCTTGATGCGAAGCCAGCGTTGTTCCACGTGAAACAACGTGGAGATACCGGAGATCGGAGGGTTGAAACCTCGACGCCTACGCGACGGAAAATGCCAGTCAGACACTTAGCTAGCTGCTAGACACCAGGTGTTCCACGTGAAACGGCGTCGAGGCGGAGCAAGCTGGGGGCTCGCCGAGCTCTCGACGGCAGAATCACGCCTCTGCGGTCGCGAAACGTTCCACGTGGAACATGAGCAGGATACGAAGCAAAACCGCGAATACCGAAAACGCACGGCGTACCGTCAGCGCGAAGCGCTATGACCATCCAATCAGTTGCTCAGATCAGGCCAATACGCCACCAAACCTCAGACTGTACGCCGGAGAGGTCGCCACGCAGCGCATGCAACCATCAAATATGCGG
>JBBRDJ010000207.1:0-4446 GCA_038203945.1 Gemmatimonadales bacterium
GCGTCCTCATGCGGTCGTTGGGGCGTCGGCGGAGGGGCAATGTCACACGCCGCAGCTCCCCATCGCTCACCCAGGCGGTGTCACCGAGCCATCCGCCACGCTGCATTCTACGGAACTCGCCCGGACCGCTGCCCTGCCGGCCCGCCACGCCCAGCGGCGCACCCGACGCGCTGAACAGTGCCACGTTGTGGTTTTTGAAGTGCGCAGCCACCAAGGCGCTGTCTGCGTTGGCTGCAGAGCCTGACGATCCGGCCACGCCACCGGGCGCGCGTAAACCAATCACCGATCTCACCGCCCTGCCACGCTGGCACTCGTCTGCCGAAACCGTCATGTTACAGAGTCCGACCTTACTCCCGACCATTTTCTGCCGCACATGACCGATACGCTGACCCTTCGCCGCACCCCGCTCTACGACGCCCACGTTGCCTTGGGGGCGCGTATCGTGCCCTTTGCCGGCTGGGAGATGCCCGTGCAGTATCCCGCCGGTATCTCGGCCGAACACAAAGCCGTGCGCGAAACGTGCGGGCTCTTTGATGTCAGCCACATGGGCGAAGTGATGGTGCGCGGCCCCGACGCCGAAGCGTTTCTCAACTTTGTCACCAGCAACGATGTTTCCCGGCTCGCGATCGGACAAATCCAGTACTCCACACTGCTCACGGATCGCGGCACGATCGTGGATGACCTGCTCGTATACCGCTACCCGGACCATTTCTTTCTCGTCATCAACGCCGGTAACCGTGACGCCGATCTGGCGCATTTGCGCACGCATATCGCGTCGTTCAACGCCACCCTGGAAGATGTCTCCGATCGCTACGCGCTGATTGCCGTGCAGGGCCCCGATGCGCCTGACATCGTGCAGCATCTCACCGACACCGTGCTTGGCGAGATGAAGTACTATCGCTTTGCCGATGGTGAAGTGGCCGGTGTGCCGACCATCATTTCGCGCACAGGCTACACGGGCGAGCTGGGTTTCGAGTTGTACGTACCGTGGAACGATGCGCGCACCGTGTGGGACGCGCTGCTCGCGCAGGGCAACGTGACACCGTGCGGACTCGGCGCGCGCGATACGCTGCGACTCGAAGCCGGTATGTCGCTCTACGGACATGAACTGGACATCGATACCACGCCGGTTGAGGCCGGGTTGTCATGGTTGGTCAAACTCGACAAGCCGTCGTTTTTGGGCAAAGACGTGTTGTTGGAGCAGCACACCGATGGTGTGGATCGCAAACTGGTGGGCTTCACGTTCGACGAGCGGGCCATACCGCGTCACGGCATGCCGGTATGGTACGGGGACATACAAACCGGCGTGGTGTGCAGTGGCACCATGAGCCCGACGCTTGGTGCGCCCATTGGCACGTGTTATGTGCCCGCTGCGGCGGCCGTACCGGGCACGCAGTTCGCCGTGGATATTCGCGGTCGGCAGGTACCGGCGCGCGTAGTGACGATGCCCTTCTACAAGCGGGCGGGCAAGACGTGACGCGTGATGCATCGCGTGGTGCGCGGGGAGCCGGTGATGTGGGGACACTCGGCAGCGTAGCGGTACTCACCACCGACGTGGAGCCGGCCGTACGACTCAACGCCGCACTCGAAGCGCGCGGCATCACGGTGGCCATGATCTCGCCGCTCGATGATGTGCGCGGGACGCTGCGTCGTGCCCGTCCGTCGGTACTCGTGGTTACCGGAACGCTGCTCGATGGACCCAACATTGGATTGGTGCAGGAACAGCTGTGGCACGACGTGACGGTGATTGGCTTCACCGATGTTTCCGATGACCGGTTGCTGGCGCGTCTGCGCGCGGTCGGGTACGCCGAACTGATTTCCAAACCGGTCGTGATCGAAGATGTCGCCGACTTGGTGCAGCGTCGTTTGGAGCGTCGCGCGCTGGGCGAGCTCACGGGTCTTGTGGGTGAATCGGAAGCGATCCGGGAAGTGCTCGTGAAGGTGGAGCAGATTGCGCCGGTTACCAGCACGGTGCTCATCGAGGGCGAGAGCGGTACCGGCAAGGAGCTGGTGGCGCGCGCGATTCACCGATTGAGTCCTCGACGTTCGCGTCCCTTTATTGCCGTGAATGTGGGTGCGCTGCCGGAGACGTTGCTGGAGAGTGAGTTGTTTGGTCACGAGAAGGGATCGTTTACCGGGGCTGCCGAGCGTCGGCTGGGACGTTTTGAACTGGCGGACAGCGGCACGCTCTTTCTTGACGAGATCGGTGACATTCCCGGCAGCACGCAAGTGAAGCTGTTGCGCGTGCTCGAGGAGCGCGAGTTCACGCGCGTTGGGGGGGGGCAAACAATTCCGGTAGACGTACGCGTTGTTGCGGCCACCAATCGACCGTTGCGTGAGCATGTGGAGGAAGGGTCGTTTCGCGCCGATCTGTACTATCGCCTGAACGTACTGCGCATCTACTTGCCGCCACTGCGCGAACGACGTGATGATATTCCGTTGCTGGTGCGGCGCTTTGTGCGCGAGTTCAGCGCGCAACACGATCGACCGTTTCACGGCATCTCCGCCGAAGCGCTCGACTTGCTGGTGACGTATGCGTGGCCCGGCAATGTGCGTGAGCTTCGCAACCTGGTGGAAAGCATGGTCGTGCTGTCACCTGGTCACCAGATCGGCGCTTCGGACATTCCGCGCTCCATTCGCGAGACGGGCGGTCGTCGTTTGCTGCCGGTGCCGGTGGGGCCGATGCTACGTGAAGGGGAGCGTGCGCAGGGGCGCGAGCTCGAGTTCATCGTGCGGTCGCTGGTGGAGCTCAAGTTACAGGTTGAGGAACTACGTCGTCGAATGGACGTGGAAGTGCGTCCGTCGCCTGCTGCCTGGATGGGCGAGGTGCGCGCGGTACCGGGAATCGGTGGGGCCACGCGTGATGACGTGTGGGTAGGGGGGCTTTCGGGTGGGGGCATCCCGCCTCAGGATCAGCTGTCTCCGCCGAGTGTGATTGCGGTGGGACCGGACACGACGATGGCCGAGATTGAACGTCGGGCGATAGAAGCGATGTTGCGTCAAACGAGTGGCAATCGACGCAAGGCGGCGGAGTTGCTTGGCATCGGTGAACGTACGCTGTATCGAAAACTACGGGAGTATCAGGCCGAGGGCCTGATGGCCGATCTCGACATTACGTGAGGTTTGGGGAGGTACGTCCATGCAGGATACAAACTTGGGCGTTTTTGGCTATTGCCTTGCAGCCAAGTGTGTCACATATTGGCGCCTTAATCTGGCGGCCCCATCAATAGATAGCGCTCGTCAGTTGTCACTGGTCGGTTCTCGGCTCTCACGGGCGGCGTGAATCGACACCCGCCTCTGCATCTGACTTGCAACCCGGAGCACGATCTGTCTACACCTGCAAATCTGGGCGTCTCGGCGATGTCGAATGCCAGTCTAACGTACGGCGTCTTCGGAACGATTGCCGGCAGTGTGCTCCCCATTCGGCGTGCAGAAGAGTTGATCGTGACTCTGCCGGGGGTGTTGAGTGTGCGTATTGTGCCGGGCGATTCGGGGGCGATCGACGAGATTCACGTGTTGACCACCGATGCGGTACCGCCCAAGTCAACGGTACGCAACATCGAGAGTGCGCTGATGGCGCACCTTGGCATGCGGGTCAATCATCGGAAGATCTCAGTGGCCACCACACTCGAATCGCCTCGTGTGCGCGAGCAGTCCGCCGAGGCGGCAGCGCCGGAGCGTGTGTCGGAGCGTGTGGTCGACTCGATCCCGCCGCGCCCGGGCGCAGCGGCGCCAGTGGAGCGAGTCGTGCACACGGCGGGCGGTGCGATGCCGGGTCCGTTTCGCGATGAGGTTCCGGGTGTGATGTCTGCGGGACGTCGGGTGCTGATGTTTGAGGATGTGGAAGTCCGTCGTTCGCGAACCAAGGGGGTGTTGTGTCGGGTGACGTTGAGCCGGGGCGACAGCCATTTTGTTGGCGAGGCGGAGGGGCAGGAGTCTGAGCGCAGCCGAGTGGAGTTGGCGGCTCGCGCGACATTGTCGGCGATTTCCCAGGCGGCGTCGTCTCCCAGCGGGGGCGAGCGATCATTGGCGTTGGAAGGGGCGAAAGTAATTGATGCCTTCGACCGAGACTTTGTATTTGTGAGTGTCACGGCGCGTCTTGGTCGGGACATGGTGGTGTTGACCGGGAGCTGCGAAGTGCGCGAGAGTGCCGAGACGTCGTCGGTGCTGTCGGTACTGGACGCGACCAATCGCTGGTTACATCTGGAGCGTTGAGCGCGTCCAAGCGCGAGTGACGCCATGCAGTCCAACCATCCATCCTCAGAACGAAATCGAACAAGTCCCCCGTCGCCCAGTAGAGCGGAGCTGAGCGGGCAGGCCACCAGGTAGTTGAGCGGAGCCAACCGACATCGAGCATGCGTTGACCATCGGTCGCGTGTGACTACGCAGAAGGGGAGGTGACGCAAAATGGAATTTCTGGCCCAGCTCGTGAGTGCAATGTGGTCG
>JBBRDJ010000208.1:0-4407 GCA_038203945.1 Gemmatimonadales bacterium
AGCGCTTCATTATCCCACTTGGTCGGTCGATGGGCGGTGAGTACAATCTCCTTCGGTGCGTCGACGCCCTCCGTGCAGGCCTGATAGAATGCCTGCACATCAGCCCATGCGCGTTGCGCACCACGCTTACGAAGCGCATGCCCAAAACCCGTCCCCTTGCTGGGCTCGTACGTTACTGATTCGCCTGTCTGCATTGAGCGCTGATCGAATTTCGTCTGCCCGAAGATGGATAGCGTGAAGCCATCGTGAAGCGCGCCCAGCAAAACACGAACGGTGAACGCGCGTCTGCGACGTCAGGGCACAATGATTGTGAACCGCAACTCGCTGAACGGCGTGGCCCGCCCTGCGGAGAGTTCAACAGGCAGCCGCACCGTAAGCGTCTGTCGACCCGGAGCCAGTCCCAAGAGCGAGTCGGGTCGGGCCAGCGACACCGCCGGTCCGCGCTCGAGCGAAAACCGATACGAGGCGCGTAGTCGCCCCAACGATGCACCGCTCGAGTCGACGGCAATGATACGCAGCATGCTGGTCGTGATCGCGCCGCCCACCGGAATCACCACGCTATCGGGATCGGCGCGCAGCATGGCGACTCGGTCACCCAAGGCGACCAGCTCGTGGGAATACAGCTCCGCTTCGCCCGGACGCGCACTCGCAGATCGACCGGCTTCAGCGCTCCGCACCTGCGCAAGCCGCATGGCCGCCGCCGAGTCACCGGCGTTGGCCAGCGTGCCGAGAATGGCTTCCCTGGACTTGTGTCGCCACCGGAACCGGTAGCCGAAGCTCACGGTGCGCGAGATGACAGCCGGCTCCACTTCCAGCACCGTCTTGCGCTTCCCGGGTTCAACGGTGATTTCCATCTGGTTCATGCCGCACACGTAGCCGACATTGTTGCAGTCAACGAGCATGACCTGCGTGACGACGACAGGGACGGTGGACAGGTTTTCCACGCGTACAACTTTCGTGTTGACCTGCCCCGGCATCGCTGCCATGCTGGTGCGGATCGTCGTCTGATCTGGGGCGACGTACCGGGCCTGCGCCATTACGCTGGTGGGGGTGACGCCAAGAAGCGCCGTCGCAACGAGGAAAACTCGTGCGCTTTCGGCAACATGCATTGAGAGACGGGGCACGGTATTCTTCGCACGAGCGGGAGATGGCTTTGAGCAGGCGCTTGGGCCATACTCAAGAGACGAGTCGATCGGGGTTTGTCGAATATACGACGTGGTCCTCCGGGACGCGAGGAACGGCGGCACGATCACACTCGGCACCTGCGACTCTCGTCTTGGGGAACGCACGAACTGCGCGAGGGTGTCGTGCAGAAGGCGCATCACATCCTCGTACCGCGTGCGCCTCTGAGTTACCGTGCCTCGCCCTCGGCGTCTGCGGCCAACTCCTCAGGGGTGGGCATTCGCGAAAGCACCACACGGTTGTAGGAACCGTTCCTCTGGTCCTCGGGGTGAGGCTCCAAGCCAAGGAGCGTGATCATGCCTCGCTGTGGACCGTACACCCAGAAGAGACGTCCTGCACTCGGCGTAGGACGGAGTACGTGCGAGGTCGGCGATGGTGTTGAACAGCTTTTTAGCCAGTCGCCGGTCGTCTGTGTCGAGGGTCCCCGTCTCGAGCCCGTTCCTGAGGCGGTCGATCAACGCCTTCATCGCCGGAACGCCGGGGGCGATCTGAAACTGCATTCACAGTCCTTTCGAGGTGTGCCGCTCTACCACGCACAGTGCGCCCGATCGCGGGGCTGAGGCTCGGACGCATCACCCAGTTGTGTTGCCTGTCGGCAGTCAGTCGCTACTCCAAGTCCGCCAGCAGCTCCAGCGCCGCGACGTCCAGCACCTGAGCAACCCGGCCTTGCTGGACGTTCTCCATGGCTTCGTCCATGTCGCGCAGCGTGCGTCGCGAGATGGTCGGGTCGATCAGCGCACGGGAATACCGTTCGATGTGTCCGTCGTCGAAGCGCTTCATGTGGAAGTATTCGTAGTCCAAGTCGGCCGGCAGTGTGATCCGGTTTTGGCTGTCCTTCTTGATGTCCAGTTCAGCGATCAAACGCACGGTAACCTCCATCGAAAGACTATGGCCGGAGCTGCCCCGCTCCGGCGCTTAATCACCACACACCCGTGGAAGTCGAAACAAAACCCCAAAGGGGTATACCCACTTTGTGCAGTGGTCCGACCTCGACGCGATGTCATGCAACAGTCACAGAAACACGCCACCCCCTGCAGGCTCTCTGACTTTTACAGCGCTCCAGGACCCCAAGTCTGATTTCACGAACGCAGGATGCCGACCCTCAAACCCCAAGCTCACGCCGCAACCGTGGCACGTCGAGTGCAAGCGGGTTCGCGCGCAGTGCGGTTGCCTGGCTCGCCTCGAAATCCTTGAGCAGCAGGATCAGTCGAGGCCGCATGCGCTTGTCGCGCGCGGCGGCGCGAGGAGTCATGCCATCGAGTGCGGGCAACTCGTAGTCTGGCCAGCGCAGCTGTTCCTGTTCGGCGAGCGCATTGAGATGCGCGAGCAGCTCGGGCGGCATGGTGGCCGGATCGTTGAGGGCGATGAATGCGGCATCATCCGGTGCCTCAGCAACTGGCGCACGAGTGTCCCGCCTTTCCGCAACCGCCGCAGATAAATTGTCGGAGACCCGCGCGCGGAATGTGATCCCGTTACCCACGGCTGCCTCAACCGCCGCCCGCAACGTGTCGGCCCGCGCCAGCGAGTTGCTCTCAATGCGAAGCCGCTTGTCCGTCACGATGATGAGTCCGACGGCCGAGTCTCCGCCGAGCATGCTCATGTTCATCCGCGGTGCGGCGGTGATCACGATTTCGGTACGCCTCCCCTGTCGCTCCGGCACCTGCGCACCAGGCACGCTGGCGAGATTCGCAATCACCTCGTGCGGAGGAACGTTCAGCACGAACTCATCGCGCTGCAGCTCGAGCAGATCACCATCGATGTTTCGCAGCTCCGGCATGGACTGCGGCGAGGAGATCTGTTCCACCGCCACGCGCCAAACGCCGAGCAGTGCGGCCTGAAACTGCTCATCACTGCGAGTTTCCAGCGCAATCAACTTGCGTCGGGTGCGCGCGATTTTTCTCGCGTACTTGAGCACGCGATCCGCGTGGGCGGGTGCGAGTGGTTGCAAATGGACGCCACCAATGAAGGCAATCCCGTCCACCTGCACCACGTAGCCGCACAGCACCAGCCACGGCTGTAGCACCGTGGTGGACGCACGATCAAGTACAAACACCTCTTCTCCACTGAGCAGGTCGCGCAGTCTGGAACCGTGCCCTGACTCGATCTCCTGGACCTCCCACAAACCGATCGGCGCGTCAACATGCGCCTGCACAAGCCGCGCCTTTGCGGGCTCACGCCGCAGGCGCTGGCGCTCAGCCCACCACTCGGCGAACGGACGATCGTCGGTGGCGGGCGAACGGTAGTGGTACAAAATCCACACCGACACGATCATGAAGTCGGCATCGCCGAGCGGTTCATCACCGAGCGACACGTAGTGTTCGACGGCCTCCTGTAGCCAGCGCTCGCCGAGCAGCCGCGTGGATTCACTCCGAAGCAGATTTCCAAGCACCTCATCAAGCTTCTTCGCGTCGTCCGCACGACGCACGGCTTGGCGACGCGCAAAATCGAAGGCCTCGGGGTTTGCAGTCATGATTCTAAAGTGAGCAGGTTGGCGATGCAGGACAAGCGTCGGTTTACAAGAAAACACGCCACCCTCGGCCGAAGCCGAGGATGGCGTGTTTTCTGTTAATACCCGAGGCGAGAGTCGAACTCGCATATCCGTGAAGATGGGGGATTTTGAGAACGCATGTATGGTCCGGCGCTCGCGACTGGTGTCTCGCTCAGATTCTCGAGCGTGTGCAGCGCTCGCTCGCCGGCTCCGACGCCGAGGCCGATCGTTTTCGTGCCGGCCCATGCTTAGTGACGTGGCTTGAGACGCCAAATGCCACGTTGTGGGAGCTGCGGCCGTTGTCCTTGCTCGTACGTCGGAGGGGCGGACGCTGGTGGGCGATTGCCACGGCAGCATGGAGGCCGGTACGTACTGGTGAACGTGGATCATCGGCGTTCGACGCCACAAGGCTGATGCCTTTGCAGCGCCCTGCGCTTGCACTTGCCTCGTAGGCCGGAAAGCTGACCACCGGCCGAGGCAGCAAGCGCAGATAGCAGGGATTGATCGGTTTGCAGGCAATGAGTGGCCACTTTCCTGGCCGGACGGGTGCCGCGCGTGTGCGCCGATCGCGGCCCTGCTTGAAAAGTGTCAGAAAGCCGCATATGTTTCTGACAGGAGACTAGCCATGCAACGCTTGACCGAACAGATTCTAACGCACGCGAAAGGGCTGCCTGAGGGCACGCCAGTCGCCGCTAAAAGCTTGCTCCACCTCGGCAACCGCGCTGCGGTGGACCAGG
>JBBRDJ010000209.1:0-4380 GCA_038203945.1 Gemmatimonadales bacterium
CGTGCGCCGCCTGCAGTTGATGTGGAACGCCATGCGCGAAGAGGTCATCCGACACCTTCCCGAAGCGCCGGGGCTCCCCACCGACGTTGACGCCTACCTCGATCGCGTCCGGGAGAATTACCGCGCCGACGCCTACCACTCGCTCTCTATCGAGGGGTACCGGGTCACGGACGAACTCATCGAACGTGTCGCGTCTGGCACCTGGGACCCGGCGCAGCACGCGGAGGACAAAGATGCCATAGACGCCATGGCCGCTCACGGCTACTGGCGCGCGTTCGAGGCCGTCCAGACCTCGCTTCGCCGTATCCTCACCGCCCAAAACCCTGGCGACGTCGCGCGTTCCGACCACGGCATTTGGTACCGCGAGCTGTTCAATCCGAGCGTTACCGCGGGCATCCTCTCGTCCGCCGACCTTGCTGGCTACAGGAACGCTCCGGTCTACATCAGAAACGCCGCTCACGTGCCGCCCGCTCGCGATGCTGTCCGCGAGATGATGCCCGCCCTCTTCGACCTTCTCGCCGAGGAACCGTCGCCGGCTGTCCGCGCCGCGCTGGGCCACTTCTGCTTCGTGTTTATCCACCCCTATATGGACGGCAACGGCCGCATCGGGCGGTTCCTCATGAACGCCATGCTCGCCTCTGGCGGCTACCCCTGGACCATCATTCGGGTCGACTGGCGGGACCGGTACATGGCGGCCCTGGATTTGGCCAGCGCGCGCGGCGACATCGGCCCATTCGCGCAGTTCCTCGCCGAAGCCCTCAAGGTCGAGTCGCCCGCTGCTCCGCCGGCCGGCGCGTAGCGCACGGGAACGGGAAGCGTTTACGCGCTCCCCGTGTTCTCCTTATACCGTGACTCAATCTTCCCGACTTCAGCTGCTCCCCTCGCTGCTCGTTCAACTCCACAAGCGTGCCCATGGCCGACTACGCCATGGAACACCTCGCGCACGAGCTCAACGTGGCCGGTGCACAACTCGCGCGCGACGCAAAAATTGTAGATGCCTGCAGTGTACATTTATACACTAATATGTGTATGTTTGTACAGTGTACAAATATACACTAGTCAGTCAGGCTGCGGCGGCACACCCGGAGATTTCGTGGCTAATCGAATCATGCATAATCCGTTTCGCATTCACGGTATCGTGGAGGGCGATTTTTTCACTGACCGCGAGTCCGAGATTGCGAGTTTTTCGCGCACACTACGAGAGCCGACAGCCAAGCTCCTCGTCTCCGGCCACCGTCGGATGGGCAAGAGTTCTACCCTCGCCCGGGCTGTCGCGGAAGTAAACGCTGCTGGCGGCCACGCCATCATGGCTGATTTTTCGACAGCGTCCACAGTGACCGATATGGCGAGCAACCTCCTGGCCGCTGCCGGCAAGATGCTCGGCCGCCGCTGGACATCTTTCGTGGGCGATCTGTCAGGGCGTTTTCAGGCTTCGCTCAAGGTGAATCTCGACCCGGCATCGGGACTGATGTTACCCTCGCTGGACGTTGGCCTGCGGCAAGAAACCCTGGCCACGCAGCAGGCTACGCTTGCCCACGTCCTGGACACCCTCGACGCCTTGGCCGCAGCGCGCCAGTCTACGCTCGGTATCGTGCTGGATGAGTTTCAGGAGATTACCCGATTCGGCGGTGGGCGGGATGGAGTGCCGAACGCCAGCGGAGAGCGCCGACGCGGTCAGGATCGCCCGTCCAACGAGCGGCACGATCAAGCGGAATGGCATCTTCGCGGCGTGATACAGCGGCATCAGCATCTCAGCTACGTCCTGGCTGGCTCAAAGCCGACCCTGCTGGCAGCAATGGTGGGCAAAAATGGCGCGTTCTACAAGATGCTCGATCGACACTCATTCAGGCCTATTGAGCGCGAACACATGAGCGCGTGGATCGACGAGCGACTTCGCTCGACAGATCTGCAGTCGGAAGGGGCGGGTCGCCTGTGCGTTGATTGGGGCGGCCCGCGCACTCGCGATATCGTTCGGCTGGCGCGTAAATGCGTCGATCACGCGGGTCCGGGAGCAACCATCGACGCGATGGCCGTCGAGGCGGCCTATGGCGAAATCGTGGAAGAAGAAGACGAGGCAATCCACACGCGATGGCAGCGACTCTCGGCGCAGCAGCAAAACGTACTGCGCGCCGTCGCCGCAGAGCCGATCGGGCTGACCACCAAAGAGGTGCGTCGTAGGTTTTCACTTGATGCTGCCAGTACCGCGAACACGCTCAAGACACTCGTGCAAGCCGGCGATCTTGTGCGGAGTACCTACGGGTCCAGGCATGCATTCGACGACCCCTTTGTCCGCGGTTGGGTGATCCAGAAAACGTTGCCCGATCTGGGCATCCGTGACAAACCCCTGACCTATGTGGCCACCCCTACCAGCGAGTATGACGCTTTGACCGACTCAACGCGTGCGAATGCCGGCGAAGGAGGCATGGAGCACCTCCCGTACGAGCTCAACATGGCCGGTGCACAACTCGCGCGCGAAGCGGCAGAAAAACAGGATCAATGCCCACTGCAGACGCTGCCCTGAGCAAGGTACTGCGGCCACGCCATCGGTAATCCACACGGGCTGACTGAGACATAAGTCACAAGCCAGTGTCACAAGGCAACAGCAGCTGTTGCAGCAAGTTGTACAACTCAGGTCACATTGCAACTTCCGTCACAGTCCATAAAACGTTAATTTTCAACATCTTAGCATTACACGAGGTTGCCAGCTACCCGGCACGGAATGTGCCCTGTACTGGAGTAGCGAAGAATCTATTCAGTTCTCCCTTTCCCTCAGGTGTTGCCAATGAAAAATGCCCTTGTACTGTTCGGGTTCGCTGCCGCATTGCTGGCTACAACAGCCAGCGAAGCGCGCGCCGATCCGCCCGATATTTCCGCTTTCGCAACGCTCACACCGCGCTTTATCGCTGGCACGGGAACTACGGGCTTCACCACCACCTTCCTTTTCGGCCGAGCTGGAAACAACAACACACTGTTGTATCGTGTGGGAAGTGCTGGCATGTGGAACCGCATTTTCTATGTTGTGGGAAACTCGCCCAACGAAACAATCGCGCCACCAGCCGGCACGGTTCAGTCGTTCAACTTCGGTGCTCCGTTGGCGGCCAGCACGGAAGTGTTCTTCACGCTGTGCCAGGGCAACATCCCACCCGGTAACCTGAGCCAGTGCACCGGGCAGGGTCCGTTTTCCACCGGACTTGGCGCCACGAACGTCATTGCACTCACCGCTGCGACTTGGAACACTGCCCGGATCACCTCGGGTGGACCAGTGGGCGTTGCCGCTGCGCTAGGGCAGACAGTATTTGGCTTTGAAGACGTGCGGCTCGCCAATTCCGACCAAGACTTCAACGATCTGGTCTTCAGCACCAGTCTGCAGACGGTTGACATCGTACCCGAACCATCGAGCTTCGTGCTCATGATGGTTGGCATGATGGGCCTCACAGGTCTGGCCGTCCGTCGTCGTATTCGCTCGGCCTGATAATCGGGGAGCCGTGCAAACGGCTACCCAGTCAGCCGCATAGTCCCGCGCCTCCAGCGCGCGGGCCGGTGTTATACCAAGAAAACACGGGAAGCGTTTACGCGCTCTCCGTGTTTTCTTTATACCGTGACTCAATCTTCCCGACTTCAGCTCCTCCCATCGCTCCTCGCACAGCGCATTCTCGTGCTCGACGGAGCAATGGGCACCATGATCCAGCGCTACGAACTCGGGGAAGCCGAGTATCGGGGTGAGCGCTTTGCCAATCATTCGCGCGATCTCAAAGGCAACAACGACCTGCTCGTGCTCACGCGGCCGCAGGTGATTCGTGAAATCCACGAGGCCTATCTGGCCGCTGGCGCCGACATTCTCGAAAGCAATACGTTCAACTCCACAAGCGTGGCCATGGCCGACTACGGCATGGAACACCTCGCCTACGAGCTGAACGTGGCCGGCGCACAGCTCGCGCGCAAAGCGGCTGACAAATACGAAACCCCCGAGCGCCCGCGCTACGTAGCCGGTGTGCTCGGCCCCACCAATCGCACCGCCAGCATTTCGCCCGAAGTAGACAATCCCGGCGCGCGCAATGTCACCTTTGCACAGTTGGTGGAAGCCTACACCGAAGCCACGCGTGGACTGCTCGACGGCGGCGCCGATATGCTGCTCGTTGAAACGGTGTTTGATACGCTCAACGCCAAAGCCGCGCTGTTTGCCGTGAGCGAATATTTCCATACGTCCGGCCGACGCGTGCCGGTGATGGTGAGTGGCACCATTACCGACGCCAGTGGACGTACGCTCAGCGGCCAGACAGCCGAAGCCTTCTGGCATTCGGTGCAGCACGCTGATTTGCTGAGCGTGGGATTGAATTGTGCACTGGGCGCCGATCAGCTGCGCGCACATGTGGCCGAACT
>JBBRDJ010000210.1:0-4251 GCA_038203945.1 Gemmatimonadales bacterium
AACGATGATCACGTAGAAATCCATCTCGACACGTTTGACGAACGGCGACGCGCGTTTGTGTTTATCGCGAACGCACTCGGCATTCAGGCCGACGGTACCAAAGTCGAAGGTGGCGGCTTTATTCCCGGCGCCAACGTCGCCCCCGGGCAAACCGACCTGAGCCCCGACTTTCAGTGGCAATCGCGCGGTGTGGTTACCGACGAAGGCTACACCGTGGAAATACGCATTCCGTTCAGCAGTCTGCGTTTTCCCGCCGGTGGTCCGCAACGCTGGGGCTTTCAGGTTATCCGCAATGTGCAACACAGCGGCTACCAGCAAACGTGGACGCCCGCACGCCTGGGCAACGCGTCGTTCATCGCGCAGGCTGGTGTGCTGGAAGGCCTGCGCGGTATGCAACACGGCCTCGATGTCACGCTCAATCCCGAGCTCACCAGCACGCTCGCTGGTGCACCGGCCAGCGGCGCGCCCTCGGCCGATTGGCGCTACACGAACACGCCGCAGTTCGGCGGCAACCTTCGCGCGGCGCTGGGCAGCAACTTCGTCCTCAATGCCACCGTACGGCCAGATTTTTCGCAGGTCGAAGCCGATGCACTGCAGGTCGCGGCCGATCCGCGCTTCGCGCTCTTCTATCCGGAGCGACGTCCGTTTTTTGTAGAGGGCTCCGATCAGTTCAACGTACCCAATACACTGGTCTACACGCGCCGTATCGTGCAGCCCGATGCGGCGCTCAAACTCACCGGACGTGTTGGCCGTGGCAACATTTCGCTGCTGTCGGCTCTCGAAGCGCCGGTGGCCGGTGCGAACAACAGCCGACCGCTGGCCAATATCATTCGGCTCACGCGCGACTTTGATGAACAGTCGCAGGCGGGTCTGCTATATAGCGAACGCGTAGGCGGTGGACGCGCCAATCGTGTGGTTGGTGCCGATGTGCGTCATGTGTTTGGTGGCCTGTATTTTTTGCAGCTGCAAGCGGTCAACGCGTTCACGCGAGACGGTGGCGGGTCCCGAAACGGCGCATTGTGGGAGGCCACCGTAGATCGTACCGGTCGCTCGTGGGGATTCAACTACAAACTGTTTGGCGTCCAACCGGAGTTTGCCGCCGACAACGGATTTGTAGCGCGCACTGGGTACGTGCAGCCAAACCTGAACAACCGTTTTACCATTTTCGGTACGCCGGGCCGGCTCTTTGAGCGGTTTAACGTGTTTTTGGGTACCTCCGGTTTATGGAAATACGATGATTTCTTCAACGGCAAGCGCGTGCTCGAAACGCGATTCAGCGCCAATAACTCAGTGACGCTGCGTGGCGGTTGGTCGGTCTCACTCGCGCCCACCTTCTCGCAATACGCGTTCGATCCCGACGCATACGTACAGCTCGCCACCGAGAGCGGTACCGCCACCACCGCGCCGTTTGTACCGGCGCCGCGCCTGGATGCCACCAGCCTCGCGTTCTCTGTGTCCACGCCGCAGTATCGTCGCTTCTCGGCGTCCGCTGGCATTACGCGTGCACGCGATGTGGACTTTGCCCAAACCACTCCCGTAAATCGCACCGCAGCGACCGCCGAGATTACGCTGCGTCCCACCGAGCGCTTGCGAATCAATGGCACTTATGCGAGCAACGAATTCCTGCGCACTGAAGACGGGCTTTCGACTTTTTCAACCAGCATTCCGCGCCTGCGGCTGGAGTATCAGCTGAGTCGGTTCATTTTTGTTCGCGTGGTATCGCAGTACGAAGCCAATCGCCGCGAACCGTTGCGCGACTTTCGCACGGGGCTGGCGCTGCTGGAACGTCAGGCCGATGGATCGTTCATCCCGTCTGTGCGTCGTTCGTCCAATGTGTTGCGCACCGATTGGCTGTTCTCATATCGTCCGCGACCCGGCACCACATTCTTCGCGGGCTACGGTAGCAGCCTCACCGAGCCCAATGCGCTGGCGTTTACGCAGCTCCGACGGGCGAGTGACGGGGTGTTTGTGAAGGCCAGCCTCTTCCTGCAGCGTCAATCGGCGCAGTAGCTTCCGCAGATGTTCTTCACCTGCCTCTTCTGCCACGCCTCACTCGGCGCGAATCAGATCATCGAGCATTTTCCCATTGGTCGCCGCCTCGCGTACGACGCCGAGCGGGGACGGTTGTGGGCGGTGTGCCGTAGGTGTGAGCGCTGGAATCTCACGCCGCTGGAAGAACGGTGGGAAGCGATTGAAGAGTGCGAGCGGGCCTATCGCGATACGCGGCAGCGGGTGAGTACCGACAACATTGCGTTGGCGCGATTGCGTGATGGCACGGATCTCATTCGCATTGGCCAGCCGCTGCGCCCGGAGTTTGCGGCGTGGCGGTATGAACGCGTCGTTCGGCAGCGTCGGCGGAAGATGTATGGCCTGTCGTTGGGTGCTTGGGCGATAGCGCTCGGGGTCACTGTGCCGGTGACGCTGCTCTCGATCTCCACCGGCGCCCCGCTGCTCCTCTTCCCTCAGGCTGGCCTGCTTATCTGGCAGCGGCACGAGTTGTGGCGCCGGCACATGCGGATTGCTCTCGATAATGGACAGTTCGCCGATCTGACGCAGAGGCAGCTTCTCGCCACGCAGTGCCGGCTCAATGAGGACGGCCAGCTTGAGGTGGCATTGACCCACGGTGGGCGACGTAAGGGATTACAAATAGATCTGGTCGATGCCCAGCGACTGCATCTCTATGGCGACGCGGCCCAGGAAACGCTTCGTCGAATCATTGTCGGTGTGAATCTCGATGGCGCGTCCAAGAATGATGTGCGTGACGCCGTTGCAGTGGTGGAAGCGGCGATCGATCGATCCCTTCACGGCAGCGATGCGGGCGGTGAGCCCATCTCAGGCGCTTTGACGCAGATTTTGTCCGAACGCGAACACGCAGAACGCTCCCAAAGTCGCCACTGGGTGATCCGCGAGTTTCACAGTCGCCACCGCCTCGCGCTCGAAATGGCTCTCCATGAAGACGACGAGCGCCGCGCGATGTCCGGTGAGCTCGGCGCGCTGTACGCCCGGTGGGAAGACGCCGAGCGCATCGCGAGGATCGCCGATGGCGAACTGACGCAGTTGCCCAGTGACGATCGCTGACGAGTCCCTGTCGCCGTTTCCAGGTTGAAACTCGCTGACAGCGAACTGCCCCCGCTCCCCAGTTGAACCCGCACGCCATTTATGCTAGGTTTCACGGTTATAGTTTGACTCAACCTAAGTAGTGAAACGATGCCGACTTACGAGTTCCGGTGCCCAGACGGCACGATTATCGAAAAGTTCTTCAAAATCTCTGAAGTCCCGCAAACCATTCCGTCGCCCAACGGGGACGGGGATGCCGTGCGCATGATCACCGGCGGAGCAGGGCTCGTGTTCAAGGGCTCGGGCTTTTACATCACCGATTACGGTAAAGACGGCAAAAAAGACGCGCGCGACGCTTCGGCCAAAGCCAAGAGCGACAGCGCCAAAGCCGAGGCCAAGTCGGAAAGCAAGTCAGACGCCAAGGCGGACGCAAAGTCCGGCGCCGCCGCAGACGCACCGTCTTCGTCAAAGTCAGAAAGCAAAGCCGATGCCAAGCCCGCGCCCAAAGCCGACGCACCCGCTGCAGCGCCTCCAGCGCCCAAGCCGCCCAAGGCCGACTGAACCCGTACACATAACATCACTCCATTGAATCACGCTGAGGCCCTGCGCAGCGAAATCGCCCGCGCAGCGCGCACACTGGGTGCGCCCGACGATGTCGCTCCACATCTCGAACGTCCCCGCGACCCGGCGTTTGGCGATTGGGCCAGCAATGTCGCCATGACGCTCACCAAAGTGCTCGGCCAAAAGCCGCGTGACATTGCCGAAGCGCTCATCGCGGCCATGGATTTGCCATCCGTCGGTGCAACGGCCGCCGAGATTGCGGGGCCAGGCTTTATCAACTTCCGGCTTGATCCAGGTTTTCAGGCGCGTGGCTTGCTCGCCATTCTGCAATCGCCCGACAGCTGGGGCCGCAGCAACGGCGGCCATGGTGCGCGCGCGTGTGTGGAGTTTGTCTCGGCCAATCCCACCGGCCCGCTGCATGTGGGACACGGACGACAGGCGGCACTCGGCGATGCCATTGCCGCCCTGCTCGATGCCACCGGTTGGAAGGTGGATCGCGAGTTCTACTACAACGACAGCGGTGTGCAGATTGCCAACCTGGCACTGAGTGTGCAGGCCCGCGTGCGTGAACTCGGCGGACAGCCGCTGGTCATTCCTGAAGGCGGCTACCACGGCGAATACATTCGCGAGATT
>JBBRDJ010000211.1:0-4236 GCA_038203945.1 Gemmatimonadales bacterium
TCGCGCGGACGCCGAGCGCCGCGACCACCGGGTCGCGAAACATGGCGCTTTGCCGGGATCGGCGCGCTGATCGGATTTATGGGCGGCGTGCTGCTCTCGCTCGTGATGGTCGCGTGGCCCGGCATCGATGCGCCCGGTGGTTTGGCGCTCGTACAACTTGTAGGTCCAAACGTGGCCACGATCGGAGGCGCCGCGATCGGTGCCGTGCTTGGCGCCCTTCGACGTCAGAAGCCGCACGCACGATTTGCTCGTGCCGCAGAAGCCGCGAACGCAATCCTGTTTGCGGTCACCGCGCGAAACGCCAGCGAAGCAACGATTCTCGCACAACTGCTGCAGCGGCAGGGTGGACGCGACCTGCAGGTGGACAGTGCGGACGATCACGCTTGAGACATCGCGGCGACGGCGATAACGCGAGCATCAAACTGTGCCGTTCGTTCGCAGCACTCCTTCTGCTTTTCGGTTGTTGATGTTAACGCGATAGACACCGTCGCGCCCCCCGTAGCGTTGAAAAAAGACTTGTGCCATGCGTTTGGGTTTTGTCGGCTTGGCGCGTTGAAATTCGGTAAGCAGGATGCGTGGCACGCCCAAATGCGAGGTGACGAACTCCAGGTGCGCCATAAAAAGCGCTTCGAGCGCGAGCATTGGCCACGCCGTGGCCTGTACGGCGGCGTCTACCCGGGACATAAGACCGCCAGCGACCCACTCCATTACCGCCTGCAGGATGGCGTCCCTGGTCGCAAAGTGCCTGAACACGGCGCCCTGCGTCACCCCCATCTCATGCGCGATCGCGGTGGTGGTGATCTTGCTCGGGTTGTGACTCGCCGCCAGTGCGACGACTGCCTGCACCGTGGCGCGACGGCGATCGCTGGATCGCAGATACATGGGTTTCGTGATCATGAGACGTGGAATCAAAGTGATTACTTACTTTCTTACCGCGGTTTCGCCTGTACTTGAAGCAGCCAGCCCCGACCCGTCGACGCGGGTCATGCCTTACATTCGTCCACGTGGAACAGCTCGGTAACTTTTTCAACAGCACGCTCGGCCTGCCATCGTGGGTCGTGTCACTCGTCCTCATCGCGATGGCGACGGCCGCCGTGAACCAAGTGGCGCAGTTCGCGTTGCGCCATGCGGGGCGTGTAGCGAAGCGTACGTCCATCAGTTGGGACGACGCGCTGATCACCAGCGCTGGCCGGCCGCTGCTGATTGCCCTTTGGGTGCTCGGCGCCGGCCTCATGGCGCGCGTTGTACAGCGCCGCGTCAACGAGCGCTTTCTGGAGCAGGCCCTCGCGTTTCAGGAAGTGGTATTGATCGCCTGCGCGGCGTGGTTTGCGCTGCGGTTCGTAAGCCGAGTGCAGAGCAATGTGATCCAACAGCGAGAGGCGCAGCCCGACGGGATCGATCGCACGACGGTTGACGCGCTCGGCAAACTGGTGCGACTGCTGGTGATCATTGTGGCGCTGCTCATCATCGCGCAGACCGTGGGCATCAAGATCGGTGGCTTGCTCGCACTCGGTGGCGTTGGTGGACTTGCCGTCGGTCTCGCGGCCAAGGATTTGCTCGCCAACTTTTTTGGCGGACTCACGATTTATCTCGATCGCCCGTTCAGCGTGGGAGAGTGGATTCGCAGTCCCGACAAGAGCATCGAAGGCACGGTGGAGTACATCAGTTGGCGTCACACGCGCATTCGCGGATTCAACAAGAATCCGATTTATGTGCCCAACGCCGTGTTCACCACGATCGTGGTGGAGAATCCGTCGCGCATGAGTCACCGCCGGATCAAGGAAGTGATCGGACTGCGCTACGACGACTTCGCGGTGGTGGCGCCAATCTGTGATGCGATCCGCACCATGCTGCAGGAGCACGACGGAATCGATGCCACACAAACGTTGATTGTGAACTTCAACATGTTTGGCGCAACGTCACTTGATATCATGGTGTACACCTTCACGAAGACTGCTGTGTGGACGGAGTTTCATCACGTCAAACAAGACGTCTTGCTCAAGCTCGGCGCGATCATTGAGCAACACGGCGCCGAGATCGCGTTTCCGACGCAGACCCTGCACGTCGCTACGGTGCCAGACGCGTGGCAGACCGGAACTTAACTGCGACCGTTGGCGAACTTCGAGTACTGACTCCGCGCCGCCGAATCCCGGACAGCAAACCGGATTACTCCCCCTGTCCCAGCGTGAAGCCACGCTCGCCGTCAAACAAGTAGAGATTCTCCGTCTTCACCGCTTCCAGCCCCGCATCGTGCAGGCGCGTGAGCAACGTTGGAACCGCGGTCGCGTCAATCGGCTGGTACTGCGGACTCGGCGCGCCAATGTCCACTGCCGGCGATACGAAGCGGCAGCGCCAGTGATCGGTGCAGAACGTTTCAGGAAAACCTGCGGGCCACACTTTCACACCGCGATTGGTCACCAGCTTGAGTTGCAGCAGTCCCGCCGAAGCGGCCTGCAGCTTTGCGGCGAGTGCGTCGGGTGTTGACTCAGTGTCGCATACAAACACATCCACGCCGCAGCACTCGCGGTGCACGTTCGGCCGAACGTATTCGGTGCGCGGCAACGTGCCGCCGCGTAGATGCACCGGTTGCAGGTGGCGCGGCGTGCGCCCGAGCCGCGCGATGACCGCATCGGCGAAGGCGCGTGTGCCGACCCGTTCCATGCTCACGCCCTCGCGGAATATGTCGCCCGTATGCACACCATCCTCGAGCGTGGCGAGCCACGCATTCTGGATTGTTGCAGCCTGTTCGGCCAAGCCGAGGTGCGCGAGCATCATGCAGGCCGCGTTCATCATCGCACTTGGATTGGCGATGTCGCGCCCCGCGATGTCGGGTGCACTACCGTGAATGGCTTCAAACATGCTGATGCGGTCACCCACGTTGGCGCTACCGGCCAGGCCTACGCTGCCAGTGAGCTCAGCCGTCACGTCGCTGACAATATCACCGTACAGGTTGAGCGTCACGATCACATCGTACAGGTCGGGCTGCGTGGCCACGCGCGCGGTGCCGATGTCGATGATCTGCACCTCTTGCTGAACGTCCGGGTACTCCGTCCCGATGCGACGGAACACATCGGCAAAGAGCCCGTCGGTGAGCTTCATGATGTTGTCCTTCACGAGACACGTCACCTTGCGCCGGTCGTTGGCGCGTGCGTAGTCGAACGCGTAGCGCACAATCTTTTCGGTGCCCGGGATCGAGATCAGCTTGAGACACTGGAAAACGTCGGTCGTCTGCCGGTGTTCGATGCCCGCGTATAGATCTTCTTCGTTCTCGCGCACCACCACCACATCCATGCCCGGGTGAAGCGTGGGCACGAACGGGTGAAAGCTGCGACATGGGCGTACGTTGGCGAAGAGGCCGAGCGTCTTGCGAATGGTGACGTTGAGACTCTTGTAGCCGCCACCCTGCGGTGTGGTGATGGGCCCCTTGAGAAACACCGGATTACGCCGCAGCACGTCCCACGTCTCGGCCGGAATGCCGCTGGTGTTGCCCGAGCGGTACACGGCCTCGCCCACCTGGACGTGCTCATACAGAAGACCACAGTTGGCCGCATCAAGGATGCGAAGGACAGCGTCGGTAATCTCAGGTCCGACGCCATCGCCGGCGGCGACGGTGATGCGGTGCGACATGATGACGGGGGTAAGCGAGCGCGGTGTAAGCACGAGGGAGCGCCGGAGGCGCGGTTTGGTTGGGCCACGGTAAGGTAGCGGATGCGAGCGGTGATGGAATCCGCTGCTCCCGAATACAGTTACATTGCTTCCTGAATCGCTTCTATCTCGTCGTCTTCTCCTGCGCGCTGCCGTTGATCACAGCGTGTGACCGCTCACCTGGCGCTCACAGCTCGTGATCGCATTGACGGTGCGAGCTTCGCCGCCGAAATCGCGGCGCCGCGCTCGGTTAGCGCCAGACCACAGGTGATGTTTGATGTCCGCGAGCCTGAGCTCTTCGCGGCAGGCCACATTCCGGGGGCGATCAACATGCCGTGGCCAAGCGGACGTGAGTTACAGCCATGTCGCGTGGGGATTTGAACCCCAATGCATTCGGGCCAGTCCAAAACCATGTGGGATTCGAACCCACCGTGGCGCGCCCTGCACGTCAACCGGGGACCGCGACGATCAATGGCTGCAACTCTGCCTCGGGCGCGTTTCCTCTGCGCACTCGGGATGCAGGAGGCCCAAGCGTAGTGTCCAGATTTAACTCTGCGACTATGAAGTGCCCTGAGGCGTTGCGACCTTAGA
>JBBRDJ010000212.1:0-4130 GCA_038203945.1 Gemmatimonadales bacterium
GCATAGTGATCGCGGGAGCATTCAAGTCGCGAAGGATCTGCACGACCTGTATCAGTCGCTCGGCATCGTGCGCTCGCTCTCGCGACCGCGCGTCAGCAACGACAATCCCTATTCCGAATCGCTCTTCAAGACCACGAAGTACAGCCCGACCTATCCGGACCGCTTCGACGACTTCGCGCACGCGAACGCGTGGTGTGTGTCCTTCTTTCCGCACTACAACCACGAGCACCACCACGAAGGCTTGGCGTGGCTCACCCCCGCCCATGTCCACGGCGGACACGCGCCCACCGTCCTCGCGCAACGCCAGCACGTGATGGATGCCGCCTACCATCAGCATCCGGAGCGCTTCGTCAAAGGTCCGCCGCGGGTGCCCCAGCTCCCGACCGAAGTGTGGATCAACAAAGCGGAGGACCAGACGGCGGTCATCGGCTAGCACTACTCACTAAACTCTCAATCCGTCCATCTCATTTTCCTTGACAGGTTCCGGACGAAGTCAACGCGATCAGAGCACTCGCGCCTGTTCGTGAGACGGACCGCTGTCGTGCCTACATCTCCATGGAGTGCAACCTAACGCGGGCTTCTGCAGCGGGCGCTCACATGAAATGCGCGCGCAGCGCGCTACCGAAAGCGCCCGACTGCAGCAAGCACCGTTAGGCCGGCGCCACGCGGGTGTTGGGTCGAAACGGCTCGTCGTGCAACCGAACGGAGACGCTCTGCGTCGAAGTCGGGCGTACGCTCCGCGCTCCCTGGTCCCGGAGTGTGCATGCTCGAGGCGACACCGGCGGCCCGCGGAGTGTACCAGCCCCACCGGCCCAAGACGTCGCCCTTAAACCGATTGGTGCTTGACCATCTGCGCGCCTGAAGACGGTCTACGACCAGCGCGGCTAGCCTCCCGGCGGCGCGGCGTCGGCTTACGGTGATCGCGTGCAAGGTGGTGAACCGGAACCTACCACCAAGTTGCCGTGGACGCTCAGATGCAGCCTCATACCAACCATCTCCAGCTGGAACAGGCGCCGCGTCACCGCGGCAGCTGCAGGAATCGTGTCTCCAAATAATAGATGCTCAAAGGCGCATCTTCACCCAGCGTCGCGCGCTGCTCGCGGTTGCTGCAGAAGAAGAAGTACCTTCCGTCAGGTGAAAATGCGGCACAGCCCTCGTCGCCAAGATCATTGATATCGGCGCCAAGGTTGACCGGGGTGGACCAGCCATCAGGGGTGCGCCGTGCTGCGTAGAGATCTTCGCCACCGAATGTGTCGTCCCGCCCAGACGAAGCGAAGAACAGGTACTGCCCATCTGGCGAGAGACGTGGCGCGCTGTCAAAGCCACGGTGGTTTGGCGGAACGGACATCGCCTGTGGAATGTCAAATGAACCGTCGGCCAGACGGGAAGCGAAGAACAGGTCCGCATCGCGACCCGTTGGGCTGCCGCTCCAGAAGTACAGATTGCCAGCTCGGTCTGTTGACGGCCCCGCCTCGTAGTTAGCTGGCCACGGCGTGGACGCGGTCATGGTGCGGTTGATTGCTCCCGGCAAAGCTCGAGGGGTGCCCCATCCGCGTGGGGTGCGGTCCATCATCCACAGATTCATGTCGAAAATCGCTGAGCGACGTTGCCCAGGTAGTGCCCGCGTCGAAGCGAAATACATGCGCGTGCCATCGTGCGTGATGGACGCGCTTTCGTCCACCGCCGTCGAGAACTCGGCGACGATCGGCGTGCCCCATCCGGTGGCCGTGCGAACGGACCGATAGATTCGCTGACCCGATCCACCCGGAATCCGTCGCGTGAAGTAGGTTGTGTCACCGTCTGGCGTAAAGGTCAGCCCCCATTCACTGTTCTCGCGTGTGGAGATCACACCCGGTGCGAACAACTGCGGACGATTGATCAGCTGGACGCCGTACTCCCATGTCTGGACCCGCGTTGGCGTGCCAGTGGCATCGAACTGTGTCTCCTCACCGTGCTTCTTGCCGTCAACGTAGGTACGCTCGCTACGAAGCACTCCGTTCTCGTGGTACTCGCGTTCCAAGCCGATCGGCTGGTCCGCGCTGAAGGTCGACTCCGAACGCAAGCGACCACTGGAGTAGAAGTATTCCCACCGCCCATCGCCCTTGCTATCTCGCCAATGAGAACGGAAACGGAGTGCGCCATTGGTGTGCCACTCTATCCAAAGACCCGACGCTTTTCCGGCGCGTGTCTGCTTCCAGAGACGCGGTTTTCCGTCGGGGTAGAACTCTTGGACGATCTTAACCGGCGAGCTGTTGTCGCCTTCAGGGGTGATCGTGACATTCTGTGCCGTCGCATCCGAGAAGGTGGCGAGGAACGCGAAAGGAAGCGTGAAGCGAACAATGGAATACATGCGCGATCAACGTTTGTGCGAGTGATGTGGGTGCAGAAGCGCACACCAATGTGATTCGCCCTGATATCCCACATGGATGCAGTAGAGGCGCCCGGCGTAGTCTCCTTGACTGACTTCTCTAGTGCGAGGATCGGCTGTGGACAGAAAGGAGCGGCATAACGCCCACGTTCAGCTGCAAGGCTTCTCATGAAATGCGAGCGTGGAGCGCGAGCCACCATCATAGCCTTGCCAGCTGCAACGCACGTTAGGAAGTCTGCGCTTCGACACCGGACAACAGGCGGGCGTGTTCATCCAAGACGCGGCGTTCGGGGGTGGCGATATGCTGAACAGTGAACACTACTTGCCCGTTCTCAATCCGGGCAAAACGAGCTGAGGTGATGTCATACGGACCGTGCTGGGGGACGAGAATCAGGTGCGCATGGGCGACGCCGTACCCATGTACGACCATTCCCACCCGCTGGGGCTGAAACACCTCCCGGATTCGGCGCCCGAGGCGCTGCGCCACACGCATGATTCGCTCGGCGGTTCCGTCCTCGACGTCAGTAAAATGGTCGACATGGGCAAGCGGAATTACGGTGCACTCCCCAGGCGAGGAAGGATGGATAGTCATGAAAGCGATAACGATCTCGTCCCGATAGATGATACTGGCGGGTGAAGCCCCTTCGATGATCTCGCAGAACACACATGCCATGAGCCTAGCCGTTCTGGATGTTTTGGATCTGCCTAACGCGTATTAGCCTGCAGGCGATCACTGCAGCCAGCGCGTTATGCAGCGCCTTTCTGCTGTCTATTACGTGGCGGCCCAGCGAGCGGAATGCTCGCCAACCGCTTGCCAAACCAGCACTTGCGCCCATGAATGCGGCGTCAGTGCTTCCGGAATAGACGGCGCATGTTGCGGCATAACGTTCAATCGCGCCGAGGGGGCCGCAAGAGGGGGGTGGCGGCGGGCAGGTCGAGTGGGCTGCGTACGCCGAGGCCTCCGCGGTTGAGCACGTGGGTGTAGCGCATGGTAGTCGACACGTCCCGGTGCCCCAGCAATTCCTGGACGGTGCGGATGTCGTAGCCGGCTTCCAGTAAGTGCGTGGCGAAGGAGTGACGGACGGTGTGGCAGCCCACCCGCTGGAGCACGCCGGCTCGCTTTGCCGCTTCGCCCACGGCCCGCTGGAGCACGGTGGCATGCAGGTGATGCGTGCGCGACTGCGCGGCGTCGCGGTCCCAGTAGTCTCGGGAGGCGGGGAACACCCAGCACCATCCGAAGGCCCGCGCAGCGCCCATCTGCTTGGCACCAGTCGCGATGGGCAATGCGAGGTAGCCGCCGCCACGCGCCTGCCGTCGTTGCATGATCAGCCGCACGGCCATCAGGTGCGCGCGCAGCGGCGCTGCAAGCGCCGACGGCAACATGGTGACCCGATCGCGGCCGCCCTTGCCGCGGCGTACGCGGAGCTCCAGCCGGTCCAGGTCTACGTCCTTCACCCGCAGCTGACAGCACTCCGACAACCGCAAGCCCGAGCCGTACAGCAGCGACGCCGGCCACTTCCGACAGCGGCTGCTCCAATACATCACGATACAGAAACTGCAGCGCCGCCCGTGCCTGATTCTGCGTGGAGGCCGCCACGCCGCGAGCGACCGCGAGATGGGTCAGGAAATCACGCACCGCCGTTGGCGGAAGCTCCGCGGGATGACGCATGCCGTGAAAACGCACGTACGCCACCACCCAGCGTGCGTACACCTCAACGGTACGCGCGCTGTAGCGCCGTACCGCCGCACGATCTCGGAGCTG
>JBBRDJ010000213.1:0-4110 GCA_038203945.1 Gemmatimonadales bacterium
AAACTGGAACTCCGGCAGGTGCTTCGTGATGGGATCGTTCCACGCCAGCTTGCCGTCGTCCACGAGCAGGGCCATTGCGAGCGCCGTGAACGCCTTGGTGGTGCTCATGATGCCGAACTGAGTCTGGGCATCGACAGCTCCTGGCGCACCGAGACGTCGCACGCCGTAGCCCTTCGTCAGCAGCACCGTGTCGTTTCTGACGATCGTCACGGTGAGCCCCGGAATGTCCCAGTCGCGCACCCCCTTCGTGATGAAGGCGTCGAGCTCTCGGAGTTGCGCCGCAGTAGTCACCTGTGCGGTCAGCGGCAACGTAAAAAGCGCCAGCGCCAAGACTGATCCTGCGAGCCGGGTCATGAATCGAGGTGTCAACATCAAGGAGCGCCGAGAGATGGATTGGGTACCGCGACATCAGGCTGACGGGTCCAGTTACCCCGCCCGCTGACTGGACGCCAACTGCAGGCGTGTCGCACGGAAGCGCCCTGAGAATGTACGCCGCGTTCATCGTGCGCGGAGCGCGGTGGCGATCGCCGGCTCCACCAGCGCGGACATGATGCGATACCCTGCCTCGTTCGGGTGCACTCTGTCGTCGCCGAGGTTGGCGCGCAGGACCTGCCGCTCGTCGGCCATGGCGGTGTGGTAATCGACGGACGTGGCGCCTACACATGCGGCTTTTATCAGCACGCTTGGCTCCGGCGCCACGACGTCGGAATGGAAGCGCACCAGCATCTGCGGCGTAGTCTGCCCGCTGATGCCTCGCCCCACTACGGCTTGCCCGCGAACATCGCCGGCCAGTACTGCACCCACTTTTCAATGATGGAGTTGCCCATGAACACGATGCGCCGTTGACCGCGTTCCGGGGTGGGTAGCGTGGCATGGGCGTCGCGGTCGCAAGCCTGGTTGGCCCGGTCGTTGTGCATCACGCTGTCTGCCACGAGCAGGCGTGCCCGCGCCGAGTCGGAGGTGGTGGCGGTCTGCCCACCGGTGCGTTCCTGGCAGGCGACGGCGGCCAGCAGCAACGCCGCGAGACGCGTGCAGACGGATCGTGGGCGAACGGTGGCCATGCGTGGGGTCGGCGGAAGCCGGGGGGGTTGCTGCGGCATAAGGCAAAAAGCAGAAACGCAAAGGAGCAAAGGCGCCACAGCGCGAAGGTGTTATGAGGAACTGAAGCATCTGAGTTCTCCCCCCCAGCCTTTGCGCCCTTTTCGTCAGCACCCCTTTGCGCCTTTGCGTCAGGCGGTTGCAGTTGCAGTTGCCTCTGCAATCAGCGCTCAGACTGCGCCGCGTCAACGCAAGTCAGACAGACCGATCCGATCGTCAGGCAGCTGATGGCACTGTACTTCGGACTTTACACGCAGGCCAGAATCGCGATGCGTCAGACGAAGTAATTTCTGCCGCCTGCATACTGCGGAAAAAGTTGCCGTCACGAGTCAGGTGAGCGGTCAAAAGTTCCATCTTCGCGTGCGGCCAAAATCGCATAACTCGTTCGTACGAAACGTTTTGCATTTGGCATGCTTCGTGCTCAACTCAAGAGCGACGAGCCCCATGCCTACGACCCTACCTGCCATGATCAGCATGACATCCTCGACCGAACTCGCCGAAGCTTCGGCGGAAAGCATACAGCGGCGTGATGATGGTACGGCGCGCTTTCGTGTCCCAGCCGACCCTGGCGACCCAGCGTGGCCTGCGGCGGTGCAGCTGGAATTCAACGGCGGCGTGCAGTCGGAGGCGCGTGTATTCCTCGATATGCAGTTGGTCAGCGGCGATCTGCTGCTCGATCTCTCGCCTGGCTTCGGCTTTGTGGCGCTCAGTGCCGCCACGGCGCCCAATGGCGAAGCCAACGTGCTGATTGCGGAGCCCGTCGACACCAGATTGGCGCTGCTCCAGGACGCCGCCGCCGAGGCGGGTTCGTCGCTCGACGGGCTGCCGTCGACGAATTGGGAGGACATCGCGGAAGTCCTTGCGCGCCGCCTCGACGCGGAGGGACGGCTGTTTGTGCATGTCGCCTCCGAGCAGATCGCCGATGCCTGCCGCGGCTTGGCAGCACTTCCTCAGGTATCACAGTTCCTGGCGTTGTGCGTGTCGCACCCCGGTGCCCCGGACGAATGGCCGGCGATCGCCGAGTCGCTCGCCGATGCCGGCCTGCAGGTGTGTGAATTGGTGGCTAACGACGAAGAGCCGATCCTCGTACCGATCCAGTACGCACCGTGCGGCGCGTACTTTGCCCTCCCAGACTCCCTGTTTTCTGATGACGAACAGGCGGACTCACAGGCGAAGTAAAAGGCCGATGCCCCGCCCAGTGCTGTGGAGCGTTCTCCCGCGAGCCGTCCCGTGACATGGAACGCAGCGGCGTCGGACTTTTCGTTGATCGCTCCGCACTCGCGCACCAACGACGGCGTGACCGGGGCCAACCTGTTGCGCGAGCTTCAAGCCAAGAATGTTCCCGTCGCTTTCTTCCCGATCAGGGCAGTGGATCAGTCGCTGACCGATAATCCCCATTTGGCGGCTGCGCTCCAGGCGCAGGAAAACTTTGCTGTGGACGCGCCGAGTGTTCGGCTCTCGCAGCAGTTCGATCTGGCACTGCATGCAGGCCGTGGACCAGGTGTGGCGTTCACGATCATCAAAACGAATATCTGCACGCCGAGCGAGATGCATCATCTGCGCATGCTGGACGCGGTGCTGGTGTGCTCCCAGTGGGCGCGCGAGGTATGCATCAACAACGGGCTCGCGCCGTCCACTGTGCACGTCGTGCCGCTCGGCGTCGATCCGACGATCAACAATCAGGCCGTCGTCGCACGGCCGCGCTGGCAGGCAGACGAAACGGTGTTCATGCAGGTCGGCAAGGTTGAAGCCCGCACTGGACAGATCGACTTGCTGCGCGCAATCGAGGCGGCCTTTTCGCCCACGGATCGGGTACGGATGGTGCTGGTCTGTCATGATCCCTTCCAGCCCCGCGAACACTTTGATGCAGCGTTGGCACCGTTTCAAAAATCAGCCATGGCGCCAAAGATTACGCTGCATACCGCGGAACTGCCGACGTTGCGCGATGTCGGAGCGATGATGGCTGCCGCCGACTGCGGTGTCTTTCCGGCACGGGCCGAGGGATGGAATCTCGAGGCGCTGGAAATGCTCGCGATAGGCAAGCCCCTGATCGCATCGAATGCCACGGCGCATACTGCCTTCCTGACGACGGCCAACGCACGTCTCCTCGACATAGGTCCGCCGGAGCCAGCACTTGCCGGCCGGCTACCCGGCAGCTGGACGTCGTGGACCAGCGCGCAGCATGAGCAGCTGGTGCATCATCTGCGCGATATGCATGCCGCACGATGCGCAGGTACCGACCTGCTGAACGTCGGCGGGCTCGACACGGCTAGCAGGCGCGGCTGGTCCAACAGCGCGGATGCGTTGCTCACGGCCTTGCAGTCGGTTCGTTGATGCGCTGCGCCTTACGGATGCCGATAATGATCGTCCTGGTCCCTGCACCACAGCGAATCTTTCGCGCGTCGTGCGATGACGTCGCGGCGCGATCATGAGCGGCGCATGGGATTGACACGATCATCCGCCTGTCAGGCCAACGACCAGTATCACGCTGCACTGAGCGCTGCCCGCGAGGGTGACACGGCCGGCGCGCGTCAACTGCTCGAGCGCGCATACATGGTGAACCAGACACATATCGGGATTCGCAACGCGCTGGGTGTCTTACGACTCGAGGCGGGCGATGCCAATGGGGCGATGACCCTACTGAAGCCACTCGCGAGGGAGATGCCCGGCGCAGCGGCTATTCACCTGAATCTTGGTAACGCGATGGTCGCCGCCGGACGTGCCGCCGACGCCGTGGCGCCACTGAAGCGCGCTGCGTCGCTTGCCACATCCGATCACCTGACGTGGTATGGGCTCGGCCGTGCGCTCCAAATTGCGGGGCGTATTGCCGAATCAGTGACGGCATATCAACACTGTCTACAGCTGAATCCACGGCATGTGCTGTCGCGTTCGAATCTGGTGGCTGCACTGAATTTCCTCGATCGATACGAGGAGGCGGAGCAGGAGGCCCGCGCGGTCCTCACGGCAGCTCCTGAGGACGCGGGTGCCCACACCAACCTCGCCATGGCGCTG
>JBBRDJ010000214.1:0-4009 GCA_038203945.1 Gemmatimonadales bacterium
GAGCGGCTGCGCGGCGATCGTTTTGCTCGTCACTGGCACGATGTCGTGCGATTGGACGATGCCGGTTTTGCGGCCTCCGCCGTCGCTGACAGCGACCTGGCGAACGCGGTCGCGCGACACAAGGCCATGTTCTTCGCCGAGAAGGCGGCCGATCGGACACCCATTGACTACGCGGCGGCCGTCAACGGCGGGCTGCGGCTTGTGCCCTTAGGCGATGGCCTGAAGGCGCTGAAAGAGGACTACGCCCGAATGGTCGACGACGGTCTTCTTCTGGAAGACGCCGAGCCTTTCGACGCGCTCATGGCGCGATGTGCCGATATCGCCGAGCGGGCCAACCGCGTTCGCGAATAAAGGAACATTCTGGGGGACGGCGCCGGACCTAGGCACCCCTTGCCTGTCCGATAATCCCCTCATCTCGGACGTGCACTGAGCCCGCCGAAGTCGAGCATTCGAGACTGACCGTTTCACACTCCATGCTGCATCGCGCCGAAAGCAGCCACGGGGTGGGCTTACGCGTGCGCGCCATGACAACGCTTGAACTTCTTGCCGCTACCGGAGGGGCATCTCGCGATGCGTGCGACCTCGGCTTCGCTGAAATGCGTGTTGGGTCGATACATTCTTCCGTCGCGCGAGATCTCCGGATACTCATGCTCGGTACCACCCCTCATCCGAACTTTTGTTAACCATCCCGTTCGCGCCTGGATCAGTTCGGCGCGCTGCTGCTGATCGTTTCCAAAATTCGCGCGCTCTACCAGCATGAGGTCGTGGGAGCGTCCGTTACCAGTACCCGCCTCAGTACCGATGCCCACTACCGTGTTGAAGTTTGATTACGTGCGCAAGACGACCAATCCGAACGGCTCTAGCAGGCCGCGTCGCACCCTCGGATATTCTTCCTCATGTTCCGGCGACGGCGGAGTTTCGTGCTCTGGCGGTATGGCCAAGATCATGCACGCAGCTTCCATTGGCGTGGCCGGCAGGAGCAGACGAAACGTCTGATTTTTCTCGGCACCCTGACCCGAGATCTTTGACGCAAGTTCGCGCGAAAGCATTCGCTGCCGGACCCTGTTTTTGGAAGCAAGGACACGAAGGGCCCGCTCGGTGCTGACCAGTGACGGCGAACTCTCGCCGCTCGGCGAGTAGAGGTGGTCATTCAACGCGTTGGCAGATATGTCCTCGATCATTAGATCCCACAGCGCGCTGATACGATCCGCTTGCTGCTTCGCGATATACTCGGGTCCACCCTGCAGTTGCTCCCAGTAGCCCTCGTCGATCACAACTCCATCGAGCTTTGGTGACACAGAAAATCCGTGGCGGTTGTCCGTCGTCATGCTGCGCAGGAAGTACGCAAGGAGGTCTTCCTCGCCTGCCGCCGCCACGAGGCGCCCTCCGCGAACGAAAGCTTCCTTGGCATCGAAGTACTCCACGAAGTCGGCCATCGTGGCTAGCTCTCCAAGGGCAAGGGCCAAAGAGGAATCAAGGTCTACGGCAAGTTCGCCGTGAACGAGGCCGACTACACTCGGCGCGGGATCATAGCCGAGCCTCTCCAATCGGTGCGATAGCGCGAGAGGGTGCTCGCAGCCCGCTTGAATACTGAGCGAATGTAGAAATCGACGAGGGGCGCCGCGATGGCCCCCCTTTTTCACGTTCTTGCCTGCACAAGACACAATACAAGACACAGTCAAAGAAAAACGCCACCCTCGACCTCAGCCGAGAATGGCGTGTTTCCCTCTATACCCGAGGCGAGAGTCGAACTCGCATATCCGTGAAGATGGGGGATTTTGAGTCCCCTGCGTCTACCAGTTCCGCCACCCGGGTGTACGGCACAACAGGCCGAACCACAACTTATGACGACGGCACCGATCGCGCCAGCGCCCCGGCTGTCGCGGCGTCAACTTTTGGTGGCCACACACTCACCTGCTTCCGCAAGGAAGCGCGTGCTGCGTCCGATGAGCCGGACCGCGCTGTCACCCCGCCATGCGGCCGCTGTGCAACCCACCCACCACATTACTCGCTACCAGGCGGTTTGACGTCCATTCCCGAATGCCGCGCACTATCACCCCGACTTGACGAACGCTTGCCGTCCGTTGACCGACGCTGACGAATCTCATCCATGTTCTTGCGAATCTCGTCCTGCAGCGCCATGAACCGCGCGCGCTGCACCGGCGTGAGAAACGCCGCGAGTTCACGCTGCTCGGTTTCCATGAGTTCAATGCGGCGACGCTCAACGCGCGGCATGCGATCGAGCAGTTCGCCCACTACTTCGTTGGACGCCGAGTCCCCCGAGAGCAGCTGCGCACGCAAGGCAGTACGAATGCGCCACTCCTCACTACGTACGGCGTGACGTTCGCGCTCCAGCTTCATGGTCACCGCTTCGAGTTGCGTAAGCTGTGCATCAGTGAGCGCCAACCGCTCTTTCATGATCTGAGCAATGCGACGCTGCAACTGCTGTTCGATTTCGCGCGACTGTCCGTCGGTACGTGGCGAAGCCGATCGCCCGGACCGACCCGGCGGCGGACCGCCCTGTGCGTCCAGTGCAACAGGCGTGCTGGCCACAGCGAGAACGAGTCCGGCCAACACAAATCTCCGCACAACGGTACGCATAACGGCGACGTCCATCATGACGACCCCTGAATCACACTATCAATCCCCGGCGGAATCAGACTGACCGAATCAACCGGCGGCGCGCCATCCCACTCGTCCAGCTGCTGCATGAGCAACGTCAACTCGTCGTGGGAATAGTCCGACAACTCCTGAATCGGCAGCACCGATGGCGCAATGGACACCACCGCCCGCACGGGAACACGATCCGGTGAATACGGCGTGTCGAGGCTGGCCAACTCCATTGGCGCCTCAGTGCCGAACACGACAATCGGTTCGGACGAGTCGGTGAGCACCGTTGGTGTCCGTCGCGCCATCACCATGGACAACCCACCCACGGCCACCAGCGTAAACGCCGCAGCAAAGCGCATGACCGTACGGGCCATGAAGCGTGAGCGAGACCGCGTGGCGGCGGCCGTAACCGACGGCGGAGACTCATGACGCGATGCGCTACCACCCCGCTCTACCGTGAGCAACGGACGCTGGCTGATACCATTGTCTTGCACGGTTGGTGCACTGTCGTGCACTGCAAGCCCCACTGCAGCAGGACGCGGCAGCGCCGCGACGATTGCGGCAATGTTCACAGGCGGCGGGACCAATCGAGCGTGTCGCACCGCCACCAACACCTCATGGTCTGCCTGACATGCCGCACATTCGGCCAGATGCAGCTCCACCAACTCGCGTTCAGGCGCCGACAACTCCTCGGCGATGAACTCCGGAAGCCGGTCCTGCATATCGATGTTTGTGCACTCAGTCATGAATCCGCTCCTTCACCGCGCGAAGCGCGTTGTGGTAATGCACTCGGGCCGCGCCTTCGGTCGTCCCGAGAATGTCTGCAATGTCCTTGTAAGCCCTGCCTTCCTGCACCCGCAGCGTAAATACATCACGTTGCATGGGCGACAACGCATCGAGCGCACAACGCACGCGATTCTCCGTTTCACTGGCAACAATGCCATCAAGCGCGTGAAACGCGGTAGATGCGTCCTCCGGCGTGACCTCAACGAGAAGCGGCTGCCTTCGTATGGCACGCCGGCGATCGAGCACCAACCGCCGCTCAATCGTGAACAGCCACGTGCGCAGCGAACTGTCTGCTCGAAAGGAATCGAGCGCCGAGAACGCGCGCACAAAGGTGTCCTGCACCAACTCGTCGAGATCGTCACGGACGCCCAGACTCAAGGCAAACCGCGACAGCGCCGACGCGTGTCGTTCCACGAGGGCCGTAGCCGCTCGATCATCGCCGCCGCGCCAGCGCTCGATGAGCGCCTGGTCAACCGCCGCGTCCTGGGTCCGGTCCGCCTCTGTCATTTGCACGATACGGTAGACGCAGCCGCCCGCAGCGCGTTAAGGCGGTGCGTCATTTCACAACACGGACGGCGGCTGCGCCCCATCGCGATTGGAGTGGTCGGACTGC
>JBBRDJ010000215.1:0-3944 GCA_038203945.1 Gemmatimonadales bacterium
GGGCACGGGCGGACTCCTGGGCAGAGCACCAAGGACTGACTGTGAACAAGAACTATAGTCCAGTAACTGGATAATAGTCAAGTCACGGGAGTGTAGTCCATTAATGGGAGTATAGTCCAGTACTGCACGTGTTCGTGCTGCCGTCCGTGCTGGAGAAACGTCCCGGTGACACGCCTGAGCCCACGGAGCCCGTATCGACACGCTTTCGCGCGCACGGTGGAGTGTGCATGGCGAATGCGTTTCACCGCTTTCAGAGGGAGAATGAGAAAAACTGCCGCTTCTCCGGGAGCGCAGATGCTGCTTCCCAAGCTGGACGTCGCTGGTTCGAGTCCGGTCGCCCGCTCTGTAAGTGCAATAAAATCAAAACCGTAGCACGCGGCCGCTTCCTTCTCGGACGTGGCCGCTTGTTTGCGTGGTGCCCAGTTCCAGCGTCATGCCGAGTGTGCGTGCAGCCTCCACAGGCCGAGCGCTACCGCGCTATGACGCCTGACGAGAAGCTGGCGTGCGCCCATGCCATCTGGGACTTGGCGTGGGACGCGGTCACCACCCGTTTCCGGCTTCGCCAGCCTGAGCTTGACGACGCCACTGTGGCGCGAGTGGCGCGTGAGCTTCTCCGTCGTGCGTCCGACTGACGTCGTGTCGTTGTTCGCTCCTCCACTTGCTGCATGTGGCATTGAGTGGATGGTGGCGGGCGGTGTCGCGGCAATCTTGTACGCAGAGCCGCGGCTCACGCAGGACATCGATGTGGTTGTGGCGCTGCAGGCGCGCGACGCCCTCGCAGGAGAAGCCGGCGAACTTGGCGTCAGCGCGCAGTGGCAGGAGATGATGGAACTCAACGAGTAGGTGCGGACGATGCGGCCGCTGATGAAGCGGTGGTACGGGACGTGCCCCGTTCGGCGCGTCCACTCCACCTGCCGCAACAACGCCGCGAGTGACGCGATGGCCGCTCCCGGGAACGGCTGGCCGTCCCGGGCCACATTGACCTGCCACATCCTCTGCGCGACGTCCAGCACGCCTGGATCGAGAACACGTTTACTGCCGCGCTGCAACCACACGAGCAGTTCGCTGAGCTGACGGTCGTTGAGTGCACCGTCGTATTCCACGTCGGGTCGGTCGGAGAGACACCGGCCGAAGAGGTCGTAGCGGATCACGCGATAGCCCGCGTTGCGCAGCGCCACAGTGGTGGAATCCCAGACGTAGTACGGCACGGACGAGCCGTGCCCGAGCACCGCCACGCGCGCATTGTCCGGGCCCGTATCCTCGAAGTGTGTGACCCCGTCGGACAGGGTGACAAACGCGCCCGACGCGTCTGCGCGACATGATGGGAGCGATTCAGGCCAGCGAAGGGAACGATGAGGCACTCTCGGCTCCGTCACAGATCCGCGCATCGGGAGCGTGTAAACGTTTATCCGTTGCCTTCACAGCCTGTAACCCCGTCGCCGCACGCACAGTGCAAACAACTCAGTGACGGTGCGCCGGAGCAGGTGCGCTCGTGGCATTCGGAACGCTGGCGGCTGGCCGCTCGCGCACACGCCGCACGATCCATTCCGACATCGCCTTGTGCGGCAGCAACGGCTCGCCCACATACACGGACTTCGTGCCCTTGATATCGTTGGGCACCTTGTCGCGGCTGACGCTGCCTGCCGAGATGAGCACCGGGACGACAATCACATCCTGTCCGGTAAGCCGCGCCTGCAAGTCGATCAATTCGCGCACGCGAAGCACCGCTTCGGCACGCACCGGCGCCGGCGCATCATCACGAACAAGTTCCACGCGCACGTCGCGGAAGTTGGTCCACGCCTTGACCGAGTCACTCACCTGACGCAGGTGGCGCATCCATTCCGCGTAGTCTTCGGCGGAGTTTGGTCCATGTCCCACAATGAGCAGCGCCCGTTGCTCTGGTGCATCGGTGATGGCGAGCGCGCGGTCGGCCAGCACACGCGCCACTTCCCTGGAATCATCCAACGCGTTCGCCAACCGCATCGGTACTCGCGCGGTGGGTCGCTCAATGCCAGACATGTGCAAGTGATGTTGCATTGTCTCGTCGAGTGTGACGCTGTCACCGGCAAGATAGCGAATCTGTTCGTAATGCCCGCTGTGGCTGGAGACGAGAACGGGCACGATCACGATCTCCGACACACCCGCCTGTTCCAAACGCGCCACGGCATCCTGGAATCGCGATGTCGGGGCCGCTGGCCCCATGAGAAAGCTCACTTCCACGGGCCCGCCGGTTTGTGCGCCGGATGCGATTTCATGCACGCGCGCATTCCACAGCGAGTCGCCGCCATGCGCAATCACCACGGTGCCGACGCGCGGTGTCGCTGGCGTTGGTGCCGACTGCGCAAACACCGAAGCACCCGCAGCCTGCGCGGCAATCAGCGCGAGGGCGGAGAACAACAGGCGGGGAAGACGCGAAAAGTTGATCATCGTTGTACCAGGGGAGGAAGGTATCTGGTGCTACATGCGAACGGTTATCATGTAGCGACATGCCCAAGGGTAACGGGCAATCCAGACAAAATCAATCGGGATGGTCGCGGGAAAGGCTGTCGGCGCTATTCACCGCCTGTTGTGCGTGGTGCAGCAGCCACGCCTGCGGTGTCTCGCTGCCCAAGTCACGGCGCGGCGCCAGTGTCGACAAATGCCTGTCTGCAGATCGGCGCCATGCGTGTCGCGCGTTTGATCGCTGGCGGCCGTCAATCGAAATGTGGTGGCTGACGGCATCCAGTGGGGTGACGGCTTGCGTCCTTCCATCGCGCCGGTATGAGGCGATCGCAACGATCTCGCCGGGACCATTCCGCGTTGGCCGACAGTTTAGAGCAGCTGCCCGTTGCGTGAACACAATGCGCCGGAGCAACGACGCTCGACGCCACCGCTTCAACGGCGGTAGAACAAGCGCGACCGTTAAACGTCCGCGAACTCACCAACATCCGCTGCAGCAATCGTCGCCGCACGCCGTTGTTGGATCGATTTGCGCACACGATCACGGAACGGTTGAAGTTTGCATTAACAAACTTTTCCCGACGTTAACAAGCTCTACCACTCGGACGCTGCTGCGCAAACACATGAACAACAGCTGTCTGCAAATCAACGGCATCCGTTTTTACAGTGAATACGTGTGCGATCCGTTGTATACTTGCGTCCAACCGTAGCCGCGCGCGATCTCTTCGCGCAACACAGCGAAGCGTTCTCTCGGCCCACAGTGCGTTCTCTTCATACCGCACGAACGGAGACCACGCATGTTTCTGAATGTCCGATCAGCTGCACAGCGTTTTATTTTCAGCACCACGATCGCCGCGCTGGCCATGCCGTCAACACTCCACGCGCAAATGCGATATTGCACTCGTGAAGCTCGACGAGCGCATCAATCACGCACGCATAGAATCGTACAACGTGTGGAACGATCCAAACTCGGTGCAGTCGCTTTCGAACTGGGTAGGCTTTGGTAGATCTGGACTGGGATCGACTGGCGCGACGATTCCTCCGGGCACACGCCGCAACGGTTTCAATACCTTTGATTTCTTCAATAGCGCTGGTGTGCTGATCTCCGATTTTGACAACGGACTGGCGTTACACGACGCTTCGTGCCTGTTTGGATTCTTCAATCTCGGATTGGGCGCGTTTGAATTGGGTGTGGCCGGCGGTGATTCCGGTGGACCGGCATTTATCGACTTTGGCGGCCGGCGTTTCATTGCAGGAATCTCGTCGTTCGGACTGAGGATCGGTTCGCCGCCTGATGTGGACGGCGTGCTGAACTCGTCCTTGGGCGAGCTTAGCGAATAGCGCCCGGACGCGCTATGTTGTGAATGCATGAGCCTGAAACACGTGAAGGAAACGTTTGAAGAGGCGGGCCGCACCGATCCCATGTACGCGGTACTCACCGACCACAGCCGTCGCGGTGGCAAGTGGGATCCGGTGGAGTTCTTCGCGCACGGCAAGTCGGAAAT
>JBBRDJ010000216.1:0-3920 GCA_038203945.1 Gemmatimonadales bacterium
GTGCCCGTCTGTTGAGCGTGGCTGGTGGCTGGTGCCACAGCGATGGCGCACAAAGCTGCCGCGCCTAGCACGTGGAGACACGTTCGGAGTTCTCTGAACATGAAACTGACCGTCCTGAAGGAAGGGAAAAACATTGGGGACGCCCGAGTAACCGATCGGAACGGGTCGCACCCAGGGAGGGACTACAAGACACTACACGGGACTCACCGCGTATGACTCAGTGCTGCGGATGGCTAATATGTTACCGTGTCCCAAGACTGTCAAACGGCGGCTGGCCAGCTTGACTCCAAGCCCAGAACCGGATACAGCAGACACCGACAGGGTCGTCACGCAGGTGCATCATCAAGTTATATAGATTCCCTTATGCCCCGCATCCCCGAACTGCTTGCCCCCGCCGGCTCCCTCGACGCCGTGCGCGCTGCCTTGGCCAATGGCGCCGACGCGGTCTACCTCGGCGCGTCACGCTTCAATGCCCGCGACGACGGCGCTCAGCTCAGTCTTGAAGAGCTCGCCCAGGCCTGCGCCATCGCGCACCAGCGAGGCGCTCGCATCTATCTCGCTTTTAATGTGTTGCTGAAAACCCACGAGCTGCCCGACGCCCTCCGCTATCTGGGTGAGTGCGTTGATACGGGCATCGATGCTGCAATTGTCCAAGACCTGGGCGCCGTACGGCTCATCCGGCGCGCTTACCCGTTCATAGAAGTGCACGGCTCCACTCAAATGACCGTACACGATCCGGCCGCCGCGCGGGTTATGCATGAGCTCGGCGTTGAACGCATGGTGCTGGCCCGTGAGAATACGCTGGCCGACATTCACGCCATTCGCAACGCCGTGCCGGCGCTGGGCCTCGAAACCTTCGTGCACGGGGCGCTGTGCATCGCGTACTCCGGCCAGTGCTTCATGTCGGGCATGATCTCCGAGCGGTCGGCCAACCGCGGCTCGTGCGCGCAGTCGTGCCGCAAGGACTATGTGCTCACCGACACCGGCAGCGGAGCGGAGTTGGACCGCGGCTACCTGATTTCGGCCCGCGATCTGGCCGCCCACGATCATTTGCAGCTAATCGCCGAAGCGGGCGTTGGATGTCTCAAAGTGGAAGGGCGCAAAAAGAAGCCGGAATATGTCGCTACGGTAACGAAGAGCTATCGCACCTGGCTCAACCGCCTGCGCGATGGTGAGTTCGCACCACCGCCATCTCATGAAGTCGAGCCGCTGGTGCAGATCTTTTCGCGTGGCAATACGGGCGGTATGTATGGCGGACGCGCGGGCCGGGACTATATCACGCGCACGCAACCCGATAATCGTGGCGTCACGCTTGGCACGGTGGTGTCGCAAACCGGATTCGAGCTCGTAGTCGATGTCCGTTCCCCCATTGCCGACGGCGATGGCCTGGGTTTTGAAGCGCCGGTCAACGGCGCCTCCGCCACGACCGGATGCACGGTGAGCAACGTGCGTACCCTTTACGAGCGCGACGGAGTGCATCGGCAGTCATTCACCGCTCGCGTACGTGTTGGGGGGGGATGGCGCGTGGTGCGCACCAGCGATGTCACGCTGCTCGAGACCGCGCGCGCCTCGTTCGCACATGTGGCGGTGCCCGATCGTGTGGGCCTCGTACGATTGGACATGCGTGCCTTCGGACAATCCGGTGGCCCACTTAAGCTGCTGGTCACCGATGGTACGCATACGGTGTCAGCTCGCAGCAACATCCCGCTCGCGCTGGCGAGCAAGCGAGCCCTCGACCTCGCGCAACTGCGCGAACAGCTCGGACGACTGGGCGACACAACGTTCGTGCTTGGCGACGTGAACATAGACGGCCTGGCCGATGGCTGTTTCCTGCCGGTGAGTGCGCTCAATCATTTGCGACAGGAGTTGGTGGCTGAACTCCTGCAGCGTAGGGAGTGGGACGGTGCTGCGCAGCTGGCCGAGCGAGAAGCGTTGCTCGATGATGCGATTGGTGAACTGACGTCGGTTGCCAGTACCGCACGAACCGTGTCGTATGGCGCGTTGGTTGACGAGAGCGCGCTGGCGGACTCCAACAGCGTGTCGCGTGAAGTCGCAGACAACGCGTTTCGCCTGGTTTCCTCGGTGTGCACCATAAACGATGCACGCGCCGCCGCTGCGGCCGGCGCCACCGAAGTGATACTCGATGTGTTTTTGCGGCACCCCACGCCGCCGGTGACGCGGGTGCGCGCACTGCAGGCCGAGTTGAATGCAGAGGGCATTATGCTTCGTCTGCGCACGCCCACGATTGTTCGTCCCGAAGATTTTAAGCGACTCACGAAGTGGCTCGATCTCGAACTCCCCATCTTTACGGGGCATTTGGGATTACTGGCCGAACTGAGTGCGGCTGGTCGCGATGTCGTGGGTGATTATGCGCTCAACGTGTTCAACCCGCACACCGCCGACATTCTCTTCGGGCTGGGCGCACGACGTCTCACCACGAGTGTGGAGCTTACCACAGATGAGATCAGTGCACTCGTGGCACCGTGGCGTGGAAAACAGTTTGATGTAATGGTCTGGGGACGACCCGAAGGCATGACCATTGAACACTGCGTGTTGTCGGCGGCCTTTGACCGCGAACCAACCACGTGTCGTGATCTGTGCGTGCAAAAACATGTCAACGTGACGCTCACCGATCCCACGGGATACGCATTTCCTGTGGCCACCGATTCCGATTGTCGAAACCGGTTGCTCCACTCCCGACCGATTGACGCATCAGAGTTTGTGCCGGCGCTGTGGCAGTCGGGCGTGCGCGGTTATCAGTTGGTGTTCAACATGACGACCGACCCGGTGACGGAAGTCACGCAGGCGTACCGTCACGTTCTGGACGCTGTGGCAGCGGGGCAGATGCCCAATCTGCATGCGCCACGCGCACTGGTTCGCGGTGCGTTTACGCGCGGACACTTTGCGCGTGCCGTGTAAGGGCGATCGATTGACGCTGCGGTTGCGGACACCAGGCGGTGTGTCAGCGCTGGCGTCGTAGCCTCACGTACCGTGTGTCAGCGCTGGTGTCGTAGACTCACGTACTCTCGTCCGGCACGACCTCTGTTCTTATCCGCACGGCACCCCGGATGGGGCGGACACTTCCGCCGTCCCTCATGAGCAGCGCGCGGGTTACCGCGGTGCCGAAGTGCAGAATGAGCGACGAGTAGTACACCCAAAAGAGAAGGACGACCAACGAACCGGCCGCTCCGTACGCTGACCCCGGGCCGGTGCGCGTGAGGTAGAGCGAAATGAGCGACTGCCCAACGATAAACAGTACGCCGGTGAGAAACGAACCGCGCGCGACATCACGCCACGAGAGGCGCACATCGGGCAACACCCGAAAGATCAAACCGAAGAGCATCGTCATGATCAGCAGCGACAATGAAATGTCGACCAGTGATGCCAACCACGGTGGTACAGGAATCCGTCCTTCAGCGAACTCCATCACCGTGGCCAGCGCAATCGATATCAGGAACGATGTGAGCAGCAAAAAGCCAACCGTGATCACCATGCCAAACGACACCAGGCGCGCCAACAGAAAGTTCAGGATATCATTTCGCGATGGTTTGGCCCGAACGTCCCAGAAATAGTTGAGCGACGAGCGCAGCTGTGCGAACACGGTGGTGGCGCCGAACAATACGGCAACCACACCGATTACGGTTGGCCAGACGCCCGACTGCTCTATACGCGATCGTTGCACCGCGTCTTGCACCAGTTCGGCCGCATCAGGCCCGATCAAACCGTCAAACCGAGCGACCAGCTCGCCACGCGCCGCTTCATCGCCCAGAAACACGCCCACCAGCGTGATCACGATGATCAGCAAGGGCGCCATTGAAATAAGCGTGAAGAACGCCAACGCGCCTGACGCCTGAAAAGATTTTTTGGCGAAGAACAGCTCAATGGCCTGGAGCAGTGTTTGCCAGGCATCCTTCAAATGA
>JBBRDJ010000217.1:0-3872 GCA_038203945.1 Gemmatimonadales bacterium
GATTCGTAGGAGAGGTGGTCTACCGTTTGCTTGACGAGGAACCAGCCGAGTCCTCCGACCGGGCGGTCCTCCCAACTGGCGGAGAGATCGGGAGCAGGCGCGTTGGCAGGGTCGAACGGGCGCCCACGGTCTTCCACCACAACAATGGCATCACCATCGCTCCGGCGCACGGTCACCCGGGTTGGTCCCGGAAACGTATCCGCGTCGGCGTGCTCCACAAGGTTCGCGCACACTTCATCTACGGCCAGCACGCAGGCATCAACAGCTGCCGAAAGCCCAAGCTCGGTGAGCGCGACGGTCAGGAAACTGCGAATCTCGGCCAGCCGGCCCAGTGTGAGCGGTGTGAGTGTGAGCTCGTGCTTTTCGGGATTAAGGTCAGTCTGCACCGAGTAGCGCCTCCATCGTGGCCAGCAGTCGGGCCAACTCCACCGGTTTTGTCTCAAACGCATCGCAGCCAGCGGCCAGGGCCTGCTCTTTGTGTTGCACCAAGGCGTGGGCTGTGAGCACAACGACCGGAATGCGTCGCGTCGCGGAATCGGCCTTGAGTTCACGCGTGAGAGCGAAGCCATCGAGCCCGGGCAGGCTCGTGTCGAGCAGCACGATATGAGCTGGATCAAGACGCAGCTGTTCCAGCGCCTCGGCGCCATTCCCGGACTCGCGCACCACGTAGCCACGCCGAGTCAGCCGACGGCTGAGCATTTCCCGGTCGAGGGCGTTGTCGTCCACCAGCATTACGTGGTGCAGCGGGCGGTCACTCACTCGGGTGTACCTCAAGCAGCTCGGGGAAGTGTGGCGCGCGGTCACTCACTCGGGTGTACCTCAAGCAGCTCGGGGAAGTGTGGCGCGCGGTCACTCATTCGGGTGCTCCTCCTACCGGGATCTGGAACATCCGCGTGTGGAAGTTGATCGGCTCGGCGTCGTCCACGTTGTCGCCGCTGGCTTCGGTGGAGGAATCCGGTGCCGGCCCCGCGACCGGGAGCACCACGGTAAATGTCGACCCACTGCCGGCTTTCGACTCCACCTCGATATCGCCGCCCATCATGAGGCAGAACCGACGGCACAACGCGAGTCCAAGCCCGGTGCCACCGTGATCGCGCTGCGTGGTGGCATCGGCTTGGGCAAAGGCCTGAAACAGCCGACCGAACTGCGCGCGGGTGAGGCCCACGCCGGTATCCTCCACCGCAATTGCGATGTAGTCCACGGCGTCACGCTCGAGGCGTCGGGCGCTCAGCGCAATGGTGCCGTTGGTCGTGAACTTGCCCGCATTGGAGAGCAGGTTGAGCAGTACCTGACGCACCTTGCCGGCGTCGGCGGTAAACATTCCCACGTCGCCGGCCACGTGCACGGCAAACGTATTGCCTTGCTTGCGTACAACAGGCGCCGCTGTGCCTTCGACCTCGCGCATGAGCGTGGCAACATCCACCGGTTCGAGCACCAACTCCATGCGACCGGCTTCGATCTTGGAGAAATCGAGAATGTCGTTGATGAGCGTGAGCAGATGCTTGCCAGCACCGGTGACTTTCTGCAAATCGGCGGTAATCTCGTCGGTTGACATATCGGCCACGTCTTCTTGCAGCATTTCGCTGTAGCCGATGATGGCGTTGAGCGGCGTGCGCAGCTCGTGCGACATGTTAGCCAGGAACATGCTCTTGGACTGGTTGGCGGCCTCGGCACGTTCACGCGCTTCGGTCGCCGCGTCGCGGGCAGCGGCGAGCTCCTGGATGTTCTGATCGAGCGCCAACCGTTGTTGCTCAACTTCCGCCTGCCACTCGGCACGCAACGCCGCGTCGCGTTTTCGGCCGTTGACTACCAGCATGACCAGTGCCGCGCCCAGCGTCGCGATGATGATTTGTGAGAGAAGCGTCATGGCAACGGCGGACCAAGTAGCTCCATCCCATGCGCCCGCCAGAGCGCGGAGTCCTGAATCGGCATCGTGTTACCCTTGGAAACAGCCCGGAAAAAATCCTCCATCGCACCCGGAGGCGTGAAGCTGATCAGCATGCGGCCCACCGTGTTGCCCGCGTACGCCCACACGTGCGGCACCAGTCGCGGCGCGAGGATCGAATCGCCCGGTTTCAGTTCGAAGCGCTGATCACCAATCACGATCACGTACTCGCCCTCGAGCACGAAGAACAGTTCATCCTGCGCGACATGCTGATGTTTCGCGGGCCCGCCCTTTCCACGATTGGTGTTTTCGATCACGAGCATCGCGCCGCCTGTATCCGCCGACGTCACTTTGAAGTCGATCGTGCTGATCCCCAGCGTCTTGTGCACCCCGTCACGATCGGTGCCCGCACGTACGAGCACCGGGTCTGCTATGTTCGGCGCACGTCGCATTGGCAGCTCCTCCCTGTGCATGTCAGCAAATCGAAGCGGCAGCGCCGCCAGCGCGATTCCCAGAAACGTACGGCGTTCGATCGGCGGCATGGCGAAGCTCCGGTGGGTGGTAGGCGTTCACGGAATAATATGCAGTTGATGACGGCGACTCAGCCAACTTCGTCCCCGTTGGCAGACGCGTCAACAAGGGAACGGACCCGCGCTTCGGGTCTATGTTGTTCTGCGGTTGAAGACACGAAGTACAGGCCACACCTTTTGCCGGAGCTTCCAGGGTCACCGTTTTGATCCAACAGAGTTCTTCGCCGGGCACACGCGTGGCGAAGGCACCTTCGATTGCTGCTTCGGCGCCGATCGGACGCAGACGGGGCGCGTTTTTACCTGCGCTACCTGCTGCGTCATCCGGCGGTCTACATGGAGCAACGGTGCGGCTTCCGGGCATGACTCAAGCACTCCTCATCATTGTGTAAATTCGTGCAATGCCACGCACTCCAGTTGCCATCATCGGCGCCGGCCTCGCCGGGCTGCACGCCAGCCGCTTGTTGCGCGCGGCCAACGTCGAGTTTGTACTGATTGACGCTCGCGATCGATTCGGCGGGCGGATCCTTACGGTAGACAAAAACGGCCAACCCGCCAGTGACGGCTTCGACCTGGGCCCCTCTTGGTACTGGCCGCGCACGCAGCCAGCCATCGCCGACCTGATCAAGGAGCTCGGGCTGCCATCGTTTCCGCAGCACAGCGAGGGTGACGTGCTTTTTGAGCGCATGTCGCGCGAGGGACCGCAACGCTATCGCAGCGACCCAGCGGAGCCGAGCAGTTTTCGACTGGCTGGCGGCATCGGCTCGCTGGTGAGCGCGCTCGCACAAGATCTGCGGCCTGAGCACGTGAAGCTCGGTGCACAGGTCACGGCCATGGCGCTTCGTGACGACGGTGTGGAACTCACGATCAAGCAGGCCAGCGGAATGGTGGAGCAGCTCGCCGCCGCACACGTGATTGCCGCGGCGCCGCCTCGGGTGCTCGAGGCGACGGTGGTGTTTACGCCCGCGCAGGACGAGCCGACCGTGCGGCGCTGGCGCGACGCACCCACGTGGATGGCGCCGCACGCCAAGTTCGTTGCGTACTACGACCGACCGTTTTGGCGCGAGGCGGGGCTGGCCGGTACCGCGCAGAGCATGGTCGGGCCGATGCCCGAAATCCACGACGCGACCACCGCGTCGGGTCAGGCGGCGCTGTTCGGGTTCATCGGGGTGAGCGCCGACCAACGCGCGGCGTTCGGCAATGACGCGTTGATTCGCGCGTGCGTTGATCAGTTGGAGCGGTTCTTCGGGTCCGAAGCGCAGCGACCGCGCGCGACGTTGCTCAAGGACTGGGCCGCGGACCCGATGACCGCCACCGCGGCCGACCGCGTGGCGACCGGGCATGTTACGCCGGATCCTGCGCCGTGGGTGTCGGGGCCATGGCAGGCACGTCTCGCGCTCGCGGGCAGCGAGACCAGTGCAAGCGAGCCAGGCTATCTCGTGGGTGCCGTGATTGCCGCC
>JBBRDJ010000218.1:0-3835 GCA_038203945.1 Gemmatimonadales bacterium
GGCGCGATTCATCACTGCCTCATGGACGAGCGGTTGCGCGGACCGGTGAATCTCGTTGCTCCCGAAGCGGTCACCAACGCCGAATACGCACGCCAGGTCGGAGAGGCCATCGGTCGTCCGGCCATCCTCCCGGCACCCGTATTTGCGATGTCCGCACTGTTTGGCCGAGATATGGTGCAAGCCACCGCACTGGCCAGTCAGCGCGTGCGGCCCAGCGTTCTTGCGTCGCATGGCTTTGTATGGGCCTGGCCAACGGTTGAGCGCATGGTGGCGTTTGACACAGGCCGCGCTGACTACGTGCCCAAGGATGGCTCAGTCGGAAGCAGTCGCGCCTGACATCCGCCGCGACGTCGCGGCTAGCTTGCGCTCATGCTTGACACGATCACCACCTCACATGCACTGACGCTCGCGCTCTTTGGCATCCTTCTGGTGCTGAGCGTGGTGTCCAGTCGGGCGGCGGAACGAACCGGATTACCGCTTTCGCTCCTGTTTCTCGGAGTGGGAATGCTGGCCGGGTCCGAGGGCTTCGGCTCGATCGCCTTTGAAGACTACGAGTTCGCGTTTCGACTCGGCACGCTCGCCTTGGCGCTGATTCTGTTTGACGGCGGACTCAACACGCCCGTCAACACCGTGCGACGCGTGCTTGGACCGTCGGGAATGTTGGCGACGGTGGGCGTGCTCCTCACCGCCGGATTGCTGGCACTCGGCGGGTATCTGCTCGGACTGCCGCTTCCCATTGCACTGCTCGTGGGCGCCGTGGTGTCGTCTACCGATGCGGCAGCCGTGTTCTCCGTGTTGCGCGGCGCCGGTATCAATCTGCGAAAGCGCGTCGGGCTCACGCTGGAGCTCGAGTCGGGCCTCAATGATCCGCTGGCGATCATTCTCACGCTCGCCGTGGCGGACTGGGCGATGCGCGGTGGCGTTCCGAATACTTTGGAGCTCATCATCGACGTCATCGCGCAAACGGCGATTGGTGCGGCGCTGGGTATCGGGATCGGAATCGCGGCGAGCCTGCTGCTGCCCCGTCTCGCGTTGCGAGCGGGCGGTTTGTACCCCGCGTTTACACTCGCGGTGGCCTGCCTGGCATACGCGATTCCGACCCTGCTTGGGGCCAGCGGATTTCTGGCCGTGTATCTGGCCGGATTGGCCGTCGGACACGGCACGGTGCCGTATCGCACCAGTGTGATCCGTGTGCATGACGCCTTCGCCTGGCTGTCGCAAATCGTCATGTTCCTCATGCTTGGTCTGCTCGTGTATCCGAGTCGATTGCTGGCGGCCGCGCCGATTGGCCTGGCCGTGGCCGCGTTGCTGGCGTTTGTAGCGCGCCCGATGGCTGTCGCCGTGTGTCTGCTGCCGTTTCGCTATCCGGGACGAGAGATCGTGTACGTGGGTTGGGTGGGATTGCGTGGTGCCGTGCCGATCATTCTGGCTGTGGTGCCTATTCTGGCCGGTGTGCCCAACGCCAGTCTGGTGTTTGACATTGTCTTTTTCGTGGTGTTGGTGAGCGCGCTGGTGCAGGGTGCCACCGTACCGTGGCTCACCAGAAAGCTGGATCTGGAGACCGCCGAGCCTCCTCGACCGCCGTCGGTGCTCAACATTGAGGCGCGCGAGCCTTTCACCAGCGACCTGCATTCCTACTACGTTGATGAGGCGCTGCCGGTGGCCGGAACGCGCCTGTCGGAAATCCCACTCCCCACGACGTCCAGTGTAATGTTGATCGTTCGTGATCGCGATTTGATTGCACCGCGCGGGGATACGGTGATGACGCCTGGCGACCACGTGTACCTGCTCTTGCAGCCTGCGGACGAAGGTACGATTCATATTCTTTTCGGACGACCCGAGACGGACTGAGGCGAGTCTCCGATCGGTGCAACGGGTACGACTTACTTCTGCTTGCGAGGTTCAGTGATGCCAGCCGTACAAATGGATGCGCTGCCCGACGATGCGCGCGTTTGGGTGTTTGCCGCGAACGATGTGCTGAGCAGCGACGCCGCATCAACATTGCTCAAGGAGGCTGACGCGTTTTTGTCGCAATGGCGGGCGCACGGCACACCGTTGCAAGGCGCACGCGAGTTGCGCGAGGGCCGCTTCCTGTGCATTGCGGTTGACGAACACGCGGCGGGCGCATCGGGCTGTTCGGTGGACACACTTTTTCGTCGACTTCGCGAGTTGGAGCCGGTGCTGGGTACGTCACTCATTGCCGGCGGACAGGTTTTCTGGCGCAACACCGACGGCGTGGTTGAGCGCGCTACGCGAGAGCAGTTCGCCGCGCACGCGGCTGGCGGGAGCATTAATGCGCAAACACCTGTGTTCGATGTCAGCGTGACCACACTGGCGGCGTGGCGGCACGCCTTTGAGCCCAACGTCGCGGCGTCGTGGCACGCGCGATATCTCGCGGCGCACGATCGCTGAACCAGTCGCTTAACACCATGCCTGCTCACGAAAAACGTCGCGGTCCGTCACGCGCCGCACCGCTTACCACCAGTTTTTCCCGCCAGCTTCAGTGGCGGTTGCTGCTCGTTGGTGCATTCTGCGCACTCGACGTCTTCTTTCTGCTGGCGGGAGGTGGTGTTTCGAGTTGGACGGTTGTCGCCGTGTACATGCCGTATTTCCTGATCGTCGGCGCCATTCGCCTGCAGGCATCGCAGGTGGCCGCGCGCGGGCTTGAAATACCGTTGCTGGTGACCGCGTTCGCTGCGGATTTCCTGTTCATTGCCGTGCAGTTGCATCTCAGCGGTGGTGGGTGGTGGCACGGGGCCTCGTTTTACGTGCTTGTGATTGTCCTGGCCGCTAGCACGGTGCCGCCGCGTGCGCTGGTGGCGGTCACAGCGTTTGGTGTGCTGACCTACGTTGGCAAAGGTTGGCTGGAGATATCCGGTATTCTGCCGCCGCCAATGTGGGGCACGTTTCCGCGACCCACGGGAAACACGGCGTTTCTCTGGAACTACGCCAGCTTTGGAGCGCTGGCCATGGTGGGTGCAGCAGTGATTCAGTCGAGCCTCGTGGCACGCATCCGGAACGCACAAGCGCGCTACCGTACGGTCGTTGATGCTTCGCCGGATCTCGTGCTCACGCTTGACAAAGAGGGGGTTATCACCACCGCCAGTCGTATTGCGGAGCATGTAATTGGTATTTCGGCGGACGCCTTGGTCGGCACCTCACTGCACGCGCTACTTCACCCGTCTGAACGTGATGCGCTAACCGACAGTCTCCGCCGCGGGGGAGGTGGCAAGCGACTGCGCCAGGAATTCCGCGGAGTAGACGGCGACGGGCCCACGTGGTACGGGATGGCGTTTGCCGAAGTGGAAGACAACCAGACCAGTGACGCGGTGGTGGCGATTATTCGCAACATGACCGCCGAACGTGCGCAGGCTGAAGCCACAGCGCGCATGCAGCAGGAGCTCGAAGAGTCGCGTCGCCTGGAGTTGGTTGGCCGGTTGGTGTCCGGAGTCGCGCACGAGCTCAACAATCCGCTGTCGGCGATCTTGACGCTTTCTGAACAGTTGCAGGACGAAGACTCCACGCACGTATCGAGCGAGGTGCGGGTGATCCATGAACAGGCACGTCGCGCGCGTGCGATTGTGCGTGACCTGCTACAGGTGGTGCGTGTCCAGGCTCCGCACGCACGCGCCGTGATTGACGTGCGGACCGTCGTGCAATGCGCGCTCGATGGAACCGCCACGCGTCCGGAAGCCAAAACGGTTGCAGTAAGATTTGCGGCACCTGACGCAGCGTGTCTGGCCGAGCTCGAAGAAGGTGCATTGGAACAGGTGATCACCAATCTGGTGGTGAACGCCATGCAAGCCACGCCAGCGGGTGGCGTGGTCAGCGTTGA
>JBBRDJ010000219.1:0-3784 GCA_038203945.1 Gemmatimonadales bacterium
TACAGCTTCGCTGATCGTTGCGCCGCGTGTGCGAAGCCGCGTAAAGCGCACCGTGTGGTAAATGATGATGGTGAGGCCGACAATCAGCGGCATTGACCACAGGAGTGGGTTGAACACCTTCTCCGGCATGAGTCGCACGAGACCGAACGCGAGGAAGGCCGTGTAGGCGGAAATCGCGGCGCCCACGAGCGCCTTCGCGTGCTCAATGAGGTAGGCAAAGCGCTTGGGCGCGTCGTTGAAGGCGAACACCAGGTTCGTGACGCCCGAGGCGACGCCAACCACGGGCAGCCCCAGCATGACCGGCTGATTGATCAGCAAGCCGTGCACGGCGGTGTTGAGCGCGGCAACGATTACCAGCACCTGCAGGAACACGTTCATGGCGCCGCGGTTGGCGGCGTGATTCTTTTTGTTGCGGACGGCACCCCACCCGTGCCAGGCGAGGCTGATGGTCAGGATGGCGAGAAACTGCATCATCCACCCAAACAGCCCGCGCACCAATTCCACGTCCTTAAAAATCGGGTGCTCCACAAAGTGTGGATGCGTGGCCATGGGATCGATCAGAGTGAGCGTGCTCATCCCGATGGCCATGGAACCGGTGAACAGCATGCAGTACACGAACACCAGCCCCCACTTCTTGTGCGCCGCCGCGCCCTTTGTGCTGAACACGCCGGACACCCAGAACAGCACGAGGCCCAAGGCCCCCGTGATGACGTGCGCCAACACCAGCGCACGAAAGAGCTCGTGCATCACCGCGTGCTGGCCAGCTCGGGAGAGCGGCGCGCGGCCCCTGGGGCCACGCCAATCAGGTCGGCAACGATCTTGCCGCTCGCCAGCACGCCGGGAATGCCAGCGCCCGGATGCGGACCGGCACCACAGAAGTACAAGTTGGGAATATCCGCCGACACACTGTGGGGGCGCATGTAGGCCGACTGCAGCAACGTGGGCTCCGGCCCAAAGGCACTGCCGAGGTAGCTATTGAGCGTCTGTTCGAAGTAGCGCGGATCGATCCGATGCTCCGTCACAAGATGCTCACGCAACCCGGGGATATAGCGCTCCTCGAGATAGTCAAAAATGCGATCCCGATAGCGCTGGCCGGCCTCTTCCCAGTCCACCTTGCCGCCAAGGTGCGGCACCGGCGACAGCACGTACCACGCGTCGTGTCCGGGCGGAGCCAGCGACGGATCGGTGGCCGTGGGTCGATGCAGGTAGAGGGAGAAGTCGTCGGCCAGCAGCTTGCGCTCGAAAACATCCTCCAGCAGCGCCTTGTAGCGCTTACCAAGCAGGATTTCATGGTGCGCCAGGCCGGGATACTGCCGGTTCGTACCAAAGTAGATGACGAACAGTGACATCGAGTAGCGGTAGCCTTCGATCTTGCGATTGGGCATGGACGGATGCGCCGACTCGGGGAGCAGCGTCCGAAAGGCCTGCGCGACATCCCCATTGCACACCACGGTGTCGGCGGGGAGCAGCTCGCCGTCGCGGAGCTTCACGCCGGTGGTGCGCTTGCGGTCACTCGAGAGCGTGATTTCACCGACTTCGCTCTGCAAGCGCAACGTGCCGCCGAGGTCCTCAAAGCACCGCACGAGCCCACGAACGAGTGCGCCCGTACCACCTTTGGCAAACCACACGCCCCACTGCTGCTCGAGCATGTGAATGAGGGCGTACATGGCCGAGGCGCGAAACGGATTGCCGCCCACCAGCAGCGGATGAAACGAGAACACCTGCTGCAGCCGCGGATCGCTAAGGTACTTGGCGGCCATCTGGGCGACCGACCGATCGGCACGAAGTCGAGCGAGTTTGGGCGCCACCTTGAGCATGGGCCAAGGCGTGTTGAACGGCTTGTCGATCAGCGACATGCCGGCCTCGAAAATGGCCGCAGACGCATCGCGAAACCGCAGGTAGCCGGCCACATCCTTGGGGCAAAACTCGCGCACCTGACGAACCAGCGACTCGAGGTCGTCGTTGTAGTGAAAGATCGTGCCGTCTTCAAAGCGAATATTGTAGAACGGGTCGAGCTTCACGAGCGAGACGTAGTCGGCGGTGGACCCTCCGGAAACGGCGAAGAGTTCGTCGAGCAGCCACGGGGCGGTGATGATCGTGGGCCCACCATCGAACTGGAAGCCATCTTGCTCGAACACGTAGGCTCGGCCGCCAGCTTTGTCGAGCTTCTCCACGATGGTGACATCGTGTCCCTGCGCTTGCAGACGAATGGCGGCAGCGAGACCGCCGAAACCGCTTCCAATGACTACGATGCGCATATCAGGGACTCAGGTCGAGAGACGCAGGCGCGAGACGCGCGAGCTTCCGAAGATGCCGGAACTACAGCGCCAGAGCGGCCAACGGGCAAAAGAAAAGCCAGAGGCGCCGTCCTGAGCGTTTGGGGCGTGGAGCGCCGCCGCAACGGTAGCGCTTGCCGCCATGAAGAATAGCGTCGGGACTCGCGTGGAGAAAGCACGGGAGAAGGGACGCTACGGTATCGGCCTGGCGACAGGCCACGCCACCACTCGGGGTAGATTGCCGGCGGCAGTAGGTCGGCGGTGAGCCGCGCCACGCGCGCTGGCACTACGCAACCGTCGCCACGCGCTCGCGGGCCGACGATTGCGACGCCGCCGCGAAGGACGGCGACCCGCGGAACCAAGCGGCGGCGAGCGGGCCAAACATGACCACGCCGCCGATGATGGCGGCGGGCACCATGTCCTGCCGCAGGCAGATGGCCAGCGGCAGCAAACCGTTCAAGCCGTACAGCACCAGCGGAAAACGGGACGGGGCCACAGCTTGCGCCCACTGCGTGGGCGGGATGACCACCAGCATTGCCCGCGACACGAGAATCCCGGTGAGCAGCCATCCGAGCCAGTTGGTAATGGGCATGCCGAAGAAAATGGGCTCACCGATGAACCGGATAAACGCGGGTTCGGCCGAGAGATCCGGCACGGTCCACACCCAGTGGTAGGTCTTGACCATGGCGGGGTCGAGCAGCACGTCCCACGCCGTGAGCAGGGCACCGCCAACCAGCGCCCACCACCACTTGGAGAGCGAATCGTTTTTCGCCGGCAATAGTCGTGAGCAGATCGCCAGGCAGCCCACAAGCATGTAGAACCACGACGTCGGAATATTGAAGGGCACGAGATTCAGAATCTTGTAGCCGAGTCGATCCGAGTAGACATACTCGCCAAACGGAAATCCGAAGTGTGTTCCGGCGAGTTCGGCGCCGAGCGTCAGCACGAAAATCACCACGAAGGCGATTGTGGTGGTGCGCATGCCAACGCGCGTGGCGAGGTAGGCAAAGCCCGCAATGGCGCCGATCAGAACGGTGAGCTGACCGCCCCAGGTGAGGCCGAACTGCAGCGTGCTGAGATACCGTGGTTGGGCCAGCCAGGCTGGGTAGGGCTCCACCAGAAACGTCCCGAACGCAACCACGGAAATGATGTTCGACACGGCGTGAGCCACGAGCGCCCAGTAGGCCAGCATGGCGAGTGACGGCGAGCGGCCAGGGGGGGAAGCGGGCAGAGACATGATGGCAGCAAACAGGTGACGCGAAGGAACGGGCAAGCCGACCGGCGGGGGAGCGACCGCGATGCGGCAATATGTGGCGGGGGGGACGGGGGAGCAACCCGATGGAGGGACCAGCCGTGGGACGGCGTTCACGGTCACGGTGAACAGTCAACGGTACAGGTTGACCAACCGAAACCGTCAACGGTCAACCGCCACCGTCAACGCCGGCAACGCCGTCAAACGGCGGTTGAACCCGGGCACGGTAAACGGTTGTCGGACCAGCCGTGGGACG
>JBBRDJ010000220.1:0-3728 GCA_038203945.1 Gemmatimonadales bacterium
GAGCAAGGCCGAATAGGCGGCGAGAGACGGCTCGTCTCGAAAGCGGCGTGTTTACACGTCGAGCCGCGGGTAGGCTGCTGGAACGTGCGGGCGACCGTACGTCGAGAGAAATGACCGTCCGGTACGAAGCAGTGTATCGCCGAGTACTGACAGAACCCGGCTTACAGGTCGGCGATCCACCCATCGGTTTTGTTCGCTCAGCCCATCGACCCATGACCTCTCGAATTACGACAGGGCGCACGTCGCGGTTCGCAGGCATGACCACGAGTTCTTCGATGTTGCGTCGCGTGGCGCTCGGTCGCGTGGCGCTCGGTCGCGTGGCGCTCTACCGCGCGACACTCTGCGGCGCAGCGCTCTGGAGTGCAGCGCTGCTCACGGCGTGCGCCCCCGCACGTCCGGCGCCTGACACACGCCCGGAGCCCGTTGCAGTGCCGATCCCGGTCACACCCGCGCCACCGCGCCCCACGCGGGTGACGATCGCGGTGCGACACGATACCGTGCGTTACGAGGTCGTGAACACCGTGCAGCTGGAGCGCGACAGCGCCGGTCAACCCAACCGCGAAGAAGTGATCACGCGCGCGCGTATTGCGTTTGCGATGGAGCGCCTCGGCACCGCGCGCGCGGGGACCGCACTCGACTTGCGCAGTACCGGCCGCGTTGATGGGTTTGTGATCACCAGTTCTGATCGCATCACCGCATCGCGCAGTTCGGCGCTGCCGGGAGTGACTGAAGTGCCGTCGCGTCCGGTGGCACCACTCACGGTGCCGTTCGATGCCACGCTCGACGGACTCACCGCGCGCGTCGTGCCGCGACCGGCGTTGGCGAATGAGTGTGATCAGCCCGAAATGAGTGCGCTATCGCTCGTGCGTGAGTTGCTCGTTCGGCTGCCACCCGAGCTCGAAGTGGGGCAGGTGTGGAGCGACACGTCGCGCACGTTCCTGTGCCGTGGCGGTGTACCGATCACGGTGCAGCACGTGGCCACAGCCACGGTGCGTGAGCTCGCCAGTGGTCCGTCGGGTCCGTTTACGCGCGTGATCATTGATCGCGTGATGGCCACGCGCATGGAGGGCGACCTGACCACCAGCTGGCGCTCGGTCGGGCTCACGGGGCGTGGTTCGGGCACGCAGCGGCTGGTGGTGGATGCCCTGCAGGGCACGCTGGTGGAGCTGACGTCAGAATCAACGACGGAGCTGCAGGTGCACGACTCCGTGCGGAGGGATGCGGGGCTGCAGACGGTTACGCAGCGGGTGACGATGACGGCGAAGCGGGTGCCGTAGAGGGCGCATGGCGCATGTGGCGCATGTGGGGCATGTGGGGCATGTGGCGCATGCAGGGCGCGGCCGGTGCAGTGACCTGGTTGCGCATGGACAGGTTCTCTCACATCGCGCTCACGCTCAGCGCGTATCGTGCCGCTGACAAAAAGCCGTATCGCTTCACGAGCAACAGCGCAATAGGATAAATGCCCTATTGCGCCAGTTTCGGATCGTGTCGTAGCTTGTAAAAGTGTGTACGGCTATTGTCTTGCCGAGGACGACCGGACCGGCAGTCGCCAGCGCTCTACGTCGTGACATGTATGTGCTCGGCACCAGATTTCCCTGCACTCGGAGCAACCATGCGCTTTGACGCCGCAACACGCCGCAACACGCCGTAACACGATCGGTAGTCGGTGTTGCGTCGTTACTCCTCGCCCTGTCGGCGTGTGACACGAGCACGACGATCGCGCCACCTCTACCGCCGGAGCCAGCGGGCGCGCCGAGTCAGGCTCCGCCTGCACTGATGTCGCTGCAGCTGGGCAACGCGAACAGTTGTACCGTGCACCACGATCCCGTGCGGCCCACGCGTACCTCCACCCGCTTGACGCTTCCAGAGCGCGGAGATCGGAGTGTTGCTGACACCGCACTCTCCCGACTTCAGTTTCTGCGATGGGACGGAGCATCAAAGCAGCCATCGGTGCTGATCGACTGTGTTGTACCAAAAAACACAGAGGCGTTTGCGGCTGTGAAAGCGTACTTTTTGTCCGGTGACGGCGCATTGATCGGGCGCGGAGCCCGCGATCCGCGCCGATGCCGTCCCGATTGGCGCTCCGATGATCAGCGGCGCCCGTGTTACGGCTTTATTCGGTCCCAGTGGGCAGTACGTGTGCGAGAACGGGTGCACCTTGTGGGCGAATGGGATGGGAGGTGTGGGCTTCCATTGCCCGGAAGACGAGGGGGGTGATGGCGATGAGGGGGGTGGGGGAGGGGGAAGCGCGCCAGGCCCAAGCGGATCACTTTGTGACATTCCGCAAAACTATCCCAGCATCGACAGTCTCATGAGTTGTAACCGCGACCGCTCCAGCAGTGAGGATAGCCTGATCGCCTTGGCTCGACTGAATCATCTGCGAACCGTGTTCGGCGCTGATACGGCTGCTCAACGGCAGTGCCAGGACATGAATAATTGGCTGACTGAGGGACTAGCCGAAGTGAATCCACAGACGGGAAAACAAACTTTCAGCACAGGGGTAGACGACTCTGGAGAGACACCACATTGGGGTCAAGCCACTAGCGGACTCGCCCATATCGATCCGCGAACGTACACGAATGTCGTGAACAATACGGCAGGCGTCACTGCGTGGCGAAGGCTCATGTCCACACTCTTGCACGAGGCGGCTCATGGCTGGGGAATCCAAAGCCACCCCAACGGTCCTGACTCGAATGGGCGTTACAGCGACGCATACTTTAGCCTGTTGTTTCCTGATGTGTTGGATGCTGGAACGTGCCTGAGATAGCCGTGCGGTCGCTCCTGTGTGTCGCGCTGGCGCTGGCGTCGATCGCCGGGTGCGAAAGTGCTGCCGCCCAAGACATCTCGTCAAGCGTGCTATCACGGGCGATCAAGGGGGCGCGAGTGGAGGCACTGCAAGATCGACAGGCGATCAATTTCTGCGATGTGGACATTTTCTGGTCAGCCGACGGCACACTGTTTGATGACGGAATGCCACGCCCAGAGTCAGCGCCCCGCAATCGGTCACAGTGTTCCGGTCGTCCGGACAGTGCGTACTATGCCCGGGTCTTTGAGGTCCACGCATTCGCCGATTCGATCCTTGTCCGAGTCGCGAGTCGGTTCGGCGAAGTGGGCCGATGGGAGACGCTCGTTTTCCGGCGATCCGGTCAATCGCTTGGTTTTCTGGAAGCACGCGTCACCCGCATTTTCTGGTACCACTGAATGAGGCAACGTATGTCGTGCCGCTTGTTTCAATTCATATTCCATCAATTCCAACCTCGTCGTCTCCACGATCCTGAAGGTCGCTGGAGTACAGCCCACATACAAAGTGTTCCAAGCTATAACGTTCGCGCCTGAATCGCATTCCGTTTCTATTGGTGAACGCATGTCCCCCTTACGTCGCACGCCGATCGAAGTGGTTTTGATCACCGTGCGAAACGGAGCCATCGCTGCCGTTCGGTGTGTTCAGCGCGCTGTATCTCCTGGCCAGAGCAAAAGGCGGAATAGACGTTCGTCAGGAGCAGCGCTCGCGAGGCCGACACTCGGCATCATGCGGCACGTGCTCGCGGTGTTGATTGCGAACGCGCTGGTCTACGAGCGTCGATTCAAGCAAGAGCACATGAGCTGATGTCAAACGGCTTTGTCGTTCGCTATTTACGACTGATGGCCGGAAGCGTTGGATTCCTCGGCACATTCCTGCTTCTTGCCATCCTCGTGAGCGACGGGCTCACCGGTTGCGCGGAAGACTA
>JBBRDJ010000221.1:0-3716 GCA_038203945.1 Gemmatimonadales bacterium
GACGCACTGCGTCCCGTTCGTACACGACTGCTCGGGCGTACTGCCGCAAGGCATCGGCCTCGTGCCCCGTCAGCCGCAGCACATTACCGGCGCTTCGCAGCAACAGGCCGGGCGCCGGTGTGATGCGCAGCGCCGACTCGAGTACGGAATCCACCGCCGCCACGCGCCCTTGGAGCGCGAACACCTCCATCGCACGCCGCGGCCCGAGGTCGCGTCCCGGGTGGTCAGACTGCAGCAGCCGAGCCGCCTCGAGCGCCGCATCGAGTTCGCCGAGCCACAAGTGCGCTCGCGCCAAAACGTCGTAGTAGCTCGACCAGCCCTTGAGTTCGCCCCGGTTGGGGTCCGACTGGCGGATAATCTGAACCGCCTCACGTGGCCGCCCGACATCTACTGCCACGGCGCCCATACTGAAGTGGCCAAGCCCGCCGGGACCGATCATTCCGGCCGCCTCGGCTTCACGATGCACTCGATAGACCCTTGGCCAATCACCGTCGAGGAACGCCTCCAGTATTCGCAGCGCAAGCCGTTCTATAGGATCAGACTGCGCCGTTTGGCGCCGCCGGAACTCCTGGGTGACCCGCTCGAGCCGCTCCCAGTTCCCGGTGTTCACATACGCCATGCCCTGATAAAACAGCGGGAAGCGGAAGCTGCTGTCGCGTGCGTACGCCGCTTCAAAGGCTTCGACCGACTCGCCGTAGCGTTTCGCCAGGAAGTGTTCCTTCGCGCGTGCGTACGCCTGGTACGCGTCCCAATTCGGGGGCGTAGCCGGAATCATGGCGTCCGTGCGCACGAGTGGGTCCAGTTCGAGCGCCGTGGCCACCACGGCATTTCGTGCGAGGGCCGACAACGCCTCACGCGGTGCACCGCGCGCACTCACGACAGTTTGGAGCGCGCGCACCAGACGGCCATCGCGGCCGCTCGAGAGCGAGGCACGAACGACCAGTGAGTCACGCTGCACGATGTACGAGCCCGTGATCACATACGACGCGCCAGCAGGTTGCGCGAGGTGCACGATGCGGTCCACACGCGCCGGTACAGGCGCCCCGTCTCGTGCGATCGCAAACGCGGTCATCGCGGGCACGGCCTCCGCAAATTGAGTCGCGGCAATCGCCACGGCCACGAAATCGGCGGCCAACGCACCGAACGACGCCAATTCGGAATCCCCGGAGCGATCCTCCAACGGGAGGACAAGCACGCGATTGGCCTTCAGACCGGCCTGCGCAATCTGCAAGCCGTTTCCCGCAGCAGCGCGAGCGCGCGGCACGACCTGCCAAACCAGCAGGATAGCGGCGAGCCCCGCCGCGCCGAAACCGCCGCGGCGCCAACGGTGGCGCCGCGGCGCCGACGCACGACCCACGGGTATGAGCCCGTGCATCGACGCCTGCGCAGGGCCGTCGTCGTCCCCGATCACCTCGAGAGCCGCCAGTACCTCGCGCGCGCTCGCCGGCCGCCGCGCTGGATCCGGATCGAGCGAGCGGTGCAACAGTTCCGAGAGCGCTTCAGGTAGCGGCGTCGAGGCAGCGTTGGGGCGTGTGTCGAGCAGGTCGCGAAGCACCAGCCCCAGGCTCCACACATCCGCGCGTGGATCGGGAGGCGCGCCGCTGGCACGTTCAGGGCTCATGTAGCGCCGCGTGCCACGCGCCGCGGTCGTATGGGGCAGCTCGACGCCCACGCGCGCGGCGATGCCGAAATCCACCAGTCGTACCGAGCCGTCGAGACCGGTGAGCAGCACGTTCGACGGCTTCACATCGCGGTGCACAAGACCAGCGACGTGCGCCGTCGCCAGCGCACTCGCCAGCTGCCGTGCGATGCGCAGCGACTCTCCCACCGGGACAGGACCACGTGCGAGCCGGTCGGCGAGTGTTTCGCCGTCGTAGTACGTCATGACCATGTACATCTGATCGGCTGACAGCCCGCCGTCGAGCGTCCCCACGTCCAGCACGGTGCCAATGTGCGGATGATCGAGTCCTGAGCACGCACGCGCTTCGTCCAGCAGCCGTGTGCCCGCGCGGCTGTCGCCGGCGCTCGACATCGGCAGCACCTTGAGCGCTACCGTTCGGCCCAGCCGCGTGTCAGTGGCGCGGTACACCACGCCCATTCCGCCGCGGCCGAGTCGAGCGTCGACACGGTAGTGCGCGACTATGTCACCAACGGCGAGTGGGTCATCGTCTACACCGGTGACAACTTTTCCCAGCGACTGCTGCAACGGTTGTGCAGTGTCGCGCGCCAGCGCCTCAAAAAACCCGTCGGCCGCGTCGTGCGCGGCGAGTAGCGAGGTGAGCTCCGCACGCAGTGCGTGATCATCGGAGCAGGCGCGTGCGAGGAACGCCTCGCGCTCCGAGGGCGGCAGCGCGAGCGCTTCCTCGAACACCGAGTCGCGACGGTCATTGGGCATGCGCTACTCCCCCTCCTGAATCGCTCGGTACAGCCATGCACGTGCGAGCGACCAGTCGCGCTTGACGGTAGCGGGTGAAATGCCAAGGGCTTCGCCGGTTTCCTCGATGCCGAAGCCGGCAAAGAAGCGACACTCCACGACACACGCCCAGCGCGGCTCTTCGACCGTGAGGCGTGCGAGCGCGTCATCGAGCGCGGCGATCGTGTCGAGCCGCTGGTCGGAGAGCGCGAGCAGCCCGTCCACTCCCTCGAGCACATCGAGCGGCAGGCGCGTGGCGTCGCCGCCGCGCTTGAGACGACGCCGATCGCGCGCGTAGTCACACAGAAGATGTCGCATGGCCTGAGCGGCGACGCCCAAAAAATGCGCGCGACTTTCAAAGGTTCGATCGGTTCCACGCCCCAACTTGAGCCACGCCTCGTGCACGAGCGCAGTGGTGTCGAGTGTGAAGTCTCCTTGCCAACCCGAGCGCTGGCGACGAGCCAGCTGCCGCAGCTCGTCGTACACGACAGGCAGCAAGGCGTCAATCGTGGGGCGGGGGTCAGTGGACATACGTGGGGAAACGGGGCGACGACGCGAATGAGCCAAATGGTCCGCACACGGCGTGAAGGAGACAGAGGTGCCGTCCCCATACTAGAACCATATCCCGCCCCACCGAGGTTCCGCCATGTTTTTCCGTCGCGAGTTTCAGCGCACTGTGCGCGCTGCCCTGTTTGTCGCCGGCGCCATCGCCACCAGCAGCGCGGTCGCGCAATCGCCACCACCGCCGATCATCGACGTGCACCTCCATGCGACCTCCGCCGACGGCCAAGGACCGCCGCCCATCGCACTCTGCATGCCGTTCGCCGAGTGGCCCACGTGGGACCAGCGTGAGCCGTATCCGATGGCCTTCATGCGCGTGCTCAAGAATCCGCAGTGCGCAAACCCCGTGTGGTCGCCACTTACCGATTCCGCGCTGCTGGCACAAACCCTCGAGGTGGTCGAACGCCGCAACATCTTTGCCCTGATTAGCGGCGATCGGAAGAACATGCGCACGTGGCTGGCCGCCGCGCCGCACCGCTTCACGGCATCGCTGTCAGTGAATGGCGGCGCCAAGGGCACCATCGTGCCCAGCCTCGAGCAGACGCGCGACGCCTTCGCGAACGGGCCATACAAGGCCATGGGCGAAGTGGGCACACAGTAAGCCGGGATCCTGCCTACCGATGAGCGCCTGGCGCCGTACTGGGAGTTCGCAGAGCAGCTCGACATCCCCGTGGGCATCCACGTGGGCACCGGCCCACCGGGCGTGATGTACATGGGCGCCGCCGGCTACCGGGCACGCATG
>JBBRDJ010000222.1:0-3608 GCA_038203945.1 Gemmatimonadales bacterium
CAGCGTGGACGTGGTGGAAGAGCGCGGTGTCGTGCTCGAGGAATGGCGTGGATCGCGCGGCGCCCAGGCGCGCATTCTCGATCAACATTTTCCCGTGTTGCTGGCCGGTTCCAAATACGCTGAGCGGTTGCCGATCGGCGATACGGGCATCATTCGGTCGGCCACTCCGGCGCCACTCCGCCGTTTTTATCAGGACTGGTACCGTCCCAACAACATGGCTGTCATTGCCGTTGGTGATTTCAACGCCGATTCGGTGCAGGCCATGATCGTGTCGCGATTTGGCAAGCTCACCAATCCGGCGTCGCCGCGCCCTCGCGAAATTATTGCGGCCACGCCCAACGTGGGTACGCGCGTGTCGATTGCGAGTGATGAAGAGCTCCAAATTTCATCGGTGGAAGTCACGTGGGCATTGCCGCGTCGCAGCACCACCACCGTGGGTGAATGGCGGCAGCGCTTGGTGGAAGACATTTACAACGCGGCGTTCAATCGTCGTCTCGCCGAACTCACACAGCGGCCCGATGCGCCGTGGGTGGGTGCCGGCTCGGGTGTGAATGAGTTGACGCGTGCCGCCGCTTCGTACTCGCTGGGCGTGGCCGCGCAGGACGGCCAACTCGAAGCGGCACTCACGGCCATTTTGCTCGAGGCGCGTCGCGTCGATGAGTTCGGGTTTTTGCAGTCGGAGATCGGTCGCGTCAAAACCGATATCGCGCGCGGCTACGAGAGTGCGTACGCGGAACGCGACAAGTCGGAGTCGGGCGAGTTTGCCAGCGCGTATGTGGCCAACTATCTGACGTCAGATCCGATTCCCGGCATCGCGTTCTACAATAAGTGGGCGCCCATCGCGCTCGCCTCGATCACACGCGACGAAGTCAACGCGGTAGGCCGCGCGTGGATTCGCGACGACGACCGGGCGATTCTGGCGTCAGTCGCGCGCAAGGCGGGTGTGCCCGTGCCAACCGAAGCGCAGCTGTTGGCCGCCGTGGAGCGTGCGAACACGACGTCCGTTGCGCCGTGGACTGAGACGATCGCCGAAGGTGGTCTGGTGGCCACCGTGCCTGCCCCGGGCACGATTGTTTCCCGCGCACGCATTGAAGAACTCGACGTTACAGAATGGAAGCTGGGCAACGGCGTGCGTGTGTTGCTCAAGACTACCGACTTCAAGGCCGATGAAGTCTTGCTCTCGGGCTTTGCACCGGGCGGTGCCAGCTTGCTGCCCGACTCCATGGCCACCGCCGGCGAACTGGCGTCGCTGTTTGTGGAACGTGGTGGTGCGGGTGACCTGTCAGTGATCGATCTGCAGAAAAAACTCACCGGTAAAGTCGCGCAGGTTGGCGCGTCAATCTCCGACCTGAGTCAGGATGTGGGTGGTGCTGCATCGCCCAAGGATCTGGAAACCCTGTTTCAGCTGGTGTGGCTCAAGTTCACCGCGCCGCGCGCCGATTCAGCGGCCGTGCAGTCGTTCCGTCAGCAGATTGGAGCCGTGCTGGCCAATCGCGGACGGGCCCCGGAAGCCGTGTTCAGCGATACACTCTCACTCACGCTGGCGAACTACAATCCGCGCGTGAAGCTGCCCACCGCGGCGCTGTTCAACAGCGTCACGCTCGATGATGCAATGCGCATTTATCGTGACCGGTTCTCCGATGCAAACGGATTTACGTTTGTGTTTGTCGGCAGCGTGACGGCCGACGCACTGGAACCGTTTGTGCAGCAGTGGCTGGCTGCGCTCCCGTCTGCCGGTCGCACGGAGACGTGGCGTGATACGGGCATTCGTCCGCCTGCCGGCATTGTCACGAAGACCGTGCGTGCGGGCCTTGAGCCCAAGGCGAGCACAGTGGTGGTTTACCACAATGAGTTGCCGAGCGATGTGGCATCTCGGCAGGCGTTTCGCACGCTGGGTGAGATTCTTGAGACACGACTCCTCGAACAGTTGCGTGAAGCGCTGGGCGGGACATACTCCGCGAGCGTGTCGCCCACTGTGTCCACGCAGCCACGCAATGCACAGCAGCTGGTGGTGCAGTATGGCTCGTCACCCGAGAATGTTGACACACTGTTCGCAACCGTGGTACGGGAAATTACGTCGCTGCGTGATGTCGGCCCGAAGGCTGAAGAGTTGGCTAACGCGCTCGAAAAGCAGCGTCGTGAGCGTGAAGTCGCGCTGCGTGAAAACGGATACTGGATGTCGGGTATCGTGGCGCGATTGCGCTCAGGCACAGATCCTCGGCAAATGCTGCAAGCCGAATCGGTGATCAACGGAACCACCATCGAGTCGGTGAAGTCGGCCGCGAACACATACATAAATCCGGCACAGTATGTGAAGGTGGTATTGCTGCCGGAAGTGGCCAAAATCACGCCGTGAGCAGTCAAGGCGACGGTAACAGCTCGCGGCTGTTGCCGTCGCCTGCACTCGGCCTCACTGAATCGGTCGCACCGATACCGGTGCATCCAACCACTCTCGCACCGCGCCAAACGGATCGTTGGGGCGCGCCCGGGCCAGGTCGGTAATGCGCGTGACCGCACGCGGTACGCTGCGCCCTTCCCGCTGATAAATGGCCTCGAAATCATCGAGTCCCGTGGCGTACACGCGGCGCGCCAGGAGCACCGCATTGTCGAGCGTCACTCCGCGTGCCCACGCCGGACCGTACGTGGAGAGCTGCGGCACGATGGAATCAACCAGCCTGGCGCGCGCCTGCGCGTAAATGAGTTCACGCGCGGCCAGTCGTTTCACGCGCGCACTGTCGGGATCAAGCGAATCGGGGTGCGCCGCAAACGCGGAATCGACTGATGCAAAGAGCGACGCCCAGAAGGCGCCCAGCACACGGTCGTCGGCCCAATCGCCTTCGGCCCGCACCTGCATGGCGGAATCGCCGTACGCACGATAAAAATCGATTGCACCGCGTCCACCAACAAAGGTTGCAAACGATTCATTGAACACCACCTGCCCTTTGGCAAAAAACGTGGTGTGCGCGATTTCATGAATCACTGTGTTGGCCAACGCCAGCGAATCGAGACGCAGCGTGGTGCTCACCACCGGATCGTTGAACCACCCCAGCGTACTGAAGGCACTCGACGCACCCACCGACACATCAAAGCCATCGCGGCGCAACTCGTCTGCCATTCGCAACGCCGCGTCAAAGTCAAAGAATCCCTTGTACGGAAAGCGACCCACAATCGGGAACCACCACGTCTTGCGCGCCAGCTGGTCAGGGTAGGCCGCCGAGACCACCAGCACGAGCGTGTCGCGACCGAGACGCGTGTAGCGCGTGAAACTTTCCTGTGGATTGAGGCCGAGCGAATCGCGCGCGAAGGTGCGAGCTGCCAGTACGAGTCGGAGTTTTTCGCGTTCGGCCTCCGGCGTGGCGCTGTCGGCCACAACACGCGCGATCGGCTGTCGGCCGGCCAGAATCTTCGCTTCCTCGTACGCGGCGCGCGACAAATAGCAACCCATCGGCGACGCCACAAACATGATGGCGAACGCCAGCACGCCCAGCACGCTCAGTCGGCGCAGGCGTTTCCACACACCGCGCCCCTGGCCGTGGCCCGCAGACTGTTTTGCGACTACACTTCTCTTCCCATGTCCTTCGTCCATCTGCACTGTCATTCGGAATTCT
>JBBRDJ010000223.1:0-3544 GCA_038203945.1 Gemmatimonadales bacterium
ACAACGTTGCGACATCAAAACACATCGCCCCCCATGCACACAGGTGCGTGGGGGGCGAGTGTTGCGTGGTATCAACGCACCGTTACCAGCTCCGCATCCAGCGGTTGAACGCGCGCAGCATCTCCTCTTCCTCACCAAACCAGTCCAACGCGGCATCGCTGGCATTGAGCTGCTCCACACGCAGCATTTGCACCATGGTACGGCCACCGGCCGTGAGCGTTACGCGATAGTCGCCGGTCCCAACCATACCGCCGCCACCGCCGCCACGTCCACCACGACCGCCGCCAAACGGATTGAAGTCAGGAATCGCCTCACGCATTGCGGCGAACACGGCCTGCACGTTGGTGACATCTTCCGTCTGACGTCCCGCTGCGCCAGCTGCGCGTGCACCGCCCTGCTGAGCCGGCGGGAAACTCGGTGTCGCACGCGATTCACCGGGCCGATCATTGCGTGCTCCAGTGAATCCGCCGCCGCCGCCAAACCCACCGCGACCGCCGCCGCCACCGCCACCCATCAGGCGCTGGATGCCGGCCGGTCCTTCGGCCATCGCCGTACGCGCCTGCGCAATCAGGTTGGCCGGAATCAACCCGTCTTTCTCCAGCGAATCGAGCACGACAACTAGGCGACGTGCCATGTTGACACTATCCCGCAGCTGCGCCGGTGAAAGCGCTGGTGCCGGCAACGGCAGCCCACGCATGTTCCACGACACGCGATGAATACCGGGTCCGCCGGCGCCGTTGATCGTGGTGATGGTGTCGCCCATGGCATCCTGAATCACGACCCCCGCCTGCCCCGTGCCACTGCCCACGCGATACCAGATGTCCGCCCCGTACTGCGGGCTCGGCGCCTCAAACAGCTTGTTACCGCTGTTGCCACCATTGATGGCCGACTCGCCCCATTGAAACGCGGTGCGCGGTTCAAAGAGGTACGATGCCGCGGCCATGATGGTGGGCGTCATTTGCTGCAGCGGTGCAACGTCCACGATCCAGATGGAACGACCGTGCGTACCCGCGATGAGCTCACGATCACGCGGATGAATCTGCAAATCATGCACCGGTGTGCTGGGGAAGCCGGTCATGAAGCGCTGCCACGACTCACCCTTGTTGAGTGAGACATACACACCCACGTCCGTTCCGACATACAACAGATTCGGGTTGATCGGGTCTTCGCGAATTACATGCACGAAGTCGATCTGACCGGTGGGCAGGTTGGACGCAATCGACTTGAACGTGCGCCCGTAGTCGGTGCTCATGACGACATACGGCTTGTAGTCATCGCGACGGTGATCATCAAACGACACATAGAACGTGCCTTCTGATGCGTACGACGCTTCAATGCGCGAGACATACGCACCGGCGGGAACGCCGGTGATGTTTTTTGTCACTTCTTCCCACGCGCCGCCGTCGTTCTTCGTGAGCCACACGCGTCCGTCATCCGTACCGGCGAACAGCACACCCGGACGTACGGGTGATTCATTCAGCGACACAATCGTGCCAAACGTTTCGGCACTGGTGACGTCTGGTGTGATGCCGCCGGTGGTACGCGTGGACACGCGAATCTTCATCGTGTCGGCGTACGACAGTTCCGGTGAGATGGGGAACATGTTGTCACCGCGCTCTACACTCTTGAGCACGCGGTTGGCTGCAAAGTAGAGCGTGCCCGGATTGTGCCTGGAGATCAGAAACGGCGTGTTCCAGTTCCAGCGCAACTGCAAGTCGAGCGAATCCTGTTTCTGCCGGGCGCGAATCGTGGTGATCTGACGACGCATGTCGGCTGTTTCCGGACGTGACTCATCGCCGCGAATGACTGCAATGCTGTCTTCCCACGCGCTGTAGCCGTCGCGCCAGTTGGGCTTGCGCAGTCCCGTGCGTGCACCGTTCGCCCAATCGGACCGGGCAATGTTGCCACCCTGACTTTCGGAATAAATGATGTTCGGATTGGTGGGGTCCTGCGCTGTTACGAAACCATCGCCGCCACCGATGTTGTGCCACATGGCGTTGGTAATCGCACCCTGACGGCGACGACTCGGCCCGCACCATGATCCGTTGTCCTGGAGGCCGCCACACACGCGATATGGTACCTGCATATCGTACGAAATGGCGTAGAACTGGCCCAAGGCAAAGGTGTTGGGGAACTCCCACGTGCCGCCGCCATCAACTGTCATGCCCAAACCACCATCGTTGCCCACGATAATGCGCTGCGTGTCGTTGGGGTCGATCCACATGGCGTGGTGGTCAACGTGCAGCCCCACCGTGGCGTTGCCGGCCGTCTTGCCACCGTCGCGTGAATATTTCACCGGCGTGGAAGACCAGAACACCACATCTGGATTTTTCGGATCAACGCGCACCTGCGAATAATAGAATGGGCGCGTATTGCTTGGATTGCGATATTCCCACGTCTGTCCGCCGTCTTCCGAGCGATACAAGCCGCTGGGGCGACGCTGCGCGGGTGTTCCGCGCGCGGGTTTGGCGTTGGGTGCGGTGTCGGCTTCCACCATGGTGAACATGATGTTGGGGTTGCTCTGCGAGATGGCAATCTCAATGCGACCCTTCATCGTCTCGGGGAATCCACCGCCCTTCACTTCACTCCATGTCTCGCCGCCGTCGGTGCTCTTCCAGAGCGCTGAACCCGGTCCGCCCGAGTTCAGAAAGTACGGGCCGCGCACGCGCTGGTAGCTGGAGGCAAAGAGCACGTCGGGATTGGTGGGATGCACCTGCACGTCCACAAAACCTGTTTTGTCATCAATGAATTTCTTGAGCGCCCAGGTTTTGCCGCCGTCGACGGTCTTGTAGAGACCGCGTTCCGGGTTTGATCCCCACGCGTGCCCGAGCGCGGCTACCCACACGATGTTCGGGTTGGTGGGGTGCACCTGAACGCGTCCGATATGCCGCGTTTGCTCGAGGCCGAGGAACGTCCATGATTTGCCGCCGTCGATGGTCTTATAGATGCCACCGCCAGGCGAAATGGAGTTGCGCGCGTTTGGCTCGCCGGTGCCCCAGTACACGATGTTTGTATCGGACGGCGCGATGGCCAGATCACCGCCTGAAGCCACGCGCGCGGTGTCGAGCACGGGGAAAAACGTCGTACCGCCGTTGATGGTCTTCCACACACCACCGGCGGCGGTGGACACATACAACGTGCGCGAAGGCGAGGCAATGCCTTCGACGTCGACAATGCGACCAGCCATGTTCGCCGGTCCGATGTTGCGCCAGCGAAGGGCGTTGATCGCGGCCGCAGCGGGATCGCCCGTTGAGGCACTCTGCGCGTACGCGGAGGTCGCCAAAGGTGTACCGAACGTCGAGACGCCAAGCGCCAAGACGAACAGGGGGAAAGAACGTCGCATGTTGCGAATAGGGAGGCGAGGGAAATGCATCGGCACAAAAACCTGGCGCCGGATTACCTCGGTTTACGCTGCAAGGGCCGCCAGCGTTGCGGTCTCTGCTGCTACCGATCGGTGCGGACCGGGTCCTTGCGCGGGCGGCCCATTCGACGTTTGGTTTCACGAAGCGGCCATTGTGCATCCTGCCTCCGCCGCATGGAGAGT
>JBBRDJ010000224.1:0-3542 GCA_038203945.1 Gemmatimonadales bacterium
GGCGTCCTGCTTCAATGTCAAGCGAAACTGGAGTACGCATCGTTCACTACCGGCATTGATCTAAATGCACCACGGCCGCCGCGGCACTCGCACCTCGCGGCCATCACATGCTCGCCGGCGCTCGTTGCAACTCGAGCCACACGCCAAGCACCACGAAAAGCGCGCACAACGCGGGGCCAATGTAGATGATCGCGCCCACAGTGTAGATGCCGACAGCATTCGCCGCAGACACGATCCCAACAGTGGCTGCGGCAGCGATTGCGGCCACTCGCTCGCCAGTACGCCGCCACACGGCGAGCAGCGCGAGGCCGGCGACGCCAACACCGGCGAGCGCCACGCCGAGTACGTGCAACATGAGCAACACCAGCGCGGTGGTTTGTTCGGGGACCTCGCCCGCCAATACGCCCATGAACGCGTAGTGATGCGACAGCAGACTCGGGACAAAGAAGTCGACCACGCCGCCGAGGGCAACGCCGAGTGCACCGAGTTGCGCGAGTCGGTAGCCGATGCCAACGGGACGCGGTGTGTTCATGTCACGCATGCAGTGCTAAGCGAAGACGACCGTTCGTCGTGCGTCTCTGCGGCGGCGGTCACACGGTCGCTGGCTGACTCACGGACTCACGTGCAGGCACCACGCGTGTTGCATCCCGCTCGCTCGTCACGAGCGCTGTCCCCCACACCACACCACCGGCACGTTGTGTCGCAATCAATGCGGCGGTGAGTGCCAGCACACCCGTGAACTGGTGCAGCGCCCCAAGTGCGACGGGCACGGCCATGAGGAGCGTGACGATGCCGAGCAGCAGCTGCACCGTGACAACGGCGCCCAGCGCAACAACACCTTGTCGCACGAGCGCCGACACGGGCGCACGCAGCACACGCCACGCAAGGATCAGTGCGATGAGCGTACAGACAATGGCGAGTACACGATGATGGAACTGCGCGGCAGCGGGATTCTCAAACGCGTTCACCCACCAGCCACCAAGCTGTGAATAGCCGGGCGGCACAACCTGTCCGCCCATGAGCGGAAACTCGTTGTAAATCTGGCCAGCGCGCAGACCGGCCACGAATGCACCGGAGAGCAATGTGATGCCCAGCAGTGTGGTCATGCCGCGCAGTGCCCAGCGCCACGCTGTGGGGGCGCGGTCGCTTGCGGGTGGCTCGTCGCGCGCAGCGGCGGGACGCAGTTCGCTGTACGTCCACACGGCCACTGCAAGAATGCCGAGCGCGAGACCGAGATGCGCGGCGAGACGATAGGCACTCACGCTGCTGCGTTCCACGAGCCCGCTCTGCACCATATACCAGCCGAGCACGCCCTGCCCGAGCGTGAGCAGCGGTAACGCGGTGAGTCGTACGCGTAGTGATCGCGGAATGCGACCCTGCACCATGAACAGCAGATAGGGAATCGCAAAGACGAGGCCGACACCGCGCGCGACAATACGATGGAACCACTCCCACCAGAAGATGAGCTTGAAGCCGCTCATGGTGATGTCGCGGTGTGTGGTCTGCGCTTGCGGGATTTTCTGGAACTCGTCGAACGCGGCCTGCCACGCGATGTCGTTCATGGGCGGCAGGACGCCGGAGACGGGCTTCCATTCGGTGATGGAGAGTCCGCTTTCGGTGAGGCGCGTGATGCCGCCCACGGCCACTGCGAGGAACACGGCGATGATGGACGCGAACAGCCAGCGTCGCAGGGCGAGCCGGTCGCGCTCGGGGAGCGCGCGGGATGGGGCGGACGAGGGAATGGGCACAGGTGAACCCTCGCTATGTGCGCGGGGGAGGTCAAGGTTTTTGGTCCGGCCACTGCTGGCGTGGGGGTGGATGTTGGGGATGTCTGCTTTCGGTTTACGGTAAGGGTTCACGGTCAACGGTTGACGGTGGAACTGAGTACATTGCGGGCTTCGAGTCGCGAACTGGATACGGAGAAAGAACGAGTGGCCACCATCCTGCAACACCTGCCAACTGGGCAGAAAGTCGGCATTGCCTTTTCGGGCGGCCTGGACACGAGCGCAGCCCTGCACTGGATGCGGGCCAAGGGCGCGATTCCGTATGCGTATACGGCCAACCTGGGACAGCCGGACGAATCCGACTACGACGAGATTCCGCGCAAGGCGATGGACTACGGCGCCGAGCAGGCGCGGCTCATCGACTGTCGTCATCAATTGGTGGCTGAGGGCATTGCGGCGATTCAGAGCGGCGCGTTCCACGTGACCACGGCTGGCGTCACGTACTTCAACACCACGCCGCTCGGACGTGCGGTGACGGGTACGATGCTGGTGGCTGCCATGCGCGAAGATGACGTCAACATCTGGGGCGACGGCAGCACGTTTAAGGGCAACGATATCGAGCGGTTCTACCGCTACGGGTTGCTCACGAATCCGAATCTCAAAGTGTACAAGCCGTGGCTCGATCAGCTGTTCATCGACGAACTCGGCGGCCGCACGGAGATGTCGGAGTATCTGGTGCAGCACGGCTTCGCCTACAAGATGAGCGTGGAGAAGGCCTATTCCACCGACTCCAACCTGCTCGGCGCCACACACGAAGCCAAAGATCTGGAGTTCCTTGATCGCGGCGTACCGATTGTGCAGCCGATCATGGGCGTGGCGTTCTGGCGTGACGACGTTGAGGTAAAGCGCGAGACCGTGAGCATTCGCTTTGAAGAAGGCGTGCCGGTTGCGCTGAACGGGAAGTCATTCGACGCGTTGCTCGATCTGTTCCTCGAAGCGAACGTGATTGGCGGTCGTCACGGGCTCGGCATGAGCGATCAGATCGAGAATCGCATCATTGAAGCGAAGAGTCGCGGCATCTACGAAGCGCCGGGCATGGCGCTGTTGTTCATCGCGTACGAGCGCCTGATCACGGGCATTCACAACGAAGACACGATTGAGCAGTACCACATGAACGGCCGCAAGCTCGGTCGATTGCTCTATCAGGGTCGCTGGCTCGACTCGCAGGCCATGATGCTGCGCGACTCGGCGCAGCGATGGGTGGCGCGTGCAATCACGGGCGAAGTCACGCTCGAGCTGCGTCGCGGCAACGACTACACAATTCTCAACACGACCAGCCCGAATCTCACGTACCAGCCCGAGCGGCTCACGATGGAACGCGGAGAAGCGTTTTTCACGCCGCAGGATCGCATCGGGCAGCTCACGATGCGCAACCTCGATATCGTGGACACGCGACAGAAACTCGAGCTGTATACTGAGGTGGGACTGTTGCATGCGCCCACGTCGCACGATGTGCCGCGTCTGCCGAGTCCGGAAAAGTAGATATCATGCGACGCCGCTGTGAGTGTTGTCACCGGCGGCGGCGTTCTCTACGCACGGTTACTGCTGCGCGGTTGCTATCGCGCCCCGCTCATGTTCATGTCGTGCGCTTTCGTGAGGGAGTCGAAAGGCTGACTAGCGCTATACCGGCCAACATCAGCGCCGTCGTGGGGGATCCGGCACCACGGTGACACTCGCCGCATTGTCGGGCCTCATTTTGTGGCATGCACCCTTGCCAAATCCCGCCGAGACCGAGCAAGATATGGGTATGCCTGCAAT
>JBBRDJ010000225.1:0-3471 GCA_038203945.1 Gemmatimonadales bacterium
GCGCCAAGTCATGCCGGCGTTGTCGGTGCGCCACAATCCGCCACCCGTGTAGCCCGCGAAGTAGGTGAGCGGCATGGATGTCACACCACTCACCGCCACGCTGCGTCCACCCCGTGACGGGCCGATGTTGCGCCACGGCAATGCGGCAACACCATCGAGCGCGCTTGTGGGTGAAGCGGCCTGCGACGCGGACTGCGCCTGGCCGGTTGACGCCCAGCCAGCCAGGGAGAGCGCTGACAACAGTGTGAGCATGAGCAATGAGCGACGCATGGCTGGTGATCGGGTTAAAGGATGTACTTGCGCAAGTCTTCATCTTCCACGATTGCCTTGAGTCGGGCAATCACCAGTTCTGCCGTCACCGCAATTGCCTCCTTGCCGCGGTCCGGCAACTCATACATTACATCTTCGAGCAATGTGGTCATTACCGTGTGCAGTCGACGTGCGCCAATGTTCTCCATGCGCTCGTTGACCACAGTGGCAATGCGCGCGATCTCGCGAATGCCATCATCGCTGAACGTCAGCGACGCACCCTCCGCTTCAACCAACGCCGCATACTGCTTCGTGAGCGCGTGTTCGGGGTCGGTGAGAATGCGCACAAAATCTGCTTCCGTGAGCGGCTTGAGTTCCACGCGAATGGGAAAGCGACCCTGCAGCTCGGGAATGAGATCGCTGGGCTTGGACACGTGAAAGGCACCCGCCGCTATAAACAACACGTGATCGGTTTTCACCATTCCATATCGGGTGCTCACATTGGAGCCTTCCACAATCGGCAGCAGGTCGCGCTGCACCCCTTCACGTGACACATCGGGACCGCCGCCACGTCCGCGTTCTCCGGCGATCTTGTCAATTTCGTCAAGAAAAATAATGCCGAGTTTTTCTACGCGTTCGAGTGCGTCACTGGTCACGTCGTCGTTGTCGATGAGTTTGTCGCTCTCTTCGTCCAGCAGAATGCGCCGTGCTTCGGCCAGCTTGACCGTGCGCTTCTTTTTGCGCTTGGGCATCATGTCCTGCAGCCAGTCGGAAAACCCTTCCATGCCATCGGGCGCACCACCGGGAATCGCCTGCCCGGGCATGCTGGGACCGGCTTGCAACACTTCCACTTCGACTTCGCGCGCGTCGAGTTGTCCGTCAATCAGCAACGTGCGCAGCTTCTCGCGCGTGCGCTTGTATCGCTCGATCACCGCGTCATCGTTGGCCGACTGGGTCACGGCACCGGTTGGCGACACCGTGAACACGCCCCCGTCGGCGACAGGCGCCGGATCGGCGGCCACCGGCGTACCCGACGGAGCAATCGGCGCCTGCCCTCGACGGGCCAGTACTTCGGGTGGGGGGGGGAGTAGCAGGTCGAGCAGTCGATCGTCAACGCGTTCGTTGGCCAGATCTTCCACTTCAGATTCACGTTCGGAGCGCACCATATCGATGGCGCTTTCCACGAGGTCGCGCACCATCGATTCCACGTCGCGACCCACGTAACCGACCTCGGTAAACTTGGACGCTTCCACCTTCACAAACGGCGCCGCCGCCAGCTTGGCCAGGCGGCGCGCGATTTCGGTTTTCCCCACGCCCGTGGGTCCGATCAGAATGATGTTGTTGGGCGAAATCTCGTCGCGAATGGCTTCCGGCGCGCGTTGGCGGCGCCAGCGGTTGCGCAGGGCAATCGCCACGGCTTTCTTGGCGTCGTCCTGTCCAACGATGTAGCGATCGAGCTCAGCCACGATCTGGCGTGGCGTGAGATCGGCGAGGCGGGCAATGGCTTGTTCAGTACGGGCTGACGGCATGCGGCATCAATGCGAAGCGCGCCGCCCGCAGAAATTCCGGCGAACGGCGCAGCGTGAAATCCCGAGTGTCAGGCTGACGGTTCGAGGATGGTGATGTTCGTGTTGGTGTACACGCAGATCTCGCCAGCGATTCGAAGCGCGCGATCAACCACTTCGCGTGGAGAGAGCTCCGTTTCGGCAACCAGCGCTCGTGCGGCGGCCAATGCATACGATCCGCCGGACCCAATGGCGAGAATGCCATCGTCCGACTCAATGATCTCTCCCGTGCCGGAGACCATGAAGCCGTGCTGCGCGTCGGCTACGATCAGCAGCGCCTCGAGACGACGCAGCACGCGATCGCTGCGCCAATCCTTGGCCAGCTCAACTGCTGCTCGTGGCAGATTGCCGGGAAAGCGCTCCAGCTTCTCCTCAAACTTCTCAAAGAGGGTGAGCGCATCGGCAGCCGATCCCGCAAAGCCGGACAGCACCCGACCACCCTTCAGGGCGCGTACCTTGACCGCTTTGGATTTCATAACCGTGTCGCCCACGGAGACCTGACCGTCACCGCCGAGGGCCAGTTTGCCGTCCCGACGGACGGCGAGAATCGTTGTCGCGCGAATGCGTGGCAGGTTGCTCATTGATGAAACATACGCACAGTAAGCAGCGGGCGTAGGGGCACGCACTAAAGTACATTGTTCGTGGCTGCAGTTACGTACGTTGGCGACGCCCTTGAACCGGCCAGCGCCGCTTCGCCCGGAGTGATTGAAATGACCAGTTCCACAGCACGTCCGCGAATTGCATGGTTGGTGAACCTTTTCGGCGACCCCGCCGCTCAGCACGCGCACGGGGCAAAGATGCTGCGCGTATTGGTGAGCGCACTCGATGCAGACGTCGTTCCGGTGTACTGCCTGGACCAGGGCGCCGACGCGATGTCGGACATTCCCGAAACCGAGCGCGGGGAATATGCGCGCGTCAGACTCCGGGCATTGCTGGGCGAGCATGATCTGCCGATGAGCGACGCGGTCGTGATTGCACAGGAGTTGGGTGCGTCAACCAAAGAGCGTGCCCTGGCCTTGAGCGCCGCCGTGGATGACGCGGACGTTCTGCTCAGCTTTGTGCACAGCCGCACGTACAGCGCGGTAGAACGATTCGTACTCGGCAGTTTTTCCGAGGCGTTCTTCGGGCGGTCTTCGCTTCCCGTGCTGGTGCTCAACCCGCACGCCACTGTACCCGAGCGCATTGATCGCATCCTGTTCGGCACTGATATGAGCAACACCGCGACGTACGCATTCAGTGTGCTGCTTCCCATTGCACATGCGATGGGCGCACAGGTACGGCTGGAGCATCAGGTGACCGTGCGTGAGTTGTCGTTTTTCATGCAGGGTGAAGCGTCGCGCAAGCAGTATGACGAAGAGCTGGCGGTCTCCCGCGATCAGTGTGAGAAGGCTATGCAACCGTTGCTGGTGGCGGCCGACGCGGCTGGCGTATCGATCACGCATGCCGTGCGGTTTGAAAGCACATCCACAACGCCCGCCGAAGGGCTGCAGGCGCGTGCCCAGGACGTGGGCGCGTCAATGATTTGCGTACCTGCGCACGGCGACCACAAACGACCGGGCAACATCGGAAGCACCACGTTGTGGCTCATGCGAAACGCCACGTATCCGGTGCTGGTGATACCGGTGCATGCTCGCGGCTGACCGCAATACGGCTACGC
>JBBRDJ010000226.1:0-3465 GCA_038203945.1 Gemmatimonadales bacterium
GATAAGCAAGTCTGCAATGTCGGTGCGGCGCGAAAGCACGCGTGCGGCGTGGTTCATCAGCGCGGGAAATGCTACGGCAGTTCCGATGAGCTGCTCAATGCGCCACTTGCCGACAAAGGCCTTCTTGCGTTCGGCGTCGTAAGCTTGCAGCGCGGCTTGTGTCTCCCGCGCCGACTGCGACTGTACCGCCGCGATAGCGTGGGGAGCGAGCAACTCGCCGCCACGAAGGGCTGAATACATACCCTCACCCGTGAAGGGATCGAAGAAGTCTGCCGCGTCACCCACCAGCGCGGCGTCCCGGGCATAGGCCCGTTTGGCGTGCGTGGCAAACGGACCGGTGGCCTGCACCGGCGACACGCGTGTGGCACCCACAAAGCGTGTCGCGAGGTGCGGATAGCGATCAAGCCATCGCATTACGAAGCCGTGCGCGTTACCGGCCGCGTCTTTCGCACTGGCCGCAGGCACCACGAGCGCCACGTTGGTAATGCCGTTGCCCACGTCAGCCAGTCCGAGGTAGCCATTGTACTGCACATGCATCTCCCCGCGAGCGCCAATGTCCCGGACACCTTCCCAGTGCGACACAAAGGCCAACCGTCGCGGCCAACGGCGTCGGCGCGCCAAACCAAGCTGCCGCGCGACGATAGAACGCAAGCCATCAGCCCCAATGAGCAGCTGCGTCTGGATGCTCTGTACGGCTCCATCGATGCGCAGGCGCACGTCATAGCCGCGCTCTGGATGTGCTGTAAAAGACTCAACCCGCGCGCCCTCAATAACCTGTGCACCCAAGGTGCGCGCGTGGTTGAGGAGCAGTGTGTCAAGCACCTCGCGACGCAGGGCCAGCCCGCGATCGCGGAAGCCGCGAAACCCGTGCTTGGCCACAAACGCACCTTCGATTTCAAAACCGTTGGGCGCGCGGACCACCATACCCGTGAGCTGTGCGGCGCCGGCGTCCTCGACCTCGGCGAGCACCCCCAGTTCGCTGAGCACACGTGAGGCTTCGGGGCTCAGATATTCGGCGCAGGGCTTGGGGCGAGGAAAATGCGCCCGATCCACTACGGTCACATCAAGGCCGGCCTTGGCCAGAAATGATGCCGTGGACGATCCGGCCGGACCGCCGCCCACAATGAGCACCTGTGTCGCGCGGGAAAGTGTCATGCCTTCAAATCTCTGCCGCAAAGAGCTGCGCCACGCGCAGCCGAAGCCGTCTGGAAGCCAGTACCGGCAGTTGTGATTGGCGCACAGTGGCCAGCAAGCGACGCAGTGAAGCTTCCTCCTGCTGGCACGACGGGCACGAACTCACATGCATGACGACCTTAGCCTCAGGGGCTCCGCTCACCTCGCCGTCTACATACGCGTGCAAATCCTCGCGGACGGCCAGGCATTTAAGGGACAATGCGTTCTTCGCGTGAGCGGATTTCTCGGAAGAGGAAAGCGTAGGCATGGCAACCACTCGCAGGACGGGGAGCATCAGAGCATCGGCTCCAACGCGCGTGCATCTCGCGCACGCAATCAGAAAAACCGATCGTTTGATAACCAACGACTATCTACCCCAAAGGTTCCACTCAGGTGACACGCACATTTACTCTGGCTTCGGCTGTGCTGGGTCACGCCGCATCGCTACTTTCGTGATGTGACACACCCGTTCCCCGAAACATCTCCGCGTCTGACCCCACCGTCTGGAATGATGGTGCTCCCGCTCTCCGGTCCGGCCGTCGATGCGCTGGTTCCGCTGGCGCTGCTGGAAGCCGTGCGCGCACTCGATTTGCCATCCGCTGACCTCGATACGGAGCTGGTGCACGAACTGCGCAACAAACGGTTTGGCCTGAGCGACACGGTATACATGCAGATTCGGCGCTATCAGGAGCTGGTGCGCAAACAGCAGCCTGTACCGTACGAAGAGACGCTGGCGCTGGCGCGGCTGGTGGGTCGCCGGCCGGACGCGGACATCGTGTTCCGGGATTCCGGTCGGCGCGTCGCGCGGGCGGCGCTCGAAACGCTCGCGGTGGCGTCACGGCGCGCGGCGCAATCGTTACCGCGGGTCGTTGGACGGCCGATCGCGCTGCATCATCTGCGCGCGATCACGCGGCGCTTCCTCGGCGGCACGATGGAGCGCCAGGGGAGTACGATACTGCTCGATGTCGCGTCGCCCGTCACGGCCGACGCCGCGCCACACGGTGCCGGGTGTGGATTTTTCGAAGCGGCACTGCGCGAATTGCTGCTCGGCCTCACCGGCGATGACCACGCCATTCAGGTCGTGTCATGCCGCTCGCGCGGCGACTCGTCGTGCCAATGGCGAGCCGACTGGCGGCGCTGACTCTTTGCTTTTCCTTTGACTGATGTGATGCTGACTCCTGCGACACTCCCCGCAGTCCAACGCCAACTCGCCGCGCTCGAGCTGGATGGCTGGCTGTTGTACGACTTTCGTGGTACCAACGCCATCGCATCGGGCCTGCTCGGCTTTACCGGCCTTGTGTCGCGTCGCGTGTTTGCCTGGATACCACGTGAGGGCACCCCAGTAGGCATTCAGCATGCGATTGAGCCCGGACCGTGGGCGCAGTGGCCTGGCGAATGGACGCTCGTGACCTACAGCGGCTGGCGCGCTTTGGAATCCGAAGTTGCAGCCTTGGTCGCGAACAGGCGCATTGCCATGGAGTATTCGACCGGCGACGCGATTCCGTATCTCGACCGCATTCCGGCCGGTGTACTCGAACTGGTGCGTGCAACAGGTGCGACGGTGGTGAGTTCGGGCGAGTTGGTGAGCCAGGTATATGCCACGTGGACGCCGTCGCATCGCGCGTCGCACGAGCGGACGGCGGAACAGCTGCGACGCATCGCGCTGCACACCATGACGGTTGCGGGTGAGCGGGCGCGCAGCGATTCGCCGGCCACTGAGTACGAACTGCAAAAGCAGATTCTGGCGGAGTTCGCCAAAGTCGGTTTGCATACCGATCACGGGCCGGATGTCGCGGCATCAGAGAACGCGGCCAATCCGCATTATGAACCGTCGCTGGCGTCGCCGCGTCACGTGCGCGAGGGTGACACGCTGCTCATTGATTTGTGGGCGCGTGAAGAGAATGGTGTCTACGCCGATCAAACGTGGATGGCGACGGTGGGACCACCGTCGCCGATCGCGGTCACAGTATGGAGCGCCATTCGTGACGCCCGTGACGCCGCGCTGTCGTTGTTGCACGAGCGGCTATCGCGTGGTGATGCCGTACGCGGCGCCGAAGTGGATGATATCACGCGCGCGGTCATTGAAGCCCGTGGATTTGGCGCGTACTTCACGCATCGCACCGGTCATTCCATCGATTCGCGTGAGCTGCACGGTTCCGGTCCGCAGATTGACAACCTCGAGTCGCGCGACGACCGACTGCTCATTCCGGGATGCGGCTTTTCCATCGAACCCGGTATCTACATTCCGGGCCAACTCGGCATGCGCACCGAAGTCAATGCGTTGGTGCTCGA
>JBBRDJ010000227.1:0-3458 GCA_038203945.1 Gemmatimonadales bacterium
GATGAATCCGCGGATCAATAAGTCCGCCCCGCACATCCAATGATCTCGACTTCGATTGTCAATCAGCATACCAATCAGCGCAGACACGCCGCGCGATCTACTCTATCTTTTTACGCCGCGTTCGTAGCGGCAGATTGTAAATAAAACCTTAAACCTGCTCCCCGTCAAGGGGGTCTGCTGGAGTTGTTTCAACTTCGCGAAGCGACCGAAACAATCCTGTCACCCGCCTCCCAATACCAGGTGCGCCTCATCGCGATGAATGTCGCTGGGCAGCTTGCTGGAACAGGAGAGGGGAAGTGAAGATACACACTCGACCATTTTTCCGCAAGAGGTAACTTGCTGCCTCCGCAGTTTGGTCAATCCCTTCACCGAAAGGCAGGCCGAATGTCAACCAAACCACCTGTGCCTGAATCGGAACCTGTCGGTCACCGAATGCGCCCTCTAGGACTCGAACCTAGAACCTACTGATTAAGAGTCAGCTGCTCTACCGATTGAGCTAAGGGCGCCCACTACGCTACTGCAACTACATCAGACTACTGCCGAACTGCACCTGCATCACATGGTGCCAAACCCAACAGTAACACCCGAAACTCTCGTCTACAACGCGCCAGGAGGGACTCGAACCCCCGACCCGCAGCTTAGAAGGCTGCCGCTCTATCCACCTGAGCTACTGGCGCAAAACCCAAACGCCAGACGGCCAGCTCCTCCCCGACGCTCCTGTCCTTCCTGTCCAATCGGGGCGGCCGGATTCGAACCGGCGACCTCCTGCTCCCAAAGCAGGCGCGATACCGGGCTACGCTACGCCCCGTAGCGGTCGAGCAGCTTACCTAGCGCCGAGCTCGCGGTCAACTGGTGCGCCTAAACTTTCACCGAATGCAGTCATTTTCCTCTCCGCCACACCGTGCACCACACGCGGTCCGCACTCAGCGTTTCTTTGTGCCGGCCGCTCTGTACAGCCGCAACAGCTGCGACACTGCCCGCGAGCGATGGCTCACCTCCGCCTTCACCTCGGTCGACACATGTCCAAAACCAGCTTGCAGCTCCTCCGACCAGAACAGCGGGTCGTACCCGAAGCCCCCATCTCCACTCGGCGCCTCCAGTATCCGACCGGCAGTCTGCCCTTCACCCGTATACACCGCGGACGGCGTCACCAGCACAGCGTAGCAGACGTAGGCCGCCCGCCGGTCCGTTGCCTGGTTGAGCGCGCGAAGCAGCCGCTGATTGTTCAGCGCGTCTGTGGACGGCTCCCCCCCCCCCCCGCGCCTGCTGTGCACGCCCGGCGCACCACCAAGCACGTCGACGCACAGACCCGAGTCTTCGGCGAGCACCGGGTAATCTGCGGCCAGCGAAGCGAAGTGCCGAGCTTTGGCGAGGGCGTTGTCCCGAAAGGTGGCCCACACCTCGATACCTGACTCCTCCGGACGTTCCTCATAACCCAGATCGTGGAGAGTGCGGCTCTGAAAACCGAACTCGGCCAGCAGGGGCTGCAGCTCGCGCAACTTACCGGCGTTTCGCGTGGCCAGAAGGATGGGGCGTTCCGTGACCGTCACACAGACCGGCGCGGAAGCGCGAGCGCGGCCATCTGCGCCAGCTGCAACTCGCCGATCCCATGCACGGCCAGATCCAGCAGGGTGTCCAGCTCTCGCCGGTCAAAGGTGCTGTTCTCTCCAGTGCCCTGCACCTCTACAAACTTCCCCTCGCTGCTCATGACGACGTTCATATCCACATCGGCGCCAACGTCCTGATCGTAGTCTAGGTCCAGCTGTGGTTGCCCTTTGACCACACCGACCGAAACCGCTGCCACTCGTCGCTTGACCGGCGACACCTTGGCGCGGCCCGTGTGCACGAGCCAGTCGAACGCGTCCACAACGGCGATCGCAGCGCCGGTGATCGCGGCGGTACGCGTGCCGCCATCGGCTTGCACCACATCACAGTCAATGCGCACGGTGAACTCACCGAATGCGAAATCGTCGAGCATGGCGCGAACGCTACGCCCAATGAGCCGCTGAATCTCCTGCGTACGACCGCCCAATTGCGATCGCTCGCGCGACGTACGGGTGCGTGTGGCGCGCGGCAGCATCGCGTATTCGGCCGTGAGCCAGCCGAGGCCTTTGCCTTTGCGCCAGCCTGGCACGCTGTCTTCGATGCTGGCGGCGCACAACACGCGCGTGTCACCGAATGAGATCAGGCATGAGCCCTCGGCATACGGCACCGCGTGGCGCTCGATGGTCACGTCACGCATTTGGTTGAACGCACGATGCGACAGGGGCGAGGCATCGACAGATTCCGGATGGGACGAACTTGACACGGCAAACAACTCGCGTAAGGGTGGCGCGAATACACGGCGCCGCTATTCGGGGCTGCGCTGCATCTTCGCGATGATGCTCGTAGTAGACTGGCCCGCAACGAGCGGAATCACAACCACTCGTCCACCGCGCGCGGTCACAATTTCCGCACCGACGATGGTCTCCGGCGAATAGTCGCCACCTTTAACGATCACATCGGGCTGCAACAGGTCAACCAGCGCCAATGGTGTATCCTCGCTGAACACCACCACCGCGTCAACCATCTCGAGCGCGGCCAACACGTACGCGCGTTCGGCTTCCGATCGAACCGGTCGCGATGGGCCTTTGAGTCGTTGCACCGACGCGTCGCTATTGAGTCCAACCACCAGCGCCGCTCCTTCGGCACGGGCGCCCAGCAACACATCGATATGGCCGGGATGCAGCAGGTCAAACACGCCGTTGGTGAAGACCACTGGTGTGGCCGCGCGCGCACGCCACTCGGCCGCCTGCGTCCAGCTCATGATTTTGTGGACCGGCAATCGCGCACCGTCGGGATGCGCCGGTGGATTGCCCGACGTCGTGGGATGCGACAATGGATCGCTCATCGAATTTTGCTCGACGCGTCCACGTTCCGCGTGCCCGACGGCACTACCACTGCGAGAGCATATCGTCAATCAACTCGTTGATCAACTGATCGATGGCGTCACGCCGACCCTTGGTTTCATCGCCTTCGGCATATTGCGCCTCACGCCTCGCACCGTCCTGCTTCTTGAGATACACGCCCGTTTTCTGATTGATGATCTCAAAGCTCACCACGAGCTGTAGTTTACGACGCGCACTGGTCGCCTGTCCGGGATCGGCGGTTACGCCGACTGGCAGATCAACGTCGTACTCCTTGATCGATCCCGTCACCAGCACATCAGCGCGATCGGCCGGTGCGTCGCGCAGATTGAGGCGATCGGTCATCGCTTTGCGCATCGCCTCAAACAGCTCGAGCTGTACTTCAGGCACGGGTGTGAGATTGTCAAACGGCAGCACGGCCACCGTGCGCAAATCGCGCGGCAACGCCCCGCCGCTGAATCCGTACATACAGCCGGAGAGCAGCGAGAGCGGTAGCGCCAACGCGAGCAGGCGAACCGCTGCACTTGCTTGCCGCGTCGTGACCGCGGCCCG
>JBBRDJ010000228.1:0-3407 GCA_038203945.1 Gemmatimonadales bacterium
GATTCGCGTGACCGAGCAGGGTGAGGTGATCACGTCCAAGTATTCCACGCCCGAAGTCGGCCGCCGCAACCTGGAACGACTCATGGCGGCAACCATCGAGGCCACGCTTACCGATCACGAATCTGCAGTCGAACCGGCGGAGGCGTTTCACCCAATCATGGACCGCTTATCGGCTCTCGCCTTCGGTGCCTACCGCAAGCTGGTGTACGAGACACCTGGCTTCACGCAGTACTTCCATGAATCCACACCGTTGTCGGAGATCGCGACGCTCAACATCGGCAGTCGTCCGTCGTCGCGCGCCACCTCGGGACGGATCGAAGACCTGCGGGCCATTCCGTGGGTGTTTTCCTGGGCGCAGTGCCGCGTACTGCTGCCTGGCTGGTATGGTTTTGGCAGCGCGGTCGACGCGTGGCTCGATGAAACACCCAATGGCATGGACACGCTGCAACGCATGGCGCGCACGTGGCCGTTTTTTCGCATGCTGCTGTCCAACATGGACATGGTTCTGGGCAAATCCGATATGGCTGTCGCGTCGCGCTACGCGGAGTTGGTTGCGGATGTTGCGCTGCGCACGCAGATCTTTGGTACCATCGAAGCCGAGTGGCGGCGCACGCGCGATGCGCTGCTCGCGATTACCGGGCAGACCTTTCTGCTCTCCGCCAATCCCACGCTCGAACGGTCATTGGCGAATCGGGTTCCCTACATGGATCCGCTCAATCATTTGCAGATTGCGCTGCTGCGTCGTCATCGGGCACGCAACAAATCGCCCAACAGCGAACAGCCGGAGGATCGCCTCGAACGTGGCATTCATCTCACGATAAACGGAATTTCGGCTGGTCTGCGCAACAGCGGTTGAGCGGCGCCCTACGACGCCGCAACAAAGGCGCACCCCTGATCCTGCGCGAGCGTGAGGCCAAAGATTCCGTTTGGCTGCATGATGACACCCGGTAGCATCATGGACATGGCCTTGGCGCGCGCCTCGGCACCCGGCAGTTTGTCTTGCTTGCGAACGAGCGCCGTCATTGAGCTAAACGCCATGTTGCAGGCCAGCACGGTCGCGCCCCGTTCCATCTGTTTGTCCAAGGCAATGTTCGCGAGCATTGGCGACAAGCCGTCGTCTTCGGCGCTCATCAACACGGGATTGCGGCGCGTCTTCTTGTCGGTGAGCGGATGCGTCACTTTATTGGCCTTGCCCACGTCATACATTTCCCAGAACTCGTGCGTCATGATGAGCGGAATCGCCGAATGGCGAATCACAATAACGGGACACAGGTCGGTCGGTTGCGCGCCGAGCAAATCGCTGTAGTGAGTGCACCACAAGCCGGCGCGCCACACGCCAATGCCACCGTTGATCTCGGGCACATCGAACACCGCTTTGTACTTGCCGGAAAGTTTTTGCGGCCACGTGGTATCGAACTGCCCCTGCACCACCGGCTGCTCAAGCGCATGCACGAGCCCGTGAAGCGTTGCGGCAGGAGAGGCCTGCGACGTCCGCTCGCGGGCGTGCAGTGTGCCAGGCAGGGCGGCCAGTGCGGCACCGCCGAGTGAGAGATGCGTGAGAAACTGTCGACGATCGCTGGGCATGCGGCTCCAAGGAGGGCTGGGGGAAAGTAAAGTTTAGCATCGTCGGGCCATTGCGTGGAATGGGTCAGTCGATTTGGCACCCGCCGGTGCCCCGTGCAGATTTCGAAGTAGCCGGCTGGTCCGGCTCTACAAATGAACCGCCGATCTCGCCTTCCGACCGTCCAACATCCCGTCGCGCATGTCCTGTTCAACCGTTACCGCACTTCGCGCCGTGGCGTTCGCGTCGCTGCTTATCCCACTCACACACGCCGCGCTGCTGGCCCAGTCCCCGGTCCGCGTGGCCGAAGCGGCTGCACTACTGCCATGGTCGGAGCAGATCGCCGTGCGTGAAGCGTGGCTGGTGAAGCGGCACGCCATGCTGCTCCCCATGATGCGTCGCCACAATATTGGCATGTGGATTGTGGTGAACGAAGAGTTTCACGATGACCCGCTCACGCAGTACATCGCGCCGCCTCGCCCCTACACCGGCAATCGCGACATTTTCGTGTTTATCGATGGCGGCGACGCGGGCCTCAAGAAGTATGCGATCACCGGCTACACCGAAGAGAATCTGACACGTTTCTTTGACGCGCCGAGCGATGAACCGCGTCCACCAGCGGCGACGTTGCGCGACCTGTATCAGACGTGGAAGCCGGCTACCATCGGCCTGGGTATCCGCGGCCGACGTGGACAAACGCGATCGCTCGGCTACGACGCCCATCGGTTTCTGGCCGAAACACTGGGCGAAGAAGCAGAGGCGCGCTTCACCAGCGCCAGCGACTTGATCGAAGAGTATCTCGATACGCGGTTGCCAGACGAGATGGAGCACTATCGAACCGCCGTATCTGTCACCGAAGCAATTGTGAAGCGTGCGTTGTCGAACGATGTGATCACCCCGGGCCGCACAACGGTGGGTGATGTGCGCAACGCGCTCTTTGACATGTTGTGGGCCGCAGGCGTGCGTACCTGGTTTCAGCCAGATCTGCGTGTGCAGCGTGCCGGTGCCGATATCGCCACATCGCGTGGGTTTTTGGCGGTGGCGCCGGAAAGCACAACGATTGTGCCCGGAGACGTTGTGCACATTGATTTTGGTATCACGTACATGGGCTTTGATACCGATTGGCAGAAAATGGCGTACGTGCTCAAGCCAGATGAGACAGACGCACCAACTGGACTGCGCAACGCCATGGCCAGCAGCAACACGCTACAGGACGCGCTCATGCTGCGCCACGCGCGACCCGGACTCACGGCCGGCAGTGTGTTCAACGCGACGATGGCCGAAATGCGCGAACGGGGTATAGAAGCCATGATCTACTCGCATCCCATTGGCGCGCAGGGGCATGGTCTGGGCGCGTCGATTGATTTCCGGAGTCCACTGCGCAGCGATACCACCACGCAGAACTCTCGGCTGCGCGCCAACTCTTACATCTCGATTGAACTCAATACGGTCACCGCAGTGCCAGAGTGGAATGACAAGAAGGTGTTCGTGATGTTTGAAGACGATGCCTATTTGACTGATGCGGGATACCGGTTTTTCCGTCCGCGACAGGAACGGTTCTATCTCGTTCGCTCCGATGTAGCGGCCGACCGTCGCATTGTGCCATGACGAACCCTGCCAATCCCAATCCGCTGCACGGCATCACGCTGCAACACATGATAGAGCATCTTGTGGAGCGTTACGGCTGGGACGGGCTGGGCGATCGTATCACGATCCGCTGCTTTACGCACGACCCCAGCGTGCCGTCATCACTCAAGTTTTTGCGCAAAACACCATGGGCCCGCGCCAAAGTTGAGTCGTTGTACACGCACTCCGCTGCGCATCCGCGCAAATCGCAGGTCGCGCC
>JBBRDJ010000229.1:0-3366 GCA_038203945.1 Gemmatimonadales bacterium
GCCGCACTCCTGGTGCACGACGCGACGGCACGCGAGCAGATTGCCGCCTTGCCCAGCGCAGCGCGCCGCGGATTTCAGACGCGGCGTCGGCGCCGCGCCAAACCGCGTGGTCAGGCCCTCGCGTTTCGTCGCCAACCAGCCGCATTCCTCGCAGCGCTGGAGAAACTCTAAGTGAATGTTGCTGTCATAGAAAAAAAAGTCCAGGCAATTTGGGGGGACGCGGACGATACCACGGACCCGATGCGCGCACGATGATTCGCGCCCTCATCGACGAGGCGGCGGCGAGTGGCGCGCGACGCGCGGTCGCGTGCCACACGATCGGCCTCAGCGTGCGCACGCTAGAGCGGTGGCGGGGGCCGCACCCGGACGATGCGCGGGAAGGCCCGCCGCAGGCGCCCGCGAACGCCCTGTCGCCGGCCGAACGCGCCGTGCTGCTCGAAACGGTGAACAGCGCGGCGTATTGCGACCTGTCGCCGCATCAGATCGTGCCACGCCTCGCGGATGCCGGACAGTACCTCGCGTCCGCATCGACCGTGTATCGCGTGCTGCGCGAGGCGGAGCTGCTCGCGCATCGCGGCCGCGCCGCCGCGCCCGTGCCTCGCCCACGACCGGCGCACGTCGCCACCGCGCCGGATCAGGTGTGGAGCTGGGATATCACGTATCTTACGAGTCCCGTGCGCGGCGCGTTCTGATACCTGTATCTCGTGATGGATATCTGGAGCCGCCGCATCATGGGCTGGGCCGTGCATCCCACACAGACCGAGACCCACGCGGCCGCACTGTTCACGCAGATCTGTCACGACCGCGCGCTCGATCCCCAAGGGCTCGTGCTGCACGCGGACAACGGCGGCCCAATGAAGGGCGCGACGATGGTCGGCACGCTCGAACGCTTGGGGGTGATTCCGTCCTTCAGTCGGCCGCGCGTGAGTGACGACAATCCCTACTCCGAAGCGCTGTTTCGCACGCTGAAGTATTGCCCGAGCTTTCCCACGCAGCCGTTTGCCACGGTCGCCGATGCGACGCAGTGGGTCGCCGCCTTCGTACAGTGGTACAATCACGTACACCAGCACAGTGCCATTCATTTCGTGACGCCAGACGATCGACACACGCATCGCGACATCGCCATCCTCGCGCAGCGGGATCAGGTGTTTCGCGCCGCGCGCGCGGCGCATCCCGAACGCTGGACCGGCGAGACCCGCAACTGGACGCGCATCGACACCGTACGGCTGACGCCCGAACATCGACCGACGGAGGGCCCACTCCCCGCAGCCGTTTGATACTCCGTGCGACAACTACCTTGACACTCACCGCCACACTCCTTTCATTTGATCAGATTGAAAGGCTAAGATTTCGTCGGTGTCTGAGAATCATGATTCAGCGACGCGAGGAGAGAATATGTACATTCGGTCTGCTGTGGTGGGGCTGTTCGCAACAATCCTCGTGGGCTGTGATGGAACGGAGCCTGTTTCGCCCGTGCCGCGTTCCAACGGTGCGAAGGTGTCTGCCGAAGGAAACGTGGTGCCGTCATCGCTTGAAGCTGCGTTTGATCAGATTGCACGAGAGGTTCCCGAGTTCGCGGGAATTCATTTCAAAGATGGAAAGTTTGTCGTTGGCGTCACATCGTTAGAGCGGTCTGAGCGGGCACAGGAACTTGCCAAAAGCATTCTCGTCTCTCGTGTAAAGTGTCGCCCAACTTATGACTGTCATCGAGAGACGCACATAGAGGCTCGTACTGAACTGGTGAAGCACAGCTGGCATGAACTTCGGGAAGCCAGAGAGAAAGTACGCGATTTGTATTCCAGCGTATGGCTTGATATCGACGAACGAAGCAATGAAGTGGTCGTCGGAGTTCCCAACGGGACGGCGACTGCAGGTATGAGGGACGCGCTTGATCGCTCCGGCGTTAGATCCTCAATAGCTCGCCTGATTCCCCAGCCAATCGAAGTCAGTACGAATACAGCGACACTAAGCTCGCGCGTCCGACCGATAGTGGGTGGGCTGGAGATCGGGCCTAGAGGATGCAGCCTCATGACGGTCGGATTTGCTGATGGCCTTCCACGATTTGTCACCAACGGTCATTGCACACAGTCTCAGTATAGTCCCGACAACCTCTTCATGTCGCAGCCGTGGGGAGGGGTGAGTTTTGGCTTCGAAGTGTTTGATGCAGCGCCCTATTCATGTGGACCACTAATTAATCGCAAGCGGTGTCGTCGCGCTGATCTTGCACTGTACAGTGTAGTAGGAGTTGATATCGTAGGTAACGAAACCGAAATCGATCCTGGTAGACTTGCGCGCCCAAGCCAGCGGTTGCTCGGTTCGTCTCAGCAGCCTGGCCCTACGGACATTGTAGGAACTCTTGAAGTAATTGGAACTTTCAGCTGGCTAGTTTACGGTGAGCCAATTGATCGAATTGGACGGAAGACCGGTTGGCAGACGGGATGGGTTACGGGTACGTGCATCGATGCCAACTATCCGAGCAACACAGGAGACGTGACGATTGTCTGCTCCGATCGTGCCAATACATTTTCGCAAGGCGGTGACAGTGGTGGTCCGATGTTCCGCTATTCTACTGCCTACAACGGAAGCGCTTTTCTCGTCGGGATCAACCACGGCACATCCACCAGCAACCCGAACTACTCGTCGATCTATAGTAGCTTAAATCAAATGCAGCAGGAGGTACCATCTCTGTGCTTCTGGCAAGGGTGTTGATGATGCGTGTTGCGCTTGTCCTCACACCACTCGCAATTTTGTGCTCGGCCTGCTCCGAGCCGAACTTACCATGCAGCCGCTCAGAGTGGCCAACTAATCCTGTGATTCGCGTCGCGGTTGTCGATAGCGCAAGCGGTTCATCTCTCATGGCCGTTGCATTGGCGGAGCGCATCGATATAGACGGCAGTCCACGTGTTGCGGTGCACGATTGGATCCGTCTACCCGATCCAACTGGGACGTTGGGCCGTGGGCCCATGCGCGTACGGATTTCCGCCGAGGGCTACGCGTCGCGCGAAGTTTCGTTGCCGCAGTCGTGCCTGGCGGTGCCGGAGTTGGTGCCCGTGCCCCTGCGGAGGTTGAGTCAGCGCTGAGCACGTCTCGAGTAGGTGCAACACCACGCCGTTCCATGAAAACCAAGCGGGTCACATCGTCAACTGCATGTGACCCGCAGTGCTTATCCACGAGCCCATTCGCTCACGCCGTCCAGTTCGCGGGATAGGAATCTCAATCCCTAACCTGAAGTTCCTGCGCCCAAAAAGCGAGTTTCCCCTATGAAACCGCTTGTTTTTTCAGTTCTATGTTCTGTCTACATGGTGATGGTCTCGATCAAGGCGAGGGCACGTGTTTGCTGCGGTGTGGGCGTCGTCGTGAGAGCAA
>JBBRDJ010000230.1:0-3337 GCA_038203945.1 Gemmatimonadales bacterium
GGCCTGCAACTCCGGCGCGTGATAGACCGTGAAGTTGGGGTGGAACCCAGCCAGATCTTCACTGGACGGGCGAATGAACATGTTGCGCACAAAGTTGCCGTGCCACGCATTGGGCAACACGTAGCGCACGCTCAATCGCGATGCAGGATCGGCGCCGCAATAAAGGTCTTGCACAAACAGTTCGGGCAGACCATTGAGATACGCGCTTACATCGGCGAGCAGCGCATCGTAATGCGCGGATTCCATGGGCTGATTGACCTTGCCCCAATCCACATCGGCCTCGCTGCTGGCTTCACGCACCACGAACTTGTCGTTGGGCGATCGACCCGTGTGCGGCGATGTCACGGCTACGAACGGGCCCATGGCAGCCAGTTGCCCTTCGCCTCGCCGGATGGCCGCCTCGACCAGTTCAGGCGTAATGAGATTCCAGTGCACCTGACCGCTGGGCGCCAGGCCCTGCTTTGCGAGACCGTCGGCGCTGCCGCGCGACGATGAATCGGGGATGATCTGTGTCGCCATGCGTGTTGCGACCCTCTCGAAGAGGCAACGTGCGACACATCCGTTCGCTCGGCGCCGTAAATGCTTTATGAAGGAAGACCGGCCGCGGGAAACCGCGCCCGTTGTTCCTGACGGTTTGTATTCGGTTTATTGGTCAATCGCAGAGAGGGTAACATGCTTGAAAGACAACTCAGTCTCAAGAGCGCTCCATGCTTCCCGCTGTGTTTTCACCGCCGCCACGTGGACCATGCGCTGCATTCGCCGGTACGCCGGGCCTTGTCACTGCGCGCCAGCAAACGATCGCAGCAACGAGAGCATCCGTGCGTCGGTCGCAGCTGGCAGGTCACCCTTGGGTGTTTCGATTATGCGCGGCACGTGGGCCAGACGATCGTCTGTCATGATGCGACGAAACGCTTCGGCGCCAATCGTGCCCTCGCCAATGAGTTCGTGCCGATCGAGGTGCGAGCCCAGCGCCGCCTTGGAGTCGTTCAGGTGCAGGCATCCCAATCGCTCAAAACCAATGGTGTCATCGAACTGCAAGAATACACCGTCGTAGTCATTGATCAGATCATATCCGGCAGCCCAAATGTGCGCAGTATCCAGACACACCCCCACACGTGATACGAGTGGGGCAGGGATGGCGGACACCAGTGCCTGCATTTCGTCGAACGTGCCACCGAGCACCGTACCTTGACCAGCGGTGAGCTCCATGAGCAGCCTCGTGTGGCCCGGCTCTGCCTCCAGCGCTTCGATGATGCTCTCAACGTTGCGCGCCAGACCACTCGCTCGATCGTCCATGAAGTTGCCGGGATGCGAGACCAGCGCGTCCAGGCCCAGTACATGACAGCGACGCAGTTCTGCCCGAAAACTTTCGATCGAGCGTGCGCGCAGCGCGGGATCGGGTGATGCGAGATTGATCAGGTAACTGTCGTGTGCACAGATCCAGCGTGAGGACGTGGTGCGCATGGCGCGTTGAAACGCCTCAGCCTCTGCAACGTCCACGTCGCGCTCGGCCCAGCGATTGGCTTGCTTGGTAAAAATCTGTGCCGCACTGCCACCGATTTCCCGCACGCGCAGCGCCGCGTTGGCAGTCCCACCGGCCACTGACACGTGCGCACCGAGTGGTGCGAGATCCGCTGCGGAATCAGTGGCGAGCGGATGTGCTTCACCCTCTACATGGTCGGTCCACTTTGAGGGGGTGGTCTTTTTGGCGACACGTGCTGGCGTCATGCAGCGGAAGTGAAAGGTGGAGGCTACGGCCGCTGAGAGCGCAGCCACTCAAGCGGATCGACGGCGCGTCCGCGCGGCCGCATTTCAAAGTGCAAATGCGGTGGCAGATCAGGGTCAGCCGCTCCCACGGTGCCAATGACCTGCGCCTTGGTCACGCGACCACCTTTCCGCACGTTTACAGCCGCCAGTGAACCGTACACCGAGTAGTCACCGCCGCCGTGCTGAATAATCACCGTAAGGCCATACGTGCCAATCGCTTCCGCGACCATCACCTCACCGGCGGCAACGGCACGCACACTCGCACCGGCGCGCGCGGCAATGCCCAGTCCGTTCCAGCGTGTGGTGGTGTTGTTGGAATTCACCACACGCCCAAAGCGATAGAGAATATCACCGTTAACTGGCCAGTCGAGCGCGCCAAAGTCGCTCGTCTTCAGCGTTGACGGCGCAGCCGGTTTGGCATTGGGAGCCAGCTCGGCTCGACGACGAGCGGCTTCGAGATCGGAGATCAGGTTGGTGAGTCGAGCCTCGTCACGCGCCAGCTGGGTGATGCGGGCGCGGGCCTGCGTGGCATCCCGCTGCACGACGGTGAGGCGACGGGCGCGCACCTGTTCCAGATTGCGAAGTCGCTGCTCTTCGGCGGCCTTTTCCGTGCGATTGCGAATGACGCCGTCCTGAAGACGCACCAGCAGATCGCGCTGATCCGAAATCTGGTCGCGCAGCGTTTCCACGCGCGCCACCAGTCCACGGTCGCGACGTGCCACCTCGTAAAGATACTTGTAGCGCGCCACCAACTCACCAAACGATCGCGCGGACAACATCGCTTCGGCCGAAAACAACGCACCACGCTTGTAGATGTCCACCACGCGACGCTGCAGCACCGCACGCTTGGCCAGCAGTTCGTCTTCGGCGCGAACCAGTCGACCGGTGGCGGAATCCACTTCCATGGTGATTTCAACCAACTGCTGCTCAAGCGCACTCACCAGGCGCGCCGTGGCATCAGCCTGCCGATCCAGATTCACGACTTCATCGGCCAGCGTGCGGGCACTTTGCCGCAGCGTGATCATGCGCTTTTCAAGCTGCTCGCGTTCCTGGCGCAGCTTCTGCAAATCCTGCTGCTGTTGTCGCAGTCGCGCTTGGGCCGACTGCGCCTGCAGCGAGCCGGTGAGCGCTTGCGCGCGAGCCGAAGGGAACCAATGCGCGACAGCGCTTCCCAACAGTGGCGAACAGGCGATCCCGCCCACGAGTGCCACCAGCGCGATCAGTCGGCGCGCGATCATTAAGCGTCCTTCCACACCACGCGCAAATGCCGTCCCACCGAGACGAGGCTACCCAGCAACCCGATCAACGCACCGGCCAACACGCCGAGCGACGCCTGCGCAGGCGTAAAGAACACGGTTTCAAACAGCGAGCGTGAGACTGCCGTGTGCGTAAGCCAAGCCAAGCCAACGGCGAGCGCGCCGCCGAGTGCACCCTTGAGCACACCTTCAATGAGAAACGGCATGCGCACAAACGCGTTGGTTGCGCCAACCAATCGCATCACTTCAATCTCGCGAGCCCGGGCCAGCACGGCCATGCGAATGGTGCTGCCGATAATCAGCACGGCAACGAG
>JBBRDJ010000231.1:0-3313 GCA_038203945.1 Gemmatimonadales bacterium
TGGTCTCCACGCGCACTCCCGTGGGCACGGTGATCTCGATACCACCGAACAGGGCAAAGACTTCAATCTCGGTGACCCCTGCACCAAACTGCGCTTCGCGCATGTCGAGATCCACGCCGCCCATCACCGCAATGCAGCGCAGGAGCTTGGGCACCACCCACGCGCCTTTTCGTTCCGTGCCGCCCATGATGGCGATCGCCGCCGCGCGCAGCGGGACTATCTCAGGGCGCGCCATCACGGCGGTGCCGTACTCCATGGCGCGCGCATCGCGGTACGTCATCTCCGAGACGGATTGCGGTCGCGCGGGCTGTCGTGACGCCGCCGCCGGTGGCGCGATCACGTCGTTCCGACCAAGACCCGCCAGCACTTGTGCCAACGCGTCATGCGATGTCGCGCGATACACACGCGCCATGCGCTGCTCGAGTTCGTCCAGCTCCAGCTGATCGGCCGCATAGGCATCGCCGAGCGCTGACATGACGGCTTCACGATCACTCGCTGATGGCGCGATGCGCGATTCGCCGGACTCCTCGCCGGTGGGACTCATCGGGGGTGGGCTGGGTGAGACATGTCTGCAAGCTACTGGAGAGAACGCGGTTTGACACGTTGCCCTTGGCGCACCCGTGTGCGCCGACTAGCCTCCGCCTCATGTGGGCCGATGTCCTTCTCACGCTCGAACAAACGCATCTGCTCCGCCTCGCGATTTGGGGCGGGGCCAGCGTTGTGCTGGGCTCGCTCGTGCTGGCGTGGCTGGCTGCCCGTCGTGCGCGGTCGCCGTTGCTGCAGCACTTTGCCATACAGACCGCCGCGTGGGGTGCGGTTGATCTGGCCATCTGCGCGTGGGGATGGCGTGGACTGCAGCTACGCGATCTCGACGGTGCGACGGCGCTGGTGAACTTCCTGTGGCTGAACGTGGGGCTGGACGTGGGATACGCGGCCGCTGGCCTGACGCTGGCCATCGCCTGCTGGAAGCTGGGACGCAAACTCGGCGGCGTGGGTGCCGGCATTGGTGTGGTGGTGCAGGGCCTCGCGCTGGCATTGCTCGATCTGGTGCTGTTGGCCGAAATCGCCGCCGCGCGGGTGGCGTAGTGCGCGGTCGGCGTGCTGCCTTCTGTTCATCGACGTTTTGAGCACTTCTACCTGATCCATACTTCCGCAATCCATGGAACCCGTCATCCCCGATCTGCGCGGCGCGCCGAAAGCTGAGGCCTACGCCCGGCTGTGCGAGATGCAACGCCTGCTGCTCGATGCAAGCAGTGATGCCATTGCCGGCATGGCCACAACGAGCACGCTGCTGCATCACGCGTTCCAGCATCTGTGGACCGGTTTCTACCGTGTGGTCGAGCCCGACCGGTTACTTCGCGTGGGTCCGTATCAGGGCTCGCTGGGTTGTCTCGACATCACATTCGGTCGCGGCGTGTGCGGCACAGCCGCCGCACAACGCCGCACGCTGGTGATCGACGACGTGCATGCGTTCCCCGGACATATCGCGTGTGACGCCCGATCACGCAGCGAGATTGTTGTGCCGGTGTTTGGTGCTCACGGTGCGCTCATGGCCGTGCTGGATATTGACAGTGCGGAGCTGGCGATGTTCAACGATGCCGACGTCGCAGGCCTTGAAGCGCTGGTCACGTGGTTTCGAACGGCCGACGTATAGATTCACGTCTTGCCACGACGGGTGCTGCGCCACAACTTGCCCGCCTTGGTGGCACCACGCCTCAAGCGGCTCCTCTCCGAGGGAAACATGACGGTGACCGGATATTCCGATCGCATCAATCACGCCTTTGCCTTTGCGGCCAAGCACCACGATCAACAGGTGCGCAAAGGCACGCGCCTGCCGTATTTCACGCAGCCAGCCAATGTGGCCGTGATTCTCACGCGCTACGGACAGGACGACGCCACCGTGGTGGCGGGCATTCTGCATGACACCGTTGAAGACGGCGTTCGTGAAGGGTGGACGCAATCGATGCTCGAGGAGCGCATCGGTCGAAAGTTCGGTGCCGATGCGCTGGACACCGTGTTGGCGGTGATCGAACGGCGCGTTGACGACGAAGACGTTGAGCTCGCGCCGGACGACCGCAAAGCCGATATGCTGGTGCGACTGGCCCGAGCCAGTGACGCGTCGCGCTGGGTGTGCTGCGCCGACAAACTGCACAACGCCAACACGATCGTGTACGACTTGGCCCGCACCTCATTTCCCGAAACGGTGTGGGGGCGGTTTAGCGTGGGGCGGGAAGGCACCGTACGCTGGTATCGCAGCGTACGTGACCGCCTGCGCGAAGTTGGCTTTCACGCCCCGATTGTGGACGAGCTCGAAGCCGCTTGCGTTGCGTTGGAGTCAGCGCCCGAGTAAGCGCCGAGTCGCACCGTTGGCAAGGGTTAGGGCCCCGAGTTGGGGCCCTTAATGTGCATGATGCGGCTCGTTACGCGTACGTCGTGGCGACGTACTTTTCCAGAATGTCGAGAAACTCAGGTACAATGTTGTCACCTTTGAGCGTGGTGAACAGCTTGCCGTCCACGTACACCGGTGCCTTGGGTTCTTCAAACGTACCGGGTAGCGAGATGCCAATGTTCGCGTGCTTCGACTCACCCGGGCCGTTTACCACGCACCCCATCACGGCCACTTTCATCTCCACCACACCGGGATGTGACTCGCGCCAAGCGGGCATCTGTTCGCGCAGGTAACCCTGAATGTCTTCCGCCATGTGCTGAAAGAACGTGCTTGTGGTGCGGCCGCAACCCGGGCACGCGGTCACCTGCGGCGCAAACGAGCGCAGTCCCAGTGACTGCAGAATCTGCTGTGCCACAAACACTTCTTCGCGACGATCGCCGTTGGGCTTCGGGGTGAGCGACACACGAATCGTGTCGCCAATGCCTTCGCTGAGCAAAATGCTGAGCGCCGCTGTGCTGGCAATCACTCCCTTGTTGCCCATGCCCGCTTCGGTCAGCCCCAGGTGCAACGGATAATCACACCGTGTTGCCAGTCGACGATAACATTCCACCAGATCCTGGACCACCGAAATCTTGGCGCTCACGATAATGCGATCATGCGGCAACCCCACTTCTTCGGCCAACGCCGCTGAACGCAGCGCACTCTCGAGCATGGCTTCCATGTAGACGTCTTTCGCGTCGCGCGGTTCAGCACTGCGTGCGTTGGCGTCCATCATGTCGGTAAGCAACATCTGATCGAGCGAACCCCAGTTCACACCAATGCGCACCGGCTTGCCGTGATCGATGGCTGCCTGCACGATCGTGGTGAAGTTGGTATCGCGATGTTTCGTGCCCGTGTTCCCCGGATTGATGCGGTACTTGTCCA
>JBBRDJ010000232.1:0-3278 GCA_038203945.1 Gemmatimonadales bacterium
AAGCTCAGGAACCCCCGATCCGCGAGGCACAGCATCTCGCCCGTCAGGCCAGCGAGCACCTCGGTGGCGAGCACGCGCTCGTGCGTGTGGTAGGCGCCCAGCTGCGCCCCGATGATCGCGTGGGTGCCATTCTCCAACAGCCCCACGAGGCGGAGCTGCGGAAACGCGCCCGTCGCGTTCGCCCCGCGTGCACTCGCGGGGCGCCCAAACGCGGCCGCATTCTCCGCCGTGTCGCCCACGTCGAGCGTCGTGCCGTCGAGGCTCATCACGCGCCAGCCGCGATACCAGGCGCCGGGCGTGCCCGCCGTCGCCAGCGGGGCCACCCCGGTGCGATAGAGGGCCTCCAGCGGGGCCGCGCCCAAGCGCTGTCGCGCCTGCGAGATCGCCGACTTCGTCGGCAGATCGGCCGTCGACGGATCCCCAAGCCACCGCGCCCCTTCGACCACGCAGCGCAGCACCTCCGGTGTCGAGACCTCGGCGTACAACGCCAAGGCGAGCACGTAGTACATCATCACGTGCGCCGGCAACGCTCGCTCCCGCGCATTCGCGCACTCGGTCTCGAACAACACTTGGTCGATGAGCGCGCGCGGGAACTGTGCCGTCAACACGCCCAGACTGATGTGATCCGTGAGCCGCACTCCTGCTAACTCGTCCCTGCCGTCCGCGTCATCGCCACCTCGGGAGTCGGAATCTCCTCACGGTACTACCTTTCGCACTATCTGGACAATATTGGACCTCACGATGCTTGCTGCAGGCGGGCGCGCAGGTGGCTCAATGGGAGTAGCCCACCGGAGCGGCTCCTCAACGTGGCGCCGTCCGCAGACGAAGTGTCGTACTTTAGAGTGCGGCCGTGATCATCCGATATGCGACGCCGTGAACCACGCCACCTTCGTCGCCAGCGCGGCGACCGACCATGGTGCCTGCATTGCCACCAAAAACGCGAGTGCGACGATCGGCACAGCGGTAAGTGTTCCGATGCAGTAGTGAGTGTTGCGCATTACGCCCGGGCCACACACCGTCGAAGCAGAGCCGCTCGACGTTGTCGCACGCGGCCGGATAGATCGTCTCTACACTCGCGTACCGCACCGTAAAGCGATAGCCCGCCTCGGTGACCATTGCGATCAATGGCACACGCTCGACCTCGAGCGATACCTGACTGGGCGCCGCGAGATGTTTACAACCGCACAATAGGGCGAGTGCGACCGCCGACGCACGATGCAGGGTGATTCTGCGCTGTCAGCAGCGGGGCACCGGCAAAGAGCGAAATGCGTCGCGGTGGTGTCTTCCGGTGTCCTGTTCAATATTGCACTGGTAGCGCTTGCTCGCGGCGACCGAAGCCGTGAACTGATGGTTGACCCCCCCCAACAATTCGCGCATGCTCGAGACGCTCCACTCCGCCGGTCCGTTCGCGGAGCTGGCCTTGCTGCTGCTCCTCTCGGCGCTGGGCGGTGCCATCGCCGTTCGCCTGCGACAGCCGGTGCTGATCGCGTACATCGTGGTGGGCATCCTTGTGGGTCCGGCCGCGTTTGGGATCGTGCAGGCGCACGAGGAGATCGAACTGCTCGCCGAGTTTGGCGTGGCCGTCCTGCTTTTCGTGGTGGGACTCAAGCTTGATCTGAACCATGTCCGTCACATCGGCCCCGTGGCGCTCGCCACAGGACTCGGACAGCTCACGTTCACCATCATTTTCGGCTTCGCCCTCGTCATGCTCATGGGCAGGGGCGTTCTTGAGTCGGTCTACGTTGCGGTTGCGCTGACCTTCTCGAGCACCATCATCATCGTGAAGTTGCTATCCGACAAGCGTGAAATCGATGCGCTGCACGGACGCATCGCGGTGGGATTCCTGATTGTGCAGGATCTCGCGGTTGTGCTGGCGATGATGGCCATGAGTTCGCTCGGCGGCATGGAGGACGCCTCGGCGATAACTGTGACCGGCTTGCTGCTCGCGCGCGTTGCGGGAGCCGCATTGCTCACCTTTGCGATGATGCGCTGGGTTCTGCCGCGACTCGTTGCCTCGATGGCGCGTTCACAGGAACTCTTGCTCGTATTTGCCATCGCGTGGGGCACGGCCATGGCGGCATTTGGTGAAGTCGCCGGTTTCAGCAAGGAAGCGGGCGCGTTTCTGGCTGGCTTCTCACTCGCCTCCACCCATCGCGGCGCGCATGACCACGGCGCCTGGCGTGGGCCCGGTCACGATACCCAGTCAAAGGGCAACTGCTTGAACTTGTCGTGAAGACGGCGTCTTGCGTGTGTCGTGAGCCCTCGGCTTCACGACACGCTGAAAGGCGTTACGCACCAACGCGTTGCGACGAGGTTAGTGCGTATTCCGGGCGAATCCGGCCACTGATTCCGGGTGAATCCGGCCACCCATTCCGGACGAATCCGGCCACCCATTCCGGGTGATTCCGGCCACCCATTCCGGAGGAATCCGGCCAGGGGTTGTTGGGAGGTGGAGAGTGCGCGACGTGGGATCCCAATCCGCGGTGCAGGTACGTCATTCCGGAGGACGTTAACCGGAGAGGCGGCGTGCCCCGTGACAGGATCTCGATGCGAACGATTCGTGAAGTACTCCGGCTGCGGCTGGAGGCGGGCCTCAGTGAGCGGCAGGCCGCGCGCAGCGCGGGCGTGCCGCGCAGTACGGTGCAGGACTATGTCGCGCGCTTTCGCACCAGCGGGTTGTCGTGGCCGCTACCAGCGACAGTGGATGACGTGGCCTTGGAGCAGGTGCTGTTCGCCGGTGAGCGTGCGCCGGTGGCGACCCAGCACCCGCTGCCCGATTGGGCACAGATCGCACAGGAAAAGAAGCGCAAAGGCGTGACGCTCATGCTGCTGTGGCAGGAGTATCGCGTCACCGAACCCACGGGCTACCGCTACAGCCAGTTTGCCGAACACTATCGGTGCTGGCGCGCGACGATTGATCCGGTGATGCGCCAGGAACATCCGGCCGGCCAGCGCACCTTCGTCGACTATGCCGGCGTCACGGTCGACGTGTTCGATCCGGCGACGGGCACGGTGCGCGCCGCGCAAATCTTTGTGGCCGCGCTGGGTGCCAGCAACTACACGTGTGCGGAAGCGACGTGGACGCAGCAGCTCCCCGACTGGATCGCGTCGCACGTGCGCATGGTGGAGTACTTCGGCGGGGTCACCGCGCTGCTCGTGCCCGACAACTTGCGCAGCGGCGTGACGTACGCGTCGTACTACGCGCCGGAACTCAACGCGACGTACGCGGACTTCGCGGTGCACTACGGCACGGTCGTGTTACCCACGCGCGTCGCGGC
>JBBRDJ010000233.1:0-3220 GCA_038203945.1 Gemmatimonadales bacterium
GTACGCAACGAGTCGGGTCACGTAACGCATGTGCTGTCTACGCTGCGCGACGTCCGGCGCGAACGCGCGCTGGAGTTGCGTTTGCAGCAGGGACAAAAACTCGAAGCCATTGGTACACTGGCTGGTGGCATTGCGCATGACTTCAACAATCTCCTGCAGCCGATCGTGCTCAACACCGAGTCTGTTCAGGAGCAGCTGGCGGCGGACGATCCATCGCAAATACTGCTGCGCGATATCCGGCAGTCGGCCGAACGCGCACGCGCACTGGTCCGCCGCATTCTTACTTTTACCAGTGGGTTTGAGCACGAGCGCACGCCAATTGATCTTGGCCTGCTGGTCGCCGAAACGGAGCGCCTGTTGCGCGCCACGCTTCCGCAGGCCATCGCGATCAGCTTTACACCGCCCGTTGCCCCAGTGATCGTGCTCGCAGAAGCTGGCGAGCTGCAGCAGGTGCTGCTCAATCTCGCGACCAATGCGGCGCACGCCATGCCCGAGGGTGGGAGGCTGCAGTTGACCGTAAGCGCGCTGCCAACGCGCGGCAACTCGGTACTTGAAGCCGCGTTCCCGGACGTGGACCGCGTGGCCGAACTCACCGTCGCCGACACGGGATCGGGCATGGAACCCAACGTGATTGCACGTGCCTTTGAACCGTTTTTTACCACCAAGGGACCGGGCCGCGGAACAGGACTCGGCTTGGCCATGGTGCACGGAACCGTGACCGCGCTCAACGGCATGGTCCTTCCACAGAGCGTAGTGGGCGAAGGTACCACTATGCGCGTCTATCTCCCCACGGCCAGCACTCGGCCCGTGGCGCTGCGGCACACGCCAGCGCAGACGCGCGGTGACGAAGACCGTCGCGTGATCGTGGTGGATGATGAAGCGGCGGTACTTGTGGCCACCACGCGACTGCTGGAACGACTCGGTTGGTGCGTCATCGGTTTTACCGACTCTGTGGTCGCGGCCGAATACCTCAACAGTGCCAGTTTCGCCGCTGACTGTCTGCTCACCGACCTGTCCATGCCCGTCATGTCCGGTCTGGAGCTGGCAGAGCATGCGCAGAAGGTCCACCCAGGATTGCCGATCGTACTGACTACGGGGTTTCTTGAACATGATGACATCGTGCAGGCTGGCGGAGCTGGCATCACGCACGTTCTCGCGAAACCGTTCTCGTCGCGCGACCTGCAGCAGACACTCAACTCGGCGTGGACCAGACCGTGAACCGTCGGACTTGGGTCGTGTGTCCACAGTGCGCCCAGCCCCGCGTCGTAACCGCGCCCTTCCTGCCACTTTTTCACTGCGATGACTGTCTGCTTCTCTGCAATCCGCGCTTTTGAGCAACTGCCGGGTATCAGCCAATCCGGATCGTTGCCGGGCTCTGGACAAGCGTCGCTCTGCTGTTCATGCTCCAATAGCTAGTTTTCAAAGAGCAGTTTCCCTCCACCCGCAGACGAGGTCACGGTGAAAGATTCACAGCTGAAAGCGTTGATCCGGAAAACCACCGGCAAAGCGGAACAGAAAAAGCCGCAGCAGCGACCGTCGTTCGATTCAACCATCGAAGCCACCCGCGGCGAAGAAGGACAAGCCGGTGAAGCCCGGGAACTGTTCAAGGAAATGAAGCGTCGAGAGTTCTGAGCGTCTACTTCCCGTTTCGGCAGGAGTTGTACATGTCATCATGGAACGATAAACTGGACGAGTTGCTTGTCTCCCTCGAGCGCGAACGGGATGAGTTACGCCTCCAGGTGCACCTGGCGTCACGTGACGCAAAAGACGAGTTCGAAGTACTTGAGTCGAGGCTTGGTTCGCTTCGCGAGCGTGTCACGTCAGCGGGTGCCGATGCCAAAGGTACGGCCAGCGAAGTGGGTGATGTCATGTCTGACACGGCTCGCAAGATGGCCGATGATCTACGCACTGGCTATCAAAAAATCCGGGAAAGGCTCTCCGAGTAGCAGGCGCACTGCGCTGTGTCTTTAACGAATGGTCCATGAGTAAACGTCCGTTCCTCACGGCGGCGTGGTACGATCTGGTCATGCTGACGTGGGCGGTAGATCAACGAATGCTCACACCGTTGCTGCCGCGGGGCATCGAGCTCGATCTTTGGCGCGGTGACGCGCTGGCGAGTGTTGTCGCCTTCCGCTTTGAGCAGGTGCGTGTGCGTGGCCTGGCCATCCCGTGGCACACGCGTTTTCCGGAGGTGAATCTGCGCTTTTATGTCAAACGCCAGGCGCCCGACGGTACCTGGCGACGGGGCGTGGTGTTTGTGCAGGAGCGCGTACCACGCTTTGCGATTGCCTGGGTCGCGCGCACGCTCTACGGCGAACCGTACGTGGCCACACCCATGCGCGACGCCAGCATTCAGGGTGTGCCCACTGACGACGGCACCCCGCAACGCACGCTGCTGTACGAATGGAAACGCGACGGGCAGTGGGAACGCGTGGTGGCCCTCGCCAACGGCTCACCGCGCCCCATGCGCGCCAGTTCCGTTGAAGCGTTTATTGCAGAGCATTACTGGGGCTATACCGCACGTGGACCGCGATCCACGCGCGAATACCAGGTGGAGCATCCGCGCTGGAACATGACGCCGCTGGTGGAGTGCTTCCTCGAAGCTGATATCGCGAGCTTGTATGGCCCATCGTGGGTCGCGCCGCTCTCCGAAGCACCGGTGTCCACCTTTCTCGCCGATGGCTCCACCGTAGCCGTCTATCCCGGGCGCGATGTAGAGGGCACGGCGCTCGCGTCCAGGCGGTAACTTCGCGGTCATGAACCACGATTACGAAAAACTGGGCGCGTTCTACCTCGGACGCGATTACGACCTCCCGTCCCGCGAGCGCCGCGATTCGCTCCTGCTGGTTGACGCCAAAGACTTCACGACACACGCCGTCATCATTGGCATGACCGGCAGCGGCAAAACCGGTTTGGGCATCAGCCTGCTCGAAGAAGCAGCCATCGATCACATCCCGGTCATCGCCATTGATCCCAAGGGTGATCTCGGCAATATCGCGCTCACGTTTCCGCAGTTGCGCGGAGAAGACTTCGCACCGTGGGTAGACGCGCAACAGGCCACCACCGCAGGTCAGACAGTGGCCGAGTACGCCAATGGGATGGCCGCGCGGTGGAGCAAGGGATTGAGCGAGTGGGGACAGGATGGCGTACGCATTCAACGATTGCGCGACGCCGCAGAAGTGACACTGTACACACCCGGCAGCAGTGCCGGTCGGCCCAT
>JBBRDJ010000234.1:0-3178 GCA_038203945.1 Gemmatimonadales bacterium
CTACGGCGAACAGCCCAGCCGTCCGGTGTACCCCGTGATCACCTCCGCTTGCGTCATGTTGCGCGCAACGGCTTGTGCTGAGCGAAGGGCGGCGCAAGCCGGTCGGACTTCGTCGATCAACAGATGGGCCTCGGCGATCCGGATGTAGGCCCACGTACTGTCATCAACCGATGTGAGTCGGCCAAGCAGTGCGCGGAGGGCCGGCACCGCGGTTCGCACCACGGCGGCATCGGCGGTCTCGGGATCCAGTACCCTGGTGAGGCTATCGAGGGTGCGGCGTCCGCTCGTACCGCTGGCGCTATTCGCAGTTAACGGGCGTGGCGTGGCTACCGGCACTGGTGCGCCAACGGGTGCTACGGATGGCGCTGCAGAAGCGCTCGACGGGTCCGGAGCAGCGGTTGGCGCCTCCGCTGACGGGGAGACGACCGCGCGCTGCGCGGCCACGGCAGCACCGGACGCGGCACCGGCGGCGTTGGACGCCAAATTGGTGGCCCCGTCGACCAACTGTTCAACCGCACCACCCACGCTGTTCACCAGCTTGTTCACATCGCTCGGGCGCGGCGCGCGTTGTTTGGTGACGAACCACCAGCCCGCACCCACGAGCAGGATGAGTCCGAGACTCGGCAGCCGGAATCGCGGCCAACTGAAGCCGCGCCGGCCAACGGGGACGGCGTATTCTTCTGTTTCGGCGGCCACAGGCGCCGCCGCCTTGGCCGGTCGCGACGGCGTCGGGGCGGCAACCCGAGGCTGACTGTTCCGCTGCCGCTCGCGCTTGCTCTCGTCCCGAGGAATCGTGGAAATCTGACGGGCCGCGCCCGGAGTGCTCGGACTGAGGTGCGGAGCGGATGACGCGCTGGGTGGCGCAATCGCGACTGGCTGCGGGGTAATCCGTGCCACCGGAGTGGTGATCGCGATCTCCAGCGCTTTGGCAAACGCCCCAGCCGACGCGGTCCGCTTGGTGGGGTCGCGCTCGAGCGCCTGATCGAGCACGGCCTGCAACGCGTCAGGCCACCGTAAGTCGGCGCGCACCACCACCAGCGGACGCGGCGCGCTCATGAGGCGCGCGGTCATGCCGCGATCGGGAGTATTCCGGTCGAACGGCAGATCCAGCGTGAGACAGGTGTAGGCCACGAGCGCCAAGGCGTAGACATCGCTGCGGTGATCGATGTCGCCGCCTAACAGCTGCTCGGGGCTCATGAACTCGGGAGTGCCCACCACGAACCCGGTGCGCGTGAGTCCGGCCTCTTTTTCGCTTCCGCCGATTGCCTTGGCGATACCGAAGTCCACCACTTTGCACTTATCGGCGCCGTTTTCATCCTGCGTAACCAGGATGTTGTCGGGCTTGAGGTCCCGATGCACAATGCTCATGCGATGCGCGGCATCGAGACCATCGGCCACCTGACGGATCAGGGTGGCGGTGCGTTTGAGAGAAAGAGCGCCTTCGGCCTCCAGCACTCCCTTGAGGGTCTTGCCCGGCACGTACTCCATAGCGAGGTACACCAGGCCATCGCCGGTCTCGCCGAAATCGAACACGCGGGCCACCCGCTCGTGCTCGATGCGACTGGCGTTCGCCGCCTCCCGATTGAAGCGGGCCACGGAGGCCGGATCCTTCAGCAACTCCGGGCGCAGCACCTTGATGGCCGCCTGTAACGGCAGGCGCACATGGCGCGCCAAATACACCTTGCCCATGCCACCTTCGCCAAGCAGGTCGGTGACCAGATAGCGGTCAGCGACGACCGAGCCGACGAGGTCCCCGTCAGAATCGGCGGCACGCAGCGTGGTACCGTCTGCGGGACAGAAGACGTTGGTATCGGCGTAGCTGGTGTCGCAGACGGGGCAGACTTTGGGCATGTGGGGCTAAACGAATGGAACATCCTGCGGTATCTTCTGGGGACTTCCCACTCTGGAGAATACCCCGATGCGTGCTGCTTCGCTTGTTCGACTGACTCGCCGTGCCTGTGCGCTCACGCTCCTGACGCTGCCAGCAGCGTGCGCCTCGGGCGGGGCGCAGACGTCATCGCCAACCCCGTCCGCGAACCGCGCGGCGCCCGACGTGACACCGTCGACTCCCGTGGAGCGCTTCTCCACGACGGCTGGCATGCAGCAGACACGGCCCACGGTCGCTGTGCTGTACTTCACCAACGGCGCCATCGGCAACAACGCGGAATATGCCCCGCTGAGCAAGGGTTTGGCCGAGATGTTGATTACGGAGCTCGCCGCCAACACGAATATCCGCGTGGTCGAGCGCGATCGGTTGCAGGCGCTGCTCGCGGAGCAGGATCTCGGCGCCAGCGGACGCGTGGAAGCGCAAACCGCGGCCAAACTCGGCAAAACCCTCGGCGCGCTCCACATGCTGATGGGCTCGTTTGTCATCGACACCAAAGACCGCATCCGGATGGACGTCCGGGCGATCAACACGGAAACGTCGGAGCTGGAGTACGCCACCTCGGTCACCGGCAAAGCCGACGACATGCTCGGCTTGCTGGCATCGCTCGGTGAGAAGGTGAACAAGGGGCTCAAGCTGCCCGATGTGCCGAGCGGTTTCTCGCAGGGCGCCGCGGTGGGTGCGAAGGGGCCGAATCAGTTGAAGTCGATGATGCTACTGAGTCGTGCGCTGGAACAGCAGGATCGGAAGAACAATGCGGCGGCGGTGGCGCTGTACCAACAATCGTTGGAAGCGAACCCGCAGAATGCGCGGGCGAAGGTGTTGTTGGCGAGTATTCGGGACTAGGTGAGAGCTAAGAGCTAAGAGCTTAAAGCTCTGAGCTCTGAGCTCTTAGCTCTTAGCTAATTAACAAATACCGCAAAGATGGAACTATTCGTTAAAACGACGTCCGTGCATGGGTTCATGATGCCGCTGCAGACAGCGCCAGAGATGGTACTAAATCGGTTCGACTGGAGCACGTAGCCAAAACTTCCCAGAGCCGTGGCGTTAATCGAGCTGCCGGGCGGGAGGATGTACACGCACTCCTGCGGGCTGTTCGGATTCAGAAAGTTGAAACTGACGTCGCGTGAGCACGTGACGGTTCCGAAGCTTCCGGTGACTGTCACCGCACCAACTCCCGTTGTGATGGAAACGGTGAGCGTGACCGTGCTGACCAACCCGAAGTTGGCCGTGACCGCCGCGTTGGCGCCGGGGGTGAGCGTACACACCGGTGAGCTGCCGAAGCTGGAACAG
>JBBRDJ010000235.1:0-3160 GCA_038203945.1 Gemmatimonadales bacterium
CAGCCGAATTGACCACGTCATCATCGTGACCCCTGACCTTGAGGCGTCTCGTCAAGAGTTCGAATCACTGGGGTTCACCGTCACGCCTCGTGCCCGACACCCGAAGTTTGGAACGGCGAACCACCTGTGCGTGCTGCAGCATGATTACTTCGAGTTGCTGGGCAAAGATCCTGATGCTGATCCTGGCGTGCAGCTTTATGGACCCGTAGCGGCAGCGGTTGCCGCTGGTGGTGGGTTGCCGTTCGTGGCTCTGGCCTCAGACGATGCCCATGGTTTTGCTGCTGCCTTGAGGCAGGCCGGCATCGGCACCGAAGACCCGCTGACCTGGTCGCGTGACGCCGACACGCCCGACGGTCGTATCACAGCCACCTTCACCACTTTCTTCTTCGATCCGCAGGCATTTCCGGGCCTGTCGTTCTTTTGCTGCCAGCAGCACACGCGGCAAGCCGTGTGGTGTGAGCCGTGGATGAAACACGCCAACGGCGCCAGCGCGATCCAGGGTCTTCGGCACGAATGGGCATCTGAACCTGCCGATGCGGCAGAGCGCTATCGCGCCTTGGTTGGGCCACAAGACGTGTCTTCAGTCGAGGGTGAACTCCGTGTCGCGCTGGACGGGACCAGCCTCGTGTTCCGCGAAACGCCGGGCGCTGCGCGCACAGTACTGCGCCTGAGTCGCCTCCCGGGTACTGGCTCGGCGGTGGCCGGTACTGTGACGCCTTTGGCGACGGTGGCGAATGCGGCGATCGAGTGGTGTGACGAATGACCCTCCGCCGTGCGATCGCCCGCCGCGCGCCGTGATGGCGCCTGACTCACCCTGGACGCGAGAACGTGCAAGCGTGCAGGCGACGCGCGAAGACAAGCGCGAATCCGTTTTGCAAGCTGCTGCGATCGCATTTGCACGGCGGGGGGTCGACGGTACCTCCATGGATGATCTGGCTGCGATGGTGGGCGTCACCAAGCCGACGATTTACCGCACCGTGGGAGACAAGGAGGCCATCGTTCGTGCTTGCGAGGCGCGCATGGTCACCCAATTCCGCGAAGCGCTGGCGCAGGCCAAAGCCGTGCGCGGCACGGGGCTGCAGAAGACCGGACACTACTTGCGGTTGAGTTTGCATTTGATGGTGCAGGACGTCTACTGCCGGCTGAATCTGCCCTTTGGCGGTCCCGACGTGTACGCCGGCAGCTCCGAAGATTCCTCGGCGATGCGGGAGGAGGCACAGTTGCAGGTCCGCGCCTGGTTGCTTGCTGACCAGCGTGCAGGTGTGATGCACCAGGACGTCGACACGCGGCTGACTGCGCTGGCGCTGTTCGCGGCCTTCAACTTCATCCCGCGTTGGTATCGCGAGGACGGTTCGCAGACGTTGGACGAGATCTTCGACGCGACGATGCGCGTGTTCGAGCGCGGCTTGGTGGTGACGACTCCGATTGGGTTGAGTGGCGGCAAGAAGACTGCCAAGGTGCTTCGAAGCAGCTCCAGCCTTCAGGGCGTCTGAAGCCCTTGCGAGGCCCTTGCCAAAGGCTGGCCCAAGGCACCCAGAGCCTTCACGTCCTCACTGTTTACACCGCCCCGTACTTTAAAGTACTATCCGGTACGATTGAGTTTCCGAGTCACCGCGGCACTGCGTTGCCGCAGCGCGGAGCAGGTACTGAAGGAGTGCGGGCGAGATGGCGAAGATGCGAGCGGCTGTGGTGCGTGAGCACGGGGGTTTGGACAAGATCCTGCTCGAGTCCGACTATCCGCGTCCGTCAGTGCGGCCCGGTTGGGTGCAGCTGCGCGTCCGCGCTTGCTCACTCAACTACCACGACATTTTTTCGCGCCGAAGCATGCCGGGGATCAAGGTGCCGCTGCCGATCGTCATCGGCTCGGACATCGCTGGTGAGGTCACGGAGCTCGGTGAGGGTGTGACGACTTGGAAGATCGGCGACCGAGTCTTGGTCGATCCTTTGCCCAACGAATTCACCGGCGGCAGGATGATCGGCGAGATGTTCGACGGCGGACGCGCCGAGTACTGCATCGCCCACGCGCAGCAGCTGGTTCGTCTGCCCGACGACGTCAGCTATGAAGCTGCTGCGTCGATCCCGCTGGCCTACGCCACCGCGCACCGCATGATGGTCACGCGTGGCGGTGTGCGTGCAGGTGAAACGGTGCTGGTGCTGGGTGCCAGCGGGGGTGTCGGCACGGCCTGCGTGCTGCTGGCCAAGCTCGCCGGTGCTACCGTGATCGCCTGCGCTGGCTCAGATGAAAAGTCGGCACGGCTGAAGGATATCGGCGCAGACCAGGTCATCAACTATCGCAAGCAGGAGCTATTGTCTGCGGTCCATGCCCTGGTGGGTAAACCACGCATCGTTGGCACAGGCGGCGTTGACATGGTCATCAACTACACCGGTGGCGGCAGTTGGCAGGAGTCCATCCGCTGCATGAAGGTCGGCGGTCGGCTGCTGACCTGTGGCGCTACCGCTGGGTTCGAAGAGCCGATAGACGTGCGGTATGTCTGGACCTTCGAGCTGAGCCTGATGGGCTCCAACGGCTGGCGCCGCGACGACATCACGACGCTGATCGAGCATGCGCGCTCCAAGCGTTTGCTGCCTGTGATCGACCGCGTGATGCCGTTGAGCGAAATCCGCGAGGCCGAGCGCTTGATCGAGGACCGCGAAGTCTTCGGCAAGATCGTGGTCACACCGTGACCTCTCTCGACGCTGTCGGAACCAAGCTTCGAAACCCCCAAGAGGACTTGCGATGAGCCAGCAGCAAGAAATGACTCTGACCGTGCAGGCACTACAGGCGATGTGCGACGCCTCGCCCTTCATCCTTTTTGCAGGAATCCAGGTGGTGGAGATCGCGCTGCCTCGCGTGGTGATGCGCATGCCGTTCCGCGCCGAGTTCGAGCGCGGGGTGGGCACGGGACAGTGGCATGGCGGTCCGATCGCGTCGCTGATCGATACGGCGGGCTGCATGGCGGTGATTGCTGCGTCTGGCCGTGCAGCCGGGACCATCGATTTCCGCACCGACTACCTGCGACCCGCGTCAGGCAGCGCATTGCAGGCTGTGGCGACTGTGCGCCGTGCTGGCCGAACGATGGGCGTGGCCGACGTCGATGTACTCGACCTCAATGGCAAGCTGGTCGCGACCGGACGCGGCTGCTTCTTCATGGAACGTTGA
>JBBRDJ010000236.1:0-3147 GCA_038203945.1 Gemmatimonadales bacterium
CCCGCGGTGGTGGGCGACTTTTTCTTGATCGGCCTCGGTGACGGTTCGATCTCGTCGTAGAACGCGGGCATCTGGGCGATGCTGCCGGCGGTCACCATCACGAGTCTCTGGGGGGCACGCGCCGTACGCGCGGGGGCACACCGGCATAAGCGTTAACCTAAGAGTTTACGAACGAACGGGGGTGCGCTAGACTGTGGTGCATGACCTCTGCGCAGACCGACGAGTGGACGATCATCGAAGGGTTGCTCCCGAGCGGTTGGGAAGACGCCGCGCGCGAGCAGCAGGCGTTTCGGCGGGTGCGCTACACGAGCACCCCAGGCGCGCTCCTCCGACTGCTCTTGTTTCATGCGGTCAACGGGAGCGGGCTGCGCGAGACGGTGATCCAGGCGAAGGCGGCCGGCCTCGAATCGATGTCGCCGGTGGCGCTCTTCAAGCGGATGAAGACCTCGGGTCGTTGGCTGGAATGGATCGCAGCGCGTCTGGCGGGGCAGTTCCGCGCACTGCCCCGCGCCATAGGGAGCCGGCGACTCCGCGTGATCGACAGCACGACCATCCAACGTCCCGCGAGCACGGGCACGGATTGGCGTCTCCACTACACGATAGACCTGTGCACGCTGAGTTGTGACTGGCAGGAGCTCACGGACGCGACAGGCGCCGAGCTGCTCGAGCGGGCCCCCGTTGAACGGGGTGACGTGCTGCTTGCTGACCGGAACTTCCTGCGGCCGCTGGGGGCCCATCACGTGGTCGCGGCGGGCGGCGACCTGGTCGTGCGCCTGCGGTGGACGCATTCCCGGCTGACCGACCCCGAGGGCAGACCCTTCAGGGCCCTCACCCGGGCGCGCCCCTTACGCGTGGGGCAGGTGGGCGACTGGCCGGTGCGGTTTCCCGTGCTGGATCAGCCATCGATTGAAGGACGGGTCGTCGCCATCCGCCTGCCAGCGCCGCTGGCCGCGAACGCCACACGTCGGATGCGCCGGAACTCCCAGCGCAAACAGCAACAGCTCACCAAACGTTCGCTCGAGGCGGCGCACTTCATCTTGATCTTCACCACCCTCTCGCGCGACGCCCTCGACGCGGCTGGGGTACTCGAACTTTACCGGGGGCGCTGGCAAATCGAGCGCGTCTTCAAACGACTCAAGCAACTCCTCAGGCTCGGGCATGTGCCCCACAAGCATCCCGCCGTCGCGCGCAGTTGGATGTCCGCCAAGCTGGTCGCTTCCCTCCTGCTGGAAACACTCTATCGGAATGCCCGATCTTTTTCCCCCTGGGGCTACGCCATCTCCAGACACGCGCCCATCCGAGACTGACGGCACCCGCCCACCCGAGACCGACGACACCCGCAGTTGGGCATGGACGGTCGTCGCCATTCACGCCCTGCGTCACGCGCGCTGTCCTGCGCTCACGCTCGGGCAGCTGTCCGCCGCCACGACGAGTGGCGCGCTCAATACGCGCGAACGCCGCAAGCGTCTCCCCCAAATCCTCCGGCTCAGAGATATACTGAGAGAATGGGTCTTAGGTTAACGCTTATGGGGCGCACCGGTATGGCCACCCTCGTGCTCGCGGTGCTCGCGGTGCCGGGCTTCCTCGCCTCGTCGGCCTCGGCAAGCGAGTCGGCCGCGAGCAAGGGAGCGGTGGTCTGGTGGGATTACCCTGCACCGTGGTGCGCGGCACGCCCAGGCTGCGCGCCGTCTGGCGCTCACTCAGTCCGGCGTCCAATCGCAGCCGGAGTACATCACGAATCGTTCGCATCGAAATCCTGTCACGTGGCACGCGGTCGCTCCGGTCGAAGTCCCCGAAGGATGCGCCGCCGACATGGAGAAGGATCCCGCGTCACGCCCTGCCATCACCTCGCCGCCGCCAGCTGGCCGGACTCCGCCGCCAGCGTGGCCGGATTCCCCCGGATTTGCTGGCCGGATTCAACCAGTACAGGTGGCCGAATTCCGCCGGAATACGCACCAAGAATAAAAACATCGCAAATTCGTATAATGATGTTTCCCAACACAGAACAAGACACAAAAGTCCTCAATCAGGCAATATCAGACACTTCCACAAACATCGCGAAAACCTGAGGGAAACATGCTGTTCATCCTGCGTTGCCTCCGCGACGAGCACCGCCAGATTGCGCGTATGCGTAACAGAATACGTTAGCTGGGCGACTCATCCGGAACGGGAATGGAGAATCCTGCAAGCGAGAGGTGGTCGCCTGACTTCGGCATCTGCAGAGCGAACACTCCGGCCTCTTGCTCTAGGATCTTTACGTGCCAGTACATGCTACCGTCAGCGTTCTCTGTCGTGTTCAACTCGTGAAGACGAGATTGGAAGATCTTGTGCGGAAGCGCAAAGCAGATACTAAGGTCCATCGCGCTCATCGGAGCAGAGGAAGACCACGGCCTTCGCGATCTCTTCCGGTGCTCCCGCACGCTTCAAGTGTACCTGCGGAAGCACGCCATTGTCATACACGTCATCGCCAATCAGCCCTCGCCGTCGTTGGTGCATCGGCGTGTCGATGATGCCCGGACAGAGGAGGTTGACCCGGATGCCCTGCGAAGTCACTTCCGCGGAGACACTCGTCGTCAAGCCGATCAGGGGCATTGCTATCCCGACTCCCGACTCCCGACTCCCTACTCCCTACTCCCTACTCCCTACGAAAGCCGTCCTACGCGCGTAATATTACGGCGAAGCGTGAACCGCTCGACCGAGATGTGGGTGTGGACATCTTCGAGCGGCTCTACGCCATCTTTCGCTTGCCACCGTTCGATGCGCCGCGATTGCGCGCCGTGACCCAGCGCCTCGCGGACGTTGCGTCGAAACAGCCTGTCGCGCAACCGAACGGTGACGGTCCGCGCCCGAGTCAGGCCTATGCTCGGCGCTCCCCGGTCCTGGAGCGCACATGCCCGGCGCCGCGCCGGCGGCGTGCGGCGTCTACAAACCCCGGCGCCCCCAGGCGTCGCCACTCTTTCGGTTGGTCTCGGATCACCTGCACCGCCTGCAGACGGTCTACGACGCGCGCTTCGCGCGCGAGTACGGCCCGTGGCGCTCGGTCGTCGCGCAGGTGGCCGATAAGTTCCTCGCGTGCGGCGTGCTGGAGCACGGCTTCGCCCGCATCCGCTGCGACGCCTGTACGCACGAATACCTGCTCGCGTTCTC
>JBBRDJ010000237.1:0-3121 GCA_038203945.1 Gemmatimonadales bacterium
GCGCGCAGTACTCCAGCGGTGGACTGCACGTCGGCACTCTGCAAAATATCGCGCACCCGAGACGCACCAACGCCGAGCGCGGCAAACAACAGCGATCGATGACTGATCGACTTGTCACCCGGCACGCGCACCGTGCCGGCGACCGATAATCGTTCGGTCACCGCAGCCAGGCTTCGAGCGACGTGGCGGCGTCCGTCTTGCCGTCGCGGTACTTCACAATGACCGGCGTCTGGATGGAGAGATGCTGAGCCGCTCCCCACTCCGATGTCACCTGACGCGCTCCAGGCACGACCACGGCGCCTGCCGGAATCTCCAGCGGCGTAGAATCGGTGGCGCGATGCACCTTCTCGTTGACCAGATCATACACCGGAGTGCCTCGCGTAAGAATGACGCCGGCGCCAAGCACGGCGCGTTCACGCACCACCGTGCCTTCATACACACCGCAGTTGCCACCAACGATCACATCGTCTTCAATCACCACGGGTGCTGCATTTACCGGCTCAAGCACGCCACCAATCTGCGCGGCGGCGCTCAGATGCACGCGCTCTCCTACTTGTGCACACGATCCCACCAAGACGTGAGAGTCGACCATGGTGCCAGCGCCCACGAATGCACCGACATTGATGTACATGGGTGGCATGCACACCACACCGGCGCCGAGGTACGCGCCGCGCCGTACGGCAGAACCGCCGGGAACAATGCGCACCGAATGCTCAAGGCGAAACTCGCGCACCGGGAATGTATGCTTGTCGAAAAAGTGATTGAGGCCACCACTTTCTGCGCCCATCTCCACCACTCGGCCAATGCGAAAGCCGAGCAGGATGCCGCGCTTTACCCATGGCACCGCGTGCCACCGTCCCTCGGCGTCGCGATGAGCGGCCCGCACTTCGCCCATTTCAAGGCGCACCAGAAACTGCTCAAACGTGGCGCCGGCATCCATGGGGAGCGGCACACTGCTGTCGAGCAGATCGGGGTGCGAAAGCCGAGCCTCAAGTTCTTCGAGAGAAAGTCGCATGGGAGAAATCAGTCCTTCAGGGTGAGATACATGCCAACCGTTGTCGAAACAGATATAAAACCGTCAGAAAACGCAAATGTTTGGCGGACTGACCGCGGATTGTGCGCCGATCAATGCACGCCCAGCAGGGCGAGCGCCGCACGCACACGTTGCGCCGCCAACAGCACCGGCTCGTGCCATGGTTCGGCCAGCGGCACGAGCGGTGAGCGCAGCACGTTGTGCATCACACCGCTTTGTGCGAGGACAGCCTTGCACGGTATTGGATTCGATTCAGCGAACGCCGCAGAAAAGAAAGGAAGCAGCGCCCGGTGCAGCGCACGACCGCGCGTCAGATCACCGGCGGTCATGGCCGTAGCCAGCTGCACCATGGCGGCGGGGAAAACATTAGACACGACCGACACCACACCCTCGCCACCCAGGGCCATAACAGGCAAGGTCAAGGCATCGTCACCCGAGAGCACGTGAAAGCCCGCCGGACGATCGCGCAGCAAGACGTCCACCTGCGACAGATTACCCGATGCTTCCTTCATGGCCACGATGCGCGGATGCTGCGCCAACTCGAGCGTGGTGTGGGCCTCCATGTTGCTGGCCGTTCGACCCGGTACGTTGTACAGCATCACAGGTAACGCGACGGCATCGGCAATAGAGAGAAAGTGCGCCACGATGCCGCGCTGTGGCGGCTTGCTGTACGTCGGCGAGACGTGCAAGAGATGTGTGGCGCCAACGTCCGCGACGGCGTGCGAGAACTCGATCGCCTTGCGCGTGTCGTTAGAACCGGCGCCGGCCACCACCGGCACCCGTCCGTTGACTTCTTCCGCCACAATCCGCACCACCGACACATGCTCGTCGAACGACAGCGTAGCGGCTTCGCCCGTAGAGCCGCACGGCACCAGAAAGTTGATCCCGCCCGCCAGCTGCGCGTTCACCAAAGCGCGCAACGCCTGGACGTCTATCGCACCGTTTGGCGTGAATGGTGTGACCAAGGCAGTACCGCAGCCAACGAGCGCGGTCGCATCTGTGGTCACGACGTGACCTCTGCCGCACCAGCCAGCCCGAGCACATCACGCATGGTGTACACGCCGGGTTGCGCGTGCGCGGCCAACCAACGCGCGGCCACGAGCGCGCCATCAGCGAAAACACGCCGGTCACGCGCTTCGTGCGTAATGCGAATCTGTTCGTACGGAGCGTCGAGCAATAGCTCGTGCGTGCCCGGCACCGCGCCAACCCTCACGCTTGTGATCGGCACGGCGCGTCCAAGCGAACGCTCAACGCGGTCGCGAATGGCAATCGCCGTGCCGGACGGTGCGTCGAGCTTGGCGGTGTGATGTGTTTCCACGAGGTGCGCATCGAACGATGGGGTGCGATGAAACAGACGACCCGCGGCTTCCGAGAGCGCCAGCATGAGCTGCACACCGGGAGAAAAGTTTGGCGACCACAATACGCGTCCACCGTACGTGCGCGCTCCTTCCTGCAACGTGGCCAGATTGTCGTACCAGCCCGTGGTGCCAATCACGATGGGCACACCGGCCTGCATGCAACGAAAGGCGTTGTCGATAGCCGCTTCGGGCTCGGTAAACTCGATCGCCACATCGGCCAGCCCAAGCGTTTCGGCGGAAATCCCCCGTTTGTCCGTGTCAGCGGCATCCAGGCGAGCGACAATCTCGCACCGATGCGAGTCCGCCAGCCCGTCGAGCGCGGCCCCCATGCGTCCCATACCGATCAGCGCAACCCGAACGATGCTCATGCTTGCTCCTCAAAGAAACGGGTGTGTAAACGCGTCATCGCCCCAACAACCTGCGCATCGTCAATCACCATCGTGAAGTTGATACCGGTGGCGCTCAAAGAGGCCATGTGCACGTTGATAGGGCCGAGCGCGCCGATCGCCGCGGCCAACGTGGCCGTACCATCGGTAATGCCGGCACCAACGATTGCCACCACACCACGCGCCCGCTCAACGGACACATCACCCAACGCGGAGAGATCAGCCACGATGGAATCGAGATGTGCGACGTCGTCCAACGTGACCGAGATCGACACCTCCGAGGTGGTCACCACATCAACCGACGTGCGATAGCGTTCAAACACCTCAAACACGGAACGCAAAAA
>JBBRDJ010000238.1:0-3048 GCA_038203945.1 Gemmatimonadales bacterium
CTGGAGCGCACGGTGATGGGGATGTCGCTGCCCAAGGCCGCGCGGGGAAAGACGCTTATCTGTCTCTTTCAGCGCGGTGCGGCGGACGCACTCAATGTGGTGGTGCCATTTGGCGAGAAAGCGTACTACGCGTCGCGACCGCAGTTGGCGGTGGGTGCGCCATCACGCAGCGCCGGTGCGTTGAGCGCGATCGATCTGGACGGATTCTTTGGGCTGCATCCGTCGTTGTCACCGTTCAAGCCGTTGTACGATCGCGGATTGCTCGTACCCATTCATGCGGTGGGCAGCCCGAGTGCTACACGCTCGCACTTTGACGCGCAGGATTACATGGAGTCGGCCACGCCCGATCGCAAAGGCACACGCGACGGCTGGCTCAATCGGTACCTGGCCACGCAGGGTACATGCGAGGCCAACTGTGAGACGCCGGCGTCACCATTTCGCGCGGTGTCCATGACGCAGCAAACGCCGCGCATTCTCGATGGCCAGTCGCCTGTGGTGGCGATGAACTCCCTCGAGGAGTTTTCGATCCGTTCAGCTGGCGGTGATGCGGAGGCGCGGCTCGAAGCGTTGTATCGCACGGGGAAAGCCGACTTGGTACACGGTTCCGGCAGCGAGATGTTTGAAGCCATGAAGATGTTGCGATCGGCCAATCCGTTGCAGTACCGACCAGTTGCGGGCGCCAACTATCCGCGCTCACCGTTTGGGCAGCGCTTGCAGCAGATTGCGCAACTCATCAAGGCAGACGTTGGCATGGAAGTGGCGTTTGCTGATGTTGGTGGCTGGGATACGCACGTGAATCAGGGTGGCGCGCAGGGACAGCTGGCCAATCGTCTGGGCGATTTTGCGCAGTCAGTGGCGGCACTGGTGCACGACCTGGGCGACCGCATGGACGACGTGATGATTCTCACCATGTCGGAGTTCGGACGCACGGTGCGCCAGAACGGAACGGGCGGCACGGACCACGGACACGCCGGTGCAATGTTTGTTGTTGGCGGCAACCTGGCGGCCAAGCAGCAGGTGCTGGGTCGTTGGCCCGGACTGGAACGCGAACAGCTCTACGAAGGCCGCGACCTGGCGCTGACCACAGATTTCCGCGCGGTGTTTGGTGAAGTTACCGCACGACATCTCGGCGGTAGTGCGCTTGATCGTGTGTTTCCGGAGTACGGTGCGCGTGAAGCCGAGTGGCTGGGGATACTGCCGCGTGCATAGACGCTGTGATGTTATGGGTCATGTTGTGAGAACTGCCGTCCTCGCTGCCGCGACGGTCACGTTCGTTGCATGCAGCGGTGGCGCCAGTGTTTCACCCAACCAGGACCCATCGCCGGATCGCTGGGCCGCCGTCGACAGCGTCGTACGCGCACAAATCGCGCAGCGCGGTGGCAACGGAAATCTCACACTCACGGTGTATAACCGGCGTGACGAACGCGTGTTTGAGCAGAGCTACGGCAACTTCTCGCCCGATCGGCGCGTGGCTGTTGCCAGCGCGTCAAAACTGATTGCCGGCATGGTACTGCTGGATGTCGTGGCGACGGGTGAGCTCTCACTCGAGAGCACCACCGGCAACGTGCTTGGCTGGACGCTGCCCAATCGTGATCTTACGCTGCGGCATCTGCTGTCGTTTACATCGGGGCTCCGCAGCCTGAATAACTGCACCTCCGTCGCATCGATCACGCTGGCCGCGTGCGTAGCAACAATTGGCGGCAACAACCCGCTCGCCGGTCCTGGCACGCGCTTTGACTATGGTGGCACGCATCTGCACGTGGCCGCGCGCATGGCAGAAGTGGCCACGGGCCAATCGTGGCAGGCGCTCTTTCGAGAACGGCTCGCCGACAAGTTGGGCCTTTCCAATGAAGTGCGCTTTTTCACGCTGCCCAACCAGGCCATTGGCGAGTCCAATCCGCTAATTGCCGGCGGCCTGCGCGCCTCGGCGCGCGAATACGGCGCCATGCTGGCGCTGGCGTTTCACAGCGGCACGAAGGACGGCGTGACCTTGGCCAACAGCGACCTTTTTGCGCGGCAGGCGCGTGAGCCGTATCCGGCGGTCGTTATTGGGAACTCGCCGTACGCGGGGGCCACACCGTCGTTTCGATACGGGCTGGCCGGTTGGCTAGAGTGCACAACACCGGCTCAGGGCTGCGACGTAGTCTCGTCGGTGGGTCTGTACGGCTTCACCCCATGGTTTGACCGCGCTACGGGCTACTACGCCACACTGGCCATGCAAGAGACCGCAGCTGGCGCGACAGTGTTCAGCGTGCGGCTCCAGCAGGCCGTGATGCCATTTATCCGGCTCGCGATTCGAGATTCCGACTGAGCAGCCTGATGGCGTGCGCGCAGTATGTCGGACTTGGAGCGAATCAGGCACCACGCGGTGTCCCGGGGTTAGAATATTTGCATGACACCTTGGGTAAAACGACTGGTTTTCGCGAATATCGCGGTCTACCTGCTGCAGATGTCTGTAGTGGGCATTACGAGCTACCTCGCACTCGTGCCGGCGGCCCTGCTGTATCGTCCGTGGACGATCATCACGTACATGTTTGCGCACAGTACGTTCGGGTTCACGCACATTCTGTTCAACATGTTCGCGCTGTTTATTTTCGGCCCGCGCGTGGAAATGCGTCTGGGTGGGAAACACTTTATAACCTTGTACCTGATTGCAGGCGTGACCGGCGGACTGCTGTCGCTGTTCTTCACGCCGTTTGCCGCCATTGTGGGCGCTTCAGGCGCGGTTTTTGGCGTGCAGCTCGCGTTTGCAATGTTCTATCCGCGTGAGCGCATCTACATCTGGGGCATTATCCCGATCGAGGCGCGAGTGCTGGTGGTGATATTGACCGTAGTCACGCTGTACGGTGGCATGCGCGGTGGCGGCAACGTGGCGCACTTTGCCCATCTTGGCGGTTACGTAGGCGCATACCTGTATCTCAAATACATCGAGAAGCGCACGCCGGCCAAGCAGTGGGAAAAGAAGGTGGCCGGTCCGTCACCCAGCAAAGTGCCCATTGGCAACTGGCAAGGGTTGAATTTGGCGCTGGTGCACGAGGTCAACCGCGA
>JBBRDJ010000239.1:0-3002 GCA_038203945.1 Gemmatimonadales bacterium
CCGTCGACCGTCACCGTTCCGTTGCGCGACGGGCTATTTCGACGCACCATCCATGTGCCGCCGGCCTAACGATGCGTGCTGCTGCCGAGCGGACCCACCACCAGTGTGCTGCTCGGCATCATGCGGTCCGCTCGCAGCAGAAGCCGGCGTTTAGGCTGTAGAATAAGGCGATTTTGCCGCTGCAGACCGTCGTTTACGGCTATTTTCTCCTCCTGGCAATGTGAAGCTGTTCGCCGACTGCAAAGACGACGACGAACCGATCATGGGGTCAGAGTCAAGGATTCAAGGACTCTGACCCCATGATCGGGACCCCATGATCGGTTGCCCCCATGATCGGTTGTCCTGTCGATCTGATCGATCAATGAATAGGCTACCGAGTCTGCCGTCGCTGCGCCCACGTCTCCGACAAACACCAGCCGAGCTACACGCGTGACCACACTGCCGGCGAGCAGGCTTGCGCACATCGTGAACGGCCTGCTCCGCCGCGTCGTAAAGCCACGCGCGCAACTGTGGTCCGACGCGCGTGAGACTCGCGCATTGTTCGACGTTGCGCTCTTCACACGTGCCTGGGTGGCTGGGCCTGTGCGGTTCATGCTATCAACCGATGCACCAGTGCGCGGTGAGTGGACGACGCCGCGAACCGGGAGTGATGGGATGCGAACCATCCTGCACCTGCATGGCGGTGGCTACCAAAGCGGCAGTCCGGTCACCGTCCGGCCGATCACTGGTGGACTCGCGACCGCGGCGCGTGCGCGCGTCTTCGCACCGGACTATCGTCGTGCGCCCGAGCACCGATTTCCTGCCGCATTCGATGATACGCTGGCGTCATATCGCTGGCTGCTGTCTCAGGGCATTCCATCAACTTCAATTGCCGTCAGCGGCGACTCGGCGGGTGGTGGACTTGCACTGGCGCTGCTGCTTGCGTTGCGTGACGGTGGCGAGCCGATGCCGGCGTGCGCAACGCTGATTTCGCCATGGACTGACATGCTTGGCACCGGCGAGAGCAACCGAACCAACATGGACCGCTGCGCGCTCTTCAACGAACAGTCGATTGCGCTCGCGTCGCGTGCGTATCTGGGCGACGCCGATCCGCGCGACGTGCGTGCGTCTCCGGTATACGGTCGGTTCGACGGGTTGCCGCCATTGTTGGTGCACGTTGGCAAGGACGAAATGATTCGCGACGACAGCACGCGCGTCGTCGACCAGATCCGCGCCGCGGGTGGCGACGCGCATTGTGCGTTATGGCCAGTCGTGCCACATGCGTGGCAGCTGTACGGCACGCTCATGCGCGAGGCGCGGGAGTCGTTGAGCGCGCTCGGACAATTCATTGCGGCGAAGACCTCGATGCCTGCGGCTCTGGGAATCGAGCAAACGCGCTGATACGCGATGGGTGGCCACCTGTGCTCCCAGGCCATCGGTTCGCTTCATGGGGTCCTCTTCATGGGGTCCAGAGTCCATGATCTATTTGGAGGACATGGACTCTGACCCCATGATCGTAGTGGTACGCGGGGGACGCTCGGCTCCGGGTGGCATCCTCACCATCTCCGACTCGGCCATTAGTTTTGGGCATGCCACTGGGCGACGTCGTGACACCCCTGAACCTCTACGGCCTCACCCGGACCGAGCTGCAGCAGCAGCTCGTGCACTGGGGCATCAAGCCCGTGCATGCCGCGCGGCTCTGGAAGTATCTGTACATCGAGCTGGTGTCACATCTGGATGACATGCCGGAGCTGTTGCCCAAGCTCGCCGAGCGATTGCGGGCAGCGGCCACACTTGGCGTGCTCCCCACCGCGCTCGACACCGCGTCCAGCGATGGATTCACACGCAAGTATCTGTTGTCGCTCCCGGACGACGAGCGTATCGAGACGGTGCTGATGCGTTTCACCGGCCGCGTGACCGCCTGCGTGAGCTCGCAGGTGGGCTATGCAATGGGGTGTGTGTTTTGTGCGACGGGGCAAATGGGTTATACGCGTCACCTCACGCCGGGCGAGATCGTGGCGCAGGTGGTGCACGTGGCGCGCGTGCTGCGACACGAGACGCCGAGGGGAGCTTTCAAGCGCGCGACGCGACATGCGCTGGGCACGCGCCTGCGCAACGTCGTGTTGATGGGGATGGGTGAGCCGCTCCACAACTACGATGCAGTCATGCACGCCATCGATATTCTGCTTGACCCGAATGGGCCATCGCTCGCGGCGGAGCGCATCACGCTCAGCACTGTTGGAGTCGTACCAGGCATCCTTCGGCTCGCCGCTGAACAGCGTCCGATACATCTCGCCGTTTCGCTGCACGCGGCCACGCAGGTCGAACGTGCGGCTCTGGTACCCGCGGCGCGCAAATGGCCGCTCGATGAACTCATGGCGGCGTGCCGCACCTATAGCGAGCTCACAGGGCGCCGCATCTTCTACGAGTGGACGCTCATCGAGGGAAAGAACGACAGCGCGGAACAGGCGCGCGCGGTCGGCGAACTGCTGCGCGGACTTCCCGCGCATGTCAATCTCATTCCACTCAATCCCACCATCGGCTACGACGGTGCTCCAACGCAGAGCGATGCGGGCCACCGCTTTCGAGAGATTCTGCAACAGGAATACGCGTTGCCAAGCACGATGCGACAGCGGCGCGGGATCGATATCGCGGCAGGGTGTGGGCAGCTGGCGGTCGTCGCAGATGATTATTCCGCCAGCGACCGTCGGGAGAAGATTGGACGATCAAGGGGTCAGAATCCTTGATTCTATAGAGGACATGCGGGATAGTTGGTATGAAGCGGTGGCTGGTCCTCCGCGGTATCGTGGAGACACGCATCGCCCCACCATTATCCACGCGCCCACCGTCTACCGACGGGGCGCCTACCGGGAGGCCAGTCACCATGGAGATCATCGGCCTGGATCTGCACAAGCGCGAGAGCCAGCTGTCCATCAAGGCGGACGACGGGTCGATCACCGACCGCCGGATCGCGACCAGCCGGGAGCGGTTCACGGCCGTATTCGGTGAGCGGCCGCCGGCCC
>JBBRDJ010000240.1:0-2938 GCA_038203945.1 Gemmatimonadales bacterium
GTACTGCCCGACCACACGTAGCCCGAGAGCCCGTAGGGCGTGTCGTTCGCAGCGGCAACGGCTTCGTCTTCCGTATCGTATGGAATGATTACCAGCACCGGCCCGAAAATCTCCTCCCGGGCAATACGCATGCGGTTGGTGACATTGGTAAAGATCGTGGGCTTCACGTAGTAGCCGGTAGATAAACCATCCGGCCGGCCGAGCCCGCCGGTGAGCACCGTGGCGCCCTCCGCGATGCCCTCGCCAATGAGCGCCTGGACGCGGTCAAACTGCGCGGCGCTCACGACGGGGCCCATTGACGTTTTTTCGTCGGCGGGATCGCCCACGACCATGCGGTCAACCACGGCCTGCGCCAAGGACTCAGCCTCGGCCAGGATCGACCGCGGGACAAACAGACGCGTGGGTGCGTTGCACGACTGCCCGCTGTTGCCAAAGCATCCGCGCACGCTGCCAGTTATCGCGGTCTTGAGATCGGCGTCATCGAGAATGATGTTGGCCGACTTGCCACCGAGCTCCTGCGTGACGCGCTTGACCGTCTCTGCCGCCGCCCGGGCCATGAGTACGCCCGCGCGCGTGGAGCCGGTAAACGACACCATGTCCACATCAGGGTGGCGCGACATCGCACTACCCACCGTTTCACCGTCGCCGTTCACCAGATTGAATACGCCCGCCGGCACACCGGCTTCGTGCAACACCTCGGCCAGCAGCAAGGCGCTCAACGGCGCGACTTCACTGGGTTTGAGCACCATTGTGCATCCGGTCGCCAGGGCCGGCGCCACTTTGCACGCGATCTGATTCACGGGCCAGTTCCACGGGGTGATGAGCGCACACACACCGATCGGTTCGCGCACGACCAGCGACTTGCTCACCGTTTCTTCAAACGAATAGTCCGCGAGGACGCGTCGCGCGTGCTTGAAGTGGGCCAAGCCCGCGGGTGCCTGCGCGGCCGTGGCGAGTTTGATGGGTGCACCCATCTCCTGCGAAATTATGTGCGCAAACTCGGTGAGTCGACGTGTGTAGATGTCCACAATGCGGTCGAGCAATGCCAGACGTTCTTCGCGCGTGGTGGCGCTGTATGACGGAAACGCGGCACGAGCGGCCGCGACCGCTGCGTTGACGTCGGCCTCACTGCCTGCACTGATCTGTGCGAACGGTTGTTCGGTGGCGGGGTTTACCACATCGATCGCACTGGGCGCAATCGGATTGCACCAGGCACCGTTGATATAGAACTGCAGGTGGTGTGTCATTCATGTCTCCACGATATGCGAGCAAAACAGAATCAGCGTGCCGGATCATGTGTACCGACAGCACGGGATCAGCCGAGGAGCAGCTCCAGCTCTTCGCGGCCAATCGACGCCATGACACCCTTGTCAGCGGTGAGAATGGCGTCAGCCAGCGAACGCTTGGACGCCTGCAGCTGCAGGATTTTTTCTTCGATGGTGTCGCGCGCAACGAGTCGGGTGGCAATCACCTGTCGAGTGCGCCCAATGCGATGCGCACGATCAATGGCCTGCGCCTCCACGGCTGGATTCCACCATGGATCGAGCAGAAACACATAGTCGGCGGCGGTGAGATTGAGGCCATGCCCACCGGCCTTGAGACTGATCAGAAAGAGCGGACAGTCCGGGTCGTTCTGAAAGCGATCCACACGTTCCTGGCGATCGCGTGTGCGTCCGTCCAGATACTCGTACACCACGCCCTGTTCGTCGAGCGCAGTGCGCACGAGCGCCAGAAACTCGGTGAACTGCGAGAACACCAGCGCCTTATTGCCTTCTGCAGCGACTTCGGCGAGGGCCGGCAGCAGCGCGTCCAGTTTGGCACTGGGCAACTCGGCCTGACTTGGATCAGCCAACGCCGGATGGCACGCCGCCTGACGCAGACGCAGCAATGCTTCGAGAATGTGCATGCGCGACTTGCTCACGCCGTCGCGATCAATGCGCTGTAGCAAACTGGAACGGTAGCGGTCACGAACGCCGTCGTAAAACGCACGCTGCGCCGGCTCCATCTCAACTTCGAGCGTGTTCTCCAAACGATCCGGCAGGTCCGGCGCGACTTCCGCTTTGGTACGACGCAGAATCACTGGACGCAGCGCACGCGCCAGCGTTTCGTGCGCGTCGATGGCATCGGACGCTTCGGTGGACACGTTGGGTTCGCCGCTGTTGAGCGCTACACCGGCAGAGGCATCCGCGGGCGGGTCGGCCGGCGCATCTGCACGCAACATGGAGGCAAAGCGATGCGACGCACCGAGCATTCCCGGATTGAGGAAGTCCAGTACGCTCCAAAGCTCTTCAATGCGATTCTCAATTGGCGTACCGCTCAGCGCCAGTCGGTTGTTGGCCTTGAGCAAACGCGTGGCCTTGGCAGTGGCCGTAGCGGAGTTCTTGATCGCCTGCGCTTCGTCGAGCACGACGTAATCGAACGTGATGCTGCCCAGCTGCACGATGTCCCGACGGAGCGTGCCATACGTGACCAGCAGCAGGTCTACATTGGCAGTATCGAGCACGTCCACACTGCGTTCGGTAGCGCTCCAATCGAGTACGCGCATGTTGGGCGCAAACCGTTCCGCCTCGCGTCTCCAGTTGAAAACCAGTGACCGCGGCACCACCACCAGCGACGGACCATGTCCGTCGGCGCGACGCGCCTCCAGCAAGGCCAGCACCTGAATGGTCTTGCCCAGTCCCATGTCATCGGCCAGACAACCGCCGAATCCAAACTCGCGCAGGAAGTGCAACCACCCCAATCCTTCGCGCTGGTATTCACGCAACACACCCACAAAGCCGGCGGGCGGATCGACGGGCACAATGCGTTCAAAGCCTTGCAGCTGTGTGCGCGCCTGCGCAAACGTGGCGTCTACATCAACTTCGGGTACAGATGCCAGCAGCGCGTTGAGCAGCGCAATCTGCGTGCGTCGAAAACGGGTGCCATGTTCACCCGCTTC
>JBBRDJ010000241.1:0-2893 GCA_038203945.1 Gemmatimonadales bacterium
TTTTCACATTCCACCAACTGTTCGCTCGTGAGACTCTGCCCCACCCACTTGAAGACTGAACGTCTGCGCGCGACGCGTGGTGCTGGCCGAGCGCTGGGTGACGCAGTGGTGCGCTGGCTGCTGTTGGCTGCCCTTGTGACGCTGCCCGTACGCGATGTGCCGGCGCAGGGTGGACGGCACTTGCACGGAACCGTGGTGGATTCCGCGACCGCCGCACCGCTCGTTGGCGCCGAGGTGTTGGTGAGCTGGGGCGGTGAGCCGATTCGCACGCGCACCCTGCGTACGGACGACGCGGGTCGATTCGATTTTCGCGATCTGCCAGCGCAGCGTGTGGCCATGCGTGTGCGGCGACCAGGGTACTCGCCGCTGGAACGCATCGTTGATCTCTCGCGCCAGGACGTACTCCTGAGACTGGTTTTGAGTGCGCAGTCGATCAGGCTGCAGTCGGTGAGCGTGCAAGCCGATACGCTCATTGATCCGTTGCAGCGTGTGATGGCCATTAACACGCTTGACGCGGCAGCGCTCAACGCAATGCGCGGACAAACGCTGGGCGAGACGATCAAGAATCTGCCGGGCGTGTCGGTGATTCAGTTGGGACCGAGCATTGCCAAGCCCGTGATTCGCGGTCTGAACTCGCAACGTGTGCTTGTGCTCAACGCCGGTTTGCGACAGGAAGATCAGCAGTGGGGCACGGAGCACGCACCCAACCTCGACAGCTTCGACGCCGACGCAGTCACCGTGGTGCGCGGTGCCGCGACGGTGCTCTACGGCGCTGATGCCTTGGGTGGAGTGGTGCGAGTGGATCATGCGCTCGTGCCCGATACGGGTGCGATGCATGGCGACCTGTCGATCAACAGCTTCACCAACAGTCGACAGGCTGCCGTGTCGATGTCTGTGCACGGCGGCGGCTTACCACTGCCGGTGATTGGTCGCACGGGATATCGGTTGCGACTTACCACGCGTGTGGCCGGCAACGGGGCAGCGCCGGACTACTTTCTCGACAACACGGGATTCCGCGAACTCAACGGGAGTGCCACCTTCGGTGTGCAGCGCTCGTGGGGCACCAGCGAACTGTTGCTGAGTCGCTTCGCCACCGAGCTGGGCGTGTTGCGTCAGGCGCACGCTGGCAACTTTGACGATTTGCAGCGGGCCATGATGTCGCCGCCCACTGATTCCTCGTTCTCGTACGACATCGGCAGCCCGAATCAGCGCGTGGCGCACACGACGGCTCGCTGGCGCAGCACCTTGGCGCGCGCCGACGGCAGTGAAGTGGAAGTGGTGTACGGCCTGCAATACAATCACCGACGTGAATACGACGGTCATGGTCCGCTGCGCTTTCGCAACGAAGCGGCGTTCAACCTCAAACTGTTCACCAACTCGTTGGATGTGCGCTGGAAGCACACGCCGTGGAAGGGATTGTACGGAACCGTAGGCGCCAGTGCGCAGGTGCAGGGCAATCAAACATTGGGCAAGGCGTTCCTCATTCCCGGATTCGATTTGCGTCAGGGCGCCCTTTACGCACAAGAGGAGTGGAGCACGGGACGCGTCTCGATCACCGGCGGTTTGCGCGGCGATCTCATTTCACAAACCACGCTGGCTTTTGCCGATGCAGGCATTCGCAGCGCAGCCGGCACACGATCGTGGGGCGGATTCTCCGGTTCCCTGGGTGGTGCCGTGCGACTGGGTGACGCGTGGAATGCCTCGCTGCGCGTGGCGCGCGCGTGGCGACCACCTACGGTGAACGAGCGCTACGCGCAGGGAGTGCATCACGGTACGGCGCAATATGAGCTAGGGCAGCCTGACCTGGCGGCGGAGCGTTCGCTCGGTGTGGAAGCAGCGCTGCGCTACGGAGGACCGGCGCTGTCGCTGGATTTCGCTGCGTATGACAACGCCATTGACGATTTCATTTTTCTGCAGCCCCGCGATCCGGTGTTTACACTGCGCGGCGCCTTTCCGGCGTTCAACTACGCACAAGCCAACGCTCGGCTTCGCGGCGTGGAACTCGCGGCATCGTGGACTGCACTGAACTGGCTGCAACTGTCGGCCAACGCGAATGCGGTTCGCGGGACCAATCGTGCAAACAGCCAACCGCTGTTTGATATGCCAGCTGACCGGGCACTGCTGCAGGCGCGCGTGATTGGACGCAATCAGCGATTTGGTGCGTGGCACGTGGGTGTTGGCGCCACGCTGGTACGCCAACAGGACGGGGTGCCGGAAGGCACGATCTACACGCTGCCCACCGCCGGATACGCGCTGCTGAGCGCCGACTTGGGTGGAACCAGCACAACCATATTTGGCCGGGAGTTGGATGTATCCCTGTCGGTGAACAACGCACTCAATGCACGCTACCGCGATTACCTCAGTCGCTATCGACTGTTCGTGAACGATGCAGGGCGGGATGTGGTGTTACGACTGCGCGTACCCATTGGAGAATGACCCAAGCCGGCGCGCTGAATGCCAGGCGCCGGTGATGTACATCGCGATGACAGCGAGGGTGTCGTGGCGACGTCTTTTCAAACCCTCAACTTTTTACGGAGCAGATCATGAAGCAAACAGTTTCGCGTTCCATCGCTGGTTCCCTGGTGCTCGGTACCTTGCTGTTCGTGGCGGCGTGCGGTGATTCCAGCACCGCACCGGGTGGAGATCAGGAGGTCATTTCGCGTGTTACGCTGACACTCACGCCGTCCGGCGGCGGTGCCCCGATTGTCGCGTTCATCAATGATCCGGATGGCGCTGGACCGCAGGCGCCCAGCGCGCAGGTGGGCGCATTGTCGCTGACCGTTGGGCGCACGTACACCGGAAGTGTGCTTTTTGAAAACCGTCTGGTAACTCCCCCCGAGAACATCACGGAAGAAGTGGAAGAGGAAGCCGACGAGCATCGGGTCTTTTACAC
>JBBRDJ010000242.1:0-2888 GCA_038203945.1 Gemmatimonadales bacterium
TTTTTGTGCTGCGCATCTGGCACTACTGCGGCAATGCCCGGCTCTGGAATATCATGGACTCGCCCTAGCGGCAACGGACGTCACCGCGGAGGAGCTGGGGGCACTGCCACAGCAAATGTTGGAATGGCACGATTCACAACGCGCGCGCGATTTTCTTGTAGATCACTCCACCGCATTCCCCAGCAGCGCTCGTGCAGCCAGCTGTCCACCACGCGCCGCGCCATCAAGTGAACTGGAGTGCGCCGTTTCACTGGCCCGCCACAAACCATGCACCGCTATACGCACCGACGTATGCGCTGCAGACGCGTTGGCCAATACAGGCTGGGCAAACTGCGAAAGCGGCACACGCCAGACGGCCAGTCGATTCAGTGATGTATCGCTTGTTACAGGAGACATGCGTGCGAGATCGCTGCGCACTGCTGCATCGAGCGTTTCATCGTCGCGCGTAGCTGCTTCGCCGAGCACCGTGGCTGCGATCAAATGCTGTCCCGCTGGCGCGTAGTCTGCGGCCACTTCCGTCAGCGTGATCGCGTGGCTGACTGTCGCATCGCGTCTGGCATTCAGCCAGAGGGCACGCCCCGGAAGCACTGCCGTGGCGGCGCTGTAGTACACCGTGGTGCAGCCGAGAACTTGTTTGGGCTCATCGAGCGCCACACCAATGCTGTGGGTGAGCGCACGCGCAGCGATCAGATCCGTGGCCAGGATCACGTCGCGGGCATTGAGCACCGTGCCATCGTCCAGCGTCACACCAGTCGCGCGCCCGTTCTCAACGTGCAACGCACGAACCGGCGTATTGCATCGCACCGCTGTGGCCGGAAGTAGCCCCGCCATTTGCGCCGTAATGGCTCCCATTCCGGCCGCTGGTACCGCCGTCTTGCCCTCGGCCAGCATCTTGAACGTGAAGAGCAGCACACTGGCCCGCGTGGTGAGCGTACGGTCGAGCAGAATGCCACCATAAAACGGTGCAAAGAATCCATCGATTGTTCGCGACGAAAACCCGCGCGCTTGCAAGAAATCGCGTGTGCTCACCCCGACATGCTGGTTGGCAAAACATTCATCCACTGTGAGTGCCGTGGCGTATTGACGCAAACGCAACAGACGCAACAAATCTGTTACCGGCACGGCACCACCGGTCAGTGAAGGAATAAGCAGCGACAGATCGTTAAGCGCGTCACCAACCAGTGCGGTGCCGCCGTCATCACGCACGATACGTGCGGCTGGCTGAAACGAATGCAGCTGGAGTGCGCGGTGGTCAAGGTATTCGTTGAGCACGGGATAGGCGGTAAAGAGCACCTGGAATCCGTGATCCAACTGAAACCCATCACGCACCGTGGTGCGCACGCGTCCACCAACTTCCGGCGCCGCTTCAAGCACGAGTACGGGTCGGCCGACGCGGTGCAGCTCAATGGCTGCAACCAGTCCGGCCACTCCGGCGCCAACTACAAGTGTGATTTGTGGATCGGTTGTCATGGCACTACAACATATCAGAGGATCGCAAAGCTCCCAGCTTACCGGTGCACAACGGCCCGCCTCTGCAAAGCGAGGCGGGCCGACGAACGACTCAACACTCGGCGCATACCAGCGCCGAGCGGGCGGCAGCGTTTAGAAGCGAATACCAAACGTTATCGGAATCCAGCGCGAACTGTTGCCATCGCCAAACACGTTCACAAAACGCGCTTCGGCAAACGTAGAGAAGCCCGCCAGGCGGAACTCGAGGCCACCACCAACGGCGATACCGAGATCGTTGCTCGAGTTTGAGTCGTTGCCAACAACGCTCTCTACATCGACGCTGGTGCGATACAATCCGCCGCCACCGATGAGATACGGGCGGATGCCGCCCTCAGCAGCTGTTCCTATTGGGAACAGCACGTTACCGGTAACGGAGAGCACGTTCAGATCGGCCGATACCAGACTGTTGCTACCCTTGCTGCCAAAGCTCTCATAGCCAACGTCGCCACGGAACGAGAGGCGGCCGGTACCCGGACGCAGGTACACGCTGCCCGTAATGTTGTAGCCGCTGTCGAAACCATCACCCAAATCACCAACCGGCACCGAGAGTCCGCCCATCACACCGACAGAGATGGGCTTGGAATCCTGGGCCATGGCGAGTGCCGGTAGCAGCGCCAAGGCGCCAACAACACCAGCCAATCGAACAGTTCGCGAGTTCATTTGATTGCAACTCCTAATGAGTATGATTTGCAGCGCACCGAAGTGGTCGCTACGTCGGATAAAGCGTTCGTTGCCCGACGTCGTCTAATACCCGCGAGTTCCAAATCAGTCACGCGTAGTTCGCTGTTTGACACGGTCAACTCGTTAGCCCGGTAGTTCCCCCCCCCATTTTTATCTCAGAACTGAATCGCCAAACCCGCATACAGCGCAAAGATTCCGTTCTTCGCCTCTTCACGGACGTTGTCAAACTCGAACTCGGCCACCTTTGACACACCAAACCCGTAGCGGACGCCACCGGTAAGGACGAGCGGTCCCAGCTTCAGGTCGAGTCCGCCACCAACGATACCGCCCACGTCCACCGAGTTCGTACTGATACCGGGCGCATCATCGCAATCGCTCGTGCGATCTTCGAGCTCCACTCGGCAGCGAATCTGTAAACCCAGGTATGGCCCGGCGTAAAAATGCGGCGCGATCAGCGAACCGAAACCCGGCGTGATGCGCAGCAACAGGGGTACCTGCGCGTAGGTGAGATCAATACCGTTGGCTGCACTGGATGCTGCCTTGGCGCCAGCGGATACAACCAGCGCTTCGGGTTGAAACGCGAACAGCGGACCGAGCGGCAGCACGAGTGACAGCCCGCCCATACTCCCGCTTCGATTGTCGAGGTCAACATCATCGAAACCACGCAACGAGGCGAAGTTGGGACCGGCAATGATGCC
>JBBRDJ010000243.1:0-2873 GCA_038203945.1 Gemmatimonadales bacterium
TACCCGGCGCCGCTCGCCTCGTAGCACGCCCGGACTTCGCCCTCCTTCGCACACCGCTCGAAGACGCGGCGCCGCTTCGCGAAGTCGTTCGGATACTTGTCGATCCGCGTCGGGGCCGACGCGTCCGCCGGCAGGCCGGCGAAGGTAACGGAGTGCTTGTGGACGTCGAGGCCAAGGTGGATGATTGCGGGTGACGCGGTGGGCGATCACATGGGCTGGTCTCCGAAAGCGTGCGACACAAGAGGACGTCGTCGGTGGCTCCGGTGACTTCGCGGGATACGGGAGGAACTAACCCACGACAAGCGCGGGGGCCAGCCCAGTCATAACTTCTAGACGTCACGACTATGCATCGCTTGCGCTCGGGCGTTGATGTAGATACACTAACTTGGTGGCCATCACGTACGATTCCTCGAAGCGGGCCCGGACACTTGCCAAGCGGCAGCTCGATTTTGCGGACGCAAAGTCCGTATTTGAAGCGACGAATTTCGAGACCGAGAATCGGTGCAAAGACTATGGCGAGAAGAGAGTCATGTGCTTTGGCATGCTTCGGGACCGGATGGTTGTAATCGGCTACACACCGCGTGGCGCGGATCGCCACGTTTTCAGCATGAGGAAAGCCAATGACCGCGAGCAAGCACTCATCGCCCCGCTCCTTGGGATCTAACCTCGAACGAGTTGCGGCCCATGTCATTCAGCCAGGGGAGTACGACGAGCTTCCTGAGCTGACAGACGACATGCTCGCCGGAGGAAAAGTCAACAAAGGCGGAAGACCACGTTCTGAGAACCCCAGGAAGCTGATATCCATTCGGTTGCCTGAAGATGTAATTCTCAAGTGGCGTGCTACAGGGCCAGGCTGGCAGACTCGCATGGCAGAAAAACTTGCACGCGTCGTGCCCAAGTGACGCGTAACCTACACGTGAGCCGGATCTGTTGGGGTACTCGTCACAGAGGTCGGAGACGGCGAACTTGTCGGCGAAGGGCCGACGCAGAATCGTGGCGCGCTCTTTGGCGGTAAAGCTGCGGCTTGTGGCTCGGGACTTAAACTCCTCCTTTGCTCCAAACATGGAGCGGGTCGGAGTCACATTTCAACTGAGGCAGGACACGAGCCTCACCTCACTTGCCCGCAGCACCCGCCATCGCCTCGGCTTGAGCTGCGATAGCCAATCAGCTATCATTCAGAATGACCGAGACGCCCGCCATGCTCCTCAAGGCCGCACGGGCACGTAGCGGTATCAGCCAGCGCGCCCTCGCCGAGCGCGCCGGCACCAGCCAGTCTGTGGTCGCGCGCATCAAGTTGGGCGAGACGTCACCGTCGTGGGACACGCTTGATCCGCTGCTCGCTGCGGCGGCGTTCGCGCTCGATGTGCAGCTGCTGAGCCGCCCGGTGGAGGGCTCACACATGCTGGACGACGTGCGCCGGATTCGTCGGTTGTCGCCAGAGCAGCGCTTGGCCGAGGTGGCGGCGAACCTGGGTCGATTCGACGCGGTGGTGCAGCGTGGATAGCAGGGGCGCGAGCGGTGGCGCGTTCGATCCGGAGCGCGTGCTCGCCGCGCTGGATTCGGCGATGCTCAAGCAGGACGAGGAGCGGAGCTAGCCGACACGCGCGCCGTTCACGGACGAATCGCGCGCACCACCGCATCAGTGTGATCGGTAAACACGCCATCGACACCGGCCTCCCGGAACGCCCGCGCCTCGGCGGCAAAGTCGGCGTTGAATCGCGCGCCAATAAAGGTTGGCTCTAGGCGCAGCGTCCAGATATGCACCTTGAGTCCGGCGGCATGCGCGTCGCGCACCAGCGTGGTTGCGCCGCTGTCCATGGGAATCACCAGCCGCTTTTCCGGACCAATGCCGTACGCATAGGCGGCAACCTCGCGCAGTCCGGTGGGCGTGAGCATTTCGGCGTAGGTAGGAATGCTGTCTTCCAGCTCGCGATCGGCCGGTGATCCGGCCGCTACCAGTTGCACAAGACGTACGTCAGTTTGCGATTTGAGACGACGCAAATTGGCCACTTCAAACGATTGAATGAACACCGGCGCATCGGCGCGATTCCATCCCACGCGCGTGAGCGATGCAAGCAACTTTTCTTCGAGCGGCAGACCAAGGGAGCGGAAGTACGTGGGATGTTTGGTTTCGGGATAGACACCCACCACGCGTTGGCGTGCTCGGCCGAGTGAGTCGGCCAGGGCCAGGACCTCGTCGAAGGTGGGGACCAGAAACTGGCCGTTGTATGTGGTGTCTCGAAAGCTGAGGCGTTCGCGGGCGCGTAGCATGCGCAGTTCGACGAGTGTGAAGTCTTCGACAAACCACCCGGTCACGTCGCTGCCGTCCACCACTTTTGTGGTTTTGCGATCAGGAAAGCGTGCGGCCGCGTCGGTGGTTTCACCGATCTCGTTCTCATGCCGTGCCACAAGCACGCCATCACGAGTGCTCACCAGATCGGGCTCGATGTAATCGGCACCCATCTCTACCGCGAGCGTGTAGGCTTCGAGCGTGTGCTCGGGGCGATAGCCGCTGGCGCCGCGATGGGCGATGATCATGAACGGCGGATCGTTGGCGAGCAAAGGTTCGGCCATGCGGGGTGCGGTGGACGAGAGGGGAATCGAGGACCGACAGCCTGGCAGTGCACACAGGAGCGCCAGCCAGAGCATGGCGGCGAGGGGGCGGAAGCGCAACGTCATGTGACGAACGTAGCGCGCGAGCCATGATTCGTCGCGCCTGCGTGGTGCTTGTGACAACGTTGCGACATCAAAACACATCGCCCCCCATGCACACAGGTGCGTGGGGGGCGAGTGTTGCGTGGTATCAACGCACCGTTACCAGCTCCGCATCCAGCGGTTGAACGCGCGCAGCATCTCCTCTTCCTCACCAAACC
>JBBRDJ010000244.1:0-2854 GCA_038203945.1 Gemmatimonadales bacterium
ATCAGCGACACCATCGTGCGGCGCGTGCGCATGAGTGTGATCGTGTCGACGGAGTGCAGGCCGAGCGTGTGCAAACGGTGGAGCAGCGTGGCGGACTGTGCGCGTCGAGCGGAGGCACCGCGGGATGGGCGGGCGCGGGCGACCGCAGATTCAGCGGTGGGTGTGGCCGACGGTGGCCGGTGTGACGCGGGGTCGAGCGCGGCGGTTGATTGGCGTGAGGTCTCCGGCTCAACCGGTGCATTGGCGGCAGCCGGCGCAAAAAAATCGAAGCCCAGTTGAGCTTCGCTCACGGCGATGCGGCCGCGGTTGGCGAGTCGTTTGACGGCACCGAGCATGTCGAGCATGAAACCAAAGATGTCTGGCAGACGCCGACCCGCGCCAGTCGGGCGAGTAGCTGGTTCCGCGCATCGGAGATAAGCGCTATTCAGGGGTTGACATTCTCTCTCTCTCTACTTTTGCGCTCAGTAGTGAAAGCGAGTCAACGCCGATCACATCCTGCCGATAGAGACTGCTAATGAATGGCCGAAGCGTTGCGCGGGCCTCAACCATTTCGATCCTACTCGGCACCGTAGCGTGTGGCGAGAAGAGCAAGCCTCCAGAGTCTGTGGCTATGCAAGATCGAACTGTTCAGGCCGCTTCGGACCGGAAGGAACGCGAGCTTCCGCTCATTATTGCGGATACTCAAACGAGCTGTAACGACTGTATGCTCGTGAGTCGCGATCCAGGAACGATGCTGGTCGAGTCCGAATCGGCCACAATCTTTGCTCTTCCGCAGGTGGAGCAGCTCGCTTCTGGCGACCTACTCGTGGGTACGCCAGGCGGCGCGTTGACGAAGTTTGACGCGTCAGGTCGACAGCGGAATCGGATTGGCGCGAAGGGCCGCGGGCCTGGTGAGATCGACCGGCTCGCTTCATTCGCGACAGTTCCAGGCGATTCTGTTCTTGTCGTCAGTGCGGACCGGCGCGTGCTCCTTTTCGACTCGACGGCGACCTTTGTGCGTCAAACGATCGTGAAGGCCAACGTTGGTGGGAACGGCGTTTCACCTCGCGTGGTCGAGCCAATTGATAACGGCGCTTTCGTGTTGAGTTCGCACGTGCCTACACGTGAGCTCGCGGGAGTGCCGATGTTCTTCGTCGATCAGTCCAGTCGCGTTCTTCAAAGCTTTGGAACGCCCAACCTAATTGCACCCGGTGCCTTCTCGCATCACCTCATGTCGTTTGATCCCTCCAACGGGGTGCTTTGGACGGCCGAAGTCGGCAGCTACCGATTCGAAGGGTATCGACGAACTGCGAATGAATGGTTTCTCGACTCCACGCTAACCTTCGCCGTGCGAGTGCCGTGGTTGCTGAGCGGCAGCGATCCCGTCATGACAGCAGACGAAGGAGCGCGACGTTTTGCTGCGGCAAAGAAGATAGTCGTCACGCCGGATATCAATGCTGGACGACCGGCGTTCCTTAAATACGCACCGCAGACTGTTATGCGAGGGATGCGAGTAGCGCAGGGACGCATGTGGGTGCTTTGGCAAGTTCCCTCGCCCAACTGGCAGCGCATTCGCCTCTCCTATTCGTACCCTGAAGAGCTGACGCTGACGCCGGAGCTCAACGATTCCCTCTGGCACACGCTGGTCGAAGTGATTGACCTAGAGACGCGCTCTGTGTTGGTTCGGCATCGATTTCCTTTCCACGCGCAGTTAGCTGGACCAGGCGTCGTGGCGCATCCTTACCTCAACGACAAGGGGGAGACGGAAGTTGAGACGTGGCGCATGACGCTCAAGCAATAGTCCGAAGTCCCCACGGTTTCCCCAACACTACCGGAGAGCTGCGACATGACAACACGACTGGGTGCTGCACGACGGCACGGAGGTATCGTTTCGGCGCTCACGCGTGCCGCTGTGATCATGCTTGCGTTGTTCGGTACGATCGTGCCGACATCGTCAGCGAGCATCGCGTCACCGGTGCGCGAGCTACCGGTTGAGGACGGAGTGGTATGCCAGCAATGCTACTACGGGTGGTTCGCGACGTGGTCGGTACCCGACCAAGCATGGATTCTGACCCAAGGCCATGTGCTTTATGGGGACTGCTCGGGTGGCGGCAGTGAAGTACTTCACGAAGGGGCGCCACGCAACGCGTCGATCCTGCACGCGGCCGCGATGGATCCGGGCGACGGAGACGAGGAGGAATCGAGATGCTCGCGGTGTGGCGGCCCATCGAGCTGCCATAGCTACCCTCAGCCTGGCGGTTGCCATGTCAAATGCGGAGGAGGAATCCAAAGGCAACTCGCGGTCCTTGAAGCGGTAAACACGCTGATCGGTAAGCGCGATGTTGGCGGGCTGCGTGAGTTAGTCTCGCGAGACGCAAAGCTAGAGTACAACGCTGAACGCGGCATTGTTCAGGTACTGGGCTGCTCTCAGCAGGTGGTGGCGCAGCTGGCAGTGCCGACCGTACTTCAGCTCACTATGAACGGCCTGTGAGGTAGCTCGTCGGCTGTGCAGATGATTGCCCGACAGCGAAGCGACGTTTCATGAAACGATCACTGGTGTATTGGTTCCGAAAGTGAGTCCGTACGCGATCGGGCCTGGCGGAAGATGCCTCACGAGCCCGATCGCTGTTGTAGAGCCGGTCAATGCGCCAAACGGTGGACTGAAAGAAGTCGAGTTTGTGCACCAACATGTGCAACACCTCGGCCCAGCTACTGCATGCGCAGCGTGCGTCCCATCAGCGACACCATCGTGCGGCGCGTGCGCATGAGTGTGATCGTGTCGACGGAGTGCAGGCCGAGCGTGTGCAAACGGTGGAGCAGCGTGGCGGACTGTGCGCGTCGAGCGGAGGCACCGCGGGATGGGCGGGCGCGGGCG
>JBBRDJ010000245.1:0-2829 GCA_038203945.1 Gemmatimonadales bacterium
CTCGCGGCCAGCTGCAGCGCGGTCTGACCGGCGCGCGCTTCGATATTGGGATCTGCACCGGCATCGAGCAGCAGGCGCACCTTCTCCACATCGTGTACCGCCGCCATCAGCGCCGTGGTGCGTGCGCCGGCCAGCTCATTCACGTCGGCGCCCGATGCGATCAGCAACCGCATCTCTTTCACGGTGCCGAACATCGCCGACAACTGCAACGGTGTCACACCCGCTGGCATCGTGTCCGCAGGGAGATCGATCACCGCACGCGGTTGCCCGCTGAATACGGTCGAGCGCGCATCACTGGTCGACATCGCGATGGCCATCGTCGCCCATGCGGTTCCCGCGTACGAAATGAACTGATCCTTGCCGTGTGGAAACCCACTCTCAAAGTACGGCAGTCCGCCTTCGCTGGTGCGCGCTGTGGGCACGTGCCAAGAGCCGTCTTCCTTTTGCGTGGTCAGCAGATACGCCAATCCTCGAGCCATCCGCACATCACGCATGCTCAAGCGAGCGGATTGATGCAGCGCGACCAACGCTTGTCCCGTGGCGTAAGCGTCCGAAGCACGCGTCGCGACCTGCGCCCACCCACCATCCGCGCGCTGCTGGCCTAGCAGCGCGGTCGCCGGTGCGCTCAGCGCCATACGGTCGGCGCCACCCCAGGCGCCGCCGAGCAGCTGCATGACGCGCTCCTCAGTGGACTCGGGCGTCATCGCGAGAAGCCAGGCTCGCGCTTTGGCGATGCGCTGCGCAAACTCGGCTTCCCGTCCAGCGAGTGGAAACAGCGAGAGCGTGCGAATACCCAGCGCTGTTGCGGTCACTTCAGAATCTTCGAGCGGCGGACGATGGGAGTTGGAGAGCCAACGTCCACTGGCATGCTGCTGTCCGGCTGTGAGGTGCGACACGGCGCGCAGCACAGCACTCGTGGGATGCCCAGCCGACGCGGCACCAATCGCACGATACGTTTGCCCGATGGACTGATTGATGCTGACATCCTGCACCACGAACCGTTCAGCCCAATTCGCACTCGGCCGCACCGTGCGCACAGCCTGCGCGTGGAGGCGTGCGGTATCGATCGCGAATCCCTGCTCGCTGATCACCGACATCGCCACGGTGCCCAACCCCTGATGATGACACGAGGAACAGGAACGCTTCTCAAACCAGGTATCGGCAGAGTTCTGCATGAGCGGGATGGCGCGAACAACCGCGTCCCGAAGTCGCTCGTCCGTCAGCACCGAACGGACCGCGACAGAACGCTCGTCCACGCGCCGGGCGGCTGCCGGCACTACGACTGCCATGATCGCGAGAAGCGCGAGCGTCCATGAGAGCGCCAGCAAGCGGACACGACCCGTGCGATGGGACATTACCGATCTCCCGTGAAAAGGTTGTTGCAGAATCTACCGACCGGATTCGCCAGCGCCATGCGTCTCGCGCACTGCGACGACAACACGGGTAACGAGCGCGTACAGAATCGGCTCAAACAGCGGAATGCGAAGAGTCCCCTTGTCACGGCGATAACGCGCGATCGGCTTCAGGTACCCAGCCGGCCGTAACGACGTGGAACCCTGAGTGCGGCCCCGTGAGTCTGCTGGCGGCCTGCTCCTCGTCGAACAGGTCCAGGCGCACGTAATGCGCCCAGTGTTGAGACCTGAGTGCCCCGGAAACCAGTTGAGCGGGAGGACCACCACAGGGTGCCGTCCGCTCACGGGATCACGGACAATCCCCGAGACGTAGTCCGGCCCGACCTCGGAAACCGTTAGGCGGGCGGGCATCACGACGGTCGCGACGCGGGCGCCGTCGGGCTTAAACACAATTCATGGCGTGTTGTCCTTCCCTGCGTCATCGATGCCCCTACGTGGTGTTGCGTGCCAGCGCACAAATTGGACGGACGACAGTGATGGCGTCGGCACGAAGGAGCGCGCCAGGTGGCGGACTCGACAAGCTCATTCACCGACGCACCGATGGATTTTCGTTTTGATAATGCGCGGCTATACCACATGCAGTAAGATAGGATTAAGGCAGGCTGCCATAATAAACAGTCAAAACTCTTATCCGCAGCGTTTTCGTGCGGTACAAAGCAGTTTTGGAATCACTTTGATGCGCCGGAATTCAAGGAAACTGATGCCAGAGACAGCGCTGAGCGATGACCCGGAAACCTACGCCCAAGACATCGTCGATACGGTGCGTGAGCCCCTCCTGATTCTGGATTCAACCCTGCGAGTGCGTTCCGCCAACCGCGCGTTCTATCAAATGTTCCAAGTCTGGCCGGAAGAGACTGAACAACAGCTGATCTACGAATTGGGCAACGGTCAGTGGGACAGCCCGGACCTGCGCCGTTTGCTCGAGGACATCGTTCCTCGCGACACAGTGTTTCAGGACTTCGAGCTCGAGCACACGTTTCCGGTGATTGGTCGCCGCGTCATGCTGCTCAATGCCCGCAAGCTTCAGGCGGGCCATCACGAAGAGCTGCTGGTCTTGGCCATGGAAGACGTCACGCCGAGAAAGCGAGCGGAGGAAGCGCTGTTGAAAGCGAGCGCGCTCCAGAGTGCCATCTTCAACAGCGCCAATTTCTCGAGTATTGCCACCGACGCGAACGGCATCATCCAGATCTTCAACGTCGGTGCCGAGCGCATGCTGGGCTACACCGCGGCTGAAGTGTTGAACCAGATTACGCCGGCCGATATCTCGGACCCGCAAGAAGTGATCGCCCGCGCGAAAACATTGAGCGTGGAGCTGGGAACGCCAATTACGCCTGGCTTTGAGGCCCTGGTGTTCAAGGCGTCGCGCGGGATCGAAGACATCTACGAGCTGACCTACATCCGAAAAGATGGCAGCCGC
>JBBRDJ010000246.1:0-2771 GCA_038203945.1 Gemmatimonadales bacterium
GGCCTGTTCCGTCTGCGCGAGGCGGGTATTCCGGTCGTCGCGGTGGCGGGCAACCACGATTTTGACGTGTTGCCGGGGCTCGCACGGTCACTGCCCGACGGCCTGTTGCACCTGCTCGGCGTGGGCGGCGTGTGGGAACGGCACACCATCGAAAACGCACACGGTGAACGTGTCCACATAGACGGCTGGTCGTTTCCGGCACGTTCCGTGCAACATGATCCACTCACGCAGTATGCCGCGCCCCCCACCGATGGCGTTCCGGTGATCGGGCTCGTGCACGGCGATCTCAATGTGCTGCAGAGTGTGTATGCGCCGCTTTCACTGGAGTCACTGCGCCGCGTGCCAGTGAAGGCCTGGGTACTCGGCCACGTGCACCGCGGTGGCCTGCGGCACCACGACGGTGATGCGCCGGTGTTGTATCCCGGCTCGCCGCAGCCGCTGGACCCTGGCGAACCCGGCGCGCACGGCGTGTGGCTGCTCGACGTGGAACCCGATGGCACAGTCAGCACACGTCTTGAGGCCATCGCTACGGTGCGGTACGATGAAGTCGTCGTCGACCTGTCCACGTGCCATACCGAGAGTGAGGCGCGAGATGAGACCATCGCGACGCTTCGCACCTGGCTTCGGGGCGTGTGCACGCAGTCGCCGGAGCTTCTGCACGTTGCGCTGCGCGTTCGCCTGTGCGGCCGCACGTCGTTGCATGGACGGCTGCAATCGCTTTCCGCGTTGGTGCGCGAGGTACGTGATCCTGGTGTCACGTTGCCTGTGGGTGCGGCCGCGACCGTATCCGTGACAAGCGTAGACGTCGCGACGAGTGCCGAACGCGATCTTTCAATGCTTTCCGCCAGTAGTGATCCAATCGGTGTACTGGCGAGACTGTTGCTGTCGCTGCAGAGCGGAAACGCGATTGATCCGGCACTCGAAGAGCGATTGCGTCGGCTCCCTTCGGCCGTGAGCGACGCACGCGTATTCGCCGGCGCGGTGCGAACCGATGCGCTATCCGAAGCGACAGTTCGCGAGTCACTCGTCGTGCAAGCGGACCATTTGCTCGACACCCTGCTCCACCAACGAGCACAGGCAACGTGACACAGCCGCTGCTGCTCGAAGAGGTTCATATCCTGCGCCTGGCCGGGATCGATGAACCGTTCGCAGTGACGTCGCTCTCGCCCGGCGTCAATCTGGTGTTCGGTCCGAACGCGTCCGGGAAGAGCAGCCTCATTCGCGCGATTGAGGCGGTACTTTGGCCGCCGGCGAAGAATCGGGCGCTCGTGACCATATCAGCGCGATTTCACCTCGGGGGCGATGCGTGGCACGTTCGCGCGGACGCTGACAGCACGCGCGCGCTGCGCAATGGCGCGCCCGTCAGCGCACTCGCATTGCCGTCGCCCGAATTTCGTCATCGCTACCGGATTTCGCTGCACGATCTCCTGGGCTCGGAGGTGGGCGACGGCGGGTTCGCGGCGGCGATAGCGCGCGCCTCAGTGGGCGGGCTCGATCTGGCCGGCGCCGCGAGCACGTTGGGTTATAACAACAAACCGCCTACGCGGCTTCAGGCACGCAGCGATTGGGATGCGAGTCGTGTCGCGCTCGACCACGCGCATCATCAGGCAGCGGCGCTGCACCGCGAGGCGGAGCAGCTCACCGAGCTCGAACGTGCGCGTGATGATGCTGACCTGGCGCGCAATGACATCGCACGGCTCGAGGCGGCCATGCGATGGCGTGACGCCGACGCCCGTACGCTCGCGGCAGAGCGTGAGCTCAACACACTTCCCTCCGGCGTCGGCGCACTCACGGGGCGCGAGGTCGCCGACGCCGAGTCGTTGCTCGTGCAGTGGCGCCAACTGGCGAGTGATCGCGCCCGCGTCAACCGCCAGCGAGATGATGCGGCACGACTAATGGGCGAGTTGTTCCCGGAACACGTGCCGACAGACGCGGAGCGTCTCGCGTGGCGCGCACTGGTGTCACGGCTTCGTGATTGCGACGAGCGCGGCGAGCGTGACACACTCAGTCTGCGGGCCAGCGAAGCCGAACGCGATCATGCGCGGCAACTCTGCAGCGTACTCGCGACCGACACGCAACTCGCACAAGTGGACCGATCGTCGCTCGACACCGTGATGTCGTTCGCGCGAAGATTTGAAGCGGCGTTCGGCGCATGGCTCGCCGCCGGGCAGCAACGTGATGCGATGGCGACGCTCGACGCGTCATCGACACTGGGGACCACACTTTCGGCGGAGTCCCTCCGCGATCTGATGCGTGTGCTCACGCGATGGCTGGCAGCGGACGCGCGACGGTCGGCGCGTGCCACATCATTCGGGGTGTGGTGGTGGCTGCTGCTGACCGTCGCCGGACTCGGGTGGCTGCTGCTCGCCGTTCGCTGGCACTGGTCGGCCGCACTCGGCGCTGCGCTGGCGCTGCTGATCGTGGTGCGCGCCCGGCGCACCGTGCCGGGCGAACTGGCAGAAGTGGGGACGCTGGAGCGCGAGTACAACACGTTGGGCGGCGCGCCGCTGGTGAGATGGACCAGCACCGACGTTTCTGACGCGCTTGACCAGGCAACCCGCGCCCTCGCGGCCGCCCGCGCGCGCGAACGCGACGACGCACGCCGCGTCGATGCGGAACGCGCCATGATGCACGCGCGTGCGCAACTCGCGCCACTCGAATCGGAGCGCGCGGAGTTGGTGGCGCGTTGGGGTGTGTCTCCCAACGCCGATGCCCAGACCTTGCCGTGGTTTGTGCATCAGCTGGTGGTGTGGAGCGACGCACACCGAGCG
>JBBRDJ010000247.1:0-2710 GCA_038203945.1 Gemmatimonadales bacterium
GGAGTCCGGGGCGCGATGATGCGCCGATAGCTCAGAACGAATGTGCCACCTGCTCCTGCAAGAACTCCAAACAGCAATGCAAACGGCGCCGAACCGAGTCGCGCGTCTACCCACTGCCCGAGATAGCCAAAAAAGACGAGCGCCACAGCAAACTGCACACCGAGCCCTGCCAAGGCCCACGGATTGACGTCCGTGTCTGGCGTTTGGGGTTTCGGCGGCCGATCGGCATCGCGCATGAGAACGGGAAACTAGGAGCTTGTGAAATATTTCGCAAGCAATCACACGACTACCGCACAAAAGCCGAAGACCATCTCGCTATTGTGCGAAGTTGGCCCCAGTGCAATACTTAGCTCGCTAGTGTTGCCTTGATACCTCACCCTCGCGTTGATAACGTGACGAGGTTGCGAAATGTGACACTCGAACGTCCAAGTCATTGACAGGGCGCGTCCTGCGCCCCGACACACTCAACGAAAGCTCGATGCTCGCGCGCATCACCGTGCCCTTGATCGCCACAGCCGTCCTCATCTTTGCATGCGGGCCGCGAAACCAGAACAGCTTGGTTGCAGCACGACCGGCTGTTACGGACAGTGTCGTCTCCGCCACTGTGCGCGTCGAAGCCGCGCCTGGCGCTCGTACGGTTCGGTTCGCGTTGAGTGTGACAAACGGCACCAGCCGTCGCGTTGAGCTCAACTTCCCTTCGGGCCAGACACACGATTTTGTGGTGCTCGACGTGACCGGTCGCGAAGTGTGGCGTTGGAGTGATGGACGCATGTTCACGCAGCTCATGAAAAATCGCTTGCTCGAAGCGCGTGACATGGTGACGTATGACGAACAGTGGCCGGCGCCGCCGAGTGCCGGGAAGTACACGCTGGTGGCCGTGCTGCACAGTGATTCACATCCCGTCGAGAAGCGCGTCGACTTCAGCGTACAATAGTTCCAGCGGCCTATGACTTCTTTGAGTAGTTCCGCCGCGGCGTCGGCCGCTATGCCAGCGACTGCTCCCGGTGCTGATGATCTCGCACTGCTCGAGCGTTTGTCGGAAGCACGTGCGCAACTGAGCGAACAGATCGCGCGTCGTATTGTTGGACAAGCCCACATCGTTGACGATCTCGTGGCGGCCTTGCTGGCGGGTGGCCACGCGGTGCTGGTTGGCGTACCGGGACTGGCCAAGACGTTGCTTGTGCAAACGGTCTCGCAAGCACTCGCGCTGTCGTTCTCACGTGTGCAGTTCACACCGGATCTGATGCCCAGTGACATCACCGGTACCGAGTTGATGGAAGAAGAACCCGGAACGGGTCGACGTGCTTTTCGTTTCGTTCCCGGTCCGATTTTCGCCAACGTTGTACTGGCTGACGAAATCAATCGCGCACCACCAAAGACGCAGGCCGCACTGCTGCAGGCGATGCAGGAACGCACGGTGACCGTGGCTGGCCATACGTACGACATGCCGTCACCGTTCTTTGTGCTCGCCACGCAGAATCCCATCGAACAGGAAGGCACGTATCCACTGCCGGAAGCGCAGCTGGATCGGTTCATGTTCGAACTGCGACTCGGCTATCCAACGCGTGAAGAAGAAGAGCAGATCGTGTTTGCCACGACCGGTGATCGCGCGCCGAAGATTGTGCCCGTTCTCGGTGCGGAAGAGTTGCTGTCACTGCAGCAGTTGGTACGCCGACTGCCGGCGCCGCCGAGCGTGATTCAGTACGCCGTGCAAGTGGCGCGCAGCACTCGACCCGACGATCCGCTGGCCGGTGCGGGTGTGAAAAAGTATGTGTCGTGGGGCGCGGGCCCACGTGCGTCGCAGTATCTGGTGTTGGGAGCCAAGGCGCGAGCGGCCATGGATGGACGAGCGGCACCGGACTTCGATGATGTGCGTTCCGTGGCGCCCGCCGTGTTGCGTCATCGTCTCGTCCTCAACTTCCAGGCCGAAGCCGATGGTGCCGACTTTGCGGACATCGTGAAGTTGCCCGACGTGGTACGGTAAACCGGCATCATCGGGAGCGGCCAGCGTCTGCCGCTGGCAACATCGAGACAAGAGGAGACCTCGTGGCAACCATTTTCCTGGCCTCATATGACGCTCATGTGACGACGCCGCCGAGATTGGGGTGACGATCGTTCCCTGAGCCCAGGAGTGTGGATGTCTGATCGAGGCGTAGCCCGAGTGCTGGACGCTGACGACGATGCAGCGTTGGCCCCTCCACCTGTGATGTTGGAGATTCCGCCGCCGCTGCTTCAGCGCGGGCAACTGTTGCTGCGCACGCTGGGAGCCGCCGAGGTGCATATCGGGTCGCACGGCGTGATTGGGCCCGGGTCTGAGCGTATGTTCTCGCTGCTGGCGGTGTGCGCGTTGGCGCCGGAGTACACCATCAACCGCAGCCATTTGCTGGATCTCGTGTGGCCTGACATGGACGGCGAGTCCGGGCGGCATTCGCTGCGACAGCACACCTATCGACTGCGGCAACTCGGCGTTGGCATCAACTCCACCCGACTCAGCGTGAGCCTGGATCGGGCTGGTGTGTTGCCGAGTTTTTCCCTGCATCGAACGCCGGATTTGTTTGAGCGGGATGTGCTGCAGGGACAGGAGCCATTCGGGCATTTTTTTGCCGGGTGGATTCCGTCCATGCCCATGCTGCGTGCGTGGCTTGAGGAGCAGCGGCAGGCGTATCACGCCGATGTTCGTCGTGTGCTGGCTCCTGAACTGCGTCGCCTG
>JBBRDJ010000248.1:0-2669 GCA_038203945.1 Gemmatimonadales bacterium
CACTGGGTCTGCAGGCGGTGGAGGAGGCGCTGCAGCAGGAAGTCACGGCGTTGGCCGGCGCGCGGTATGCGCACGCCGATGGCCACGCGGGGATCGCGCGCTGGGGGCGACAGCGCGGCTCGATCTCTCTGGCCGATCAGAAGCTGCCGATCACGGTCCCGCGCGTGCGCGATATCCGAGCGCAGACCGAGGTGCCGCTGGCGACGTATGCGCAGTTGCAGACACCGCGCGCGCACGATCTCGGTTTGTATCGGCGTGTGCTCGCGGGCATCTCCACGCGCGAGTATGGAGCCGCCGCCGAAGCGGTGCCGGCGGCGTTCGGCCTGTCGAAGTCGAGTGTGTCGCGGCGCTTCGTTCGGGCGAGCGCCACGGCGCTGCAGACGATGCAGACCCGCCGCCACGATGACCAGCAGTGGCTCGTGTTATTGCTCGATGGCAAGTCATTCGCAGAGGATCAGGTGGTGATCGCGCTGGGCGTCACGGTCGAGGGGGACAAGCGTGTGCTCGGCCTCGTGCAAACGGCCACGGAAAACAAGCGCACGTGTGCCGCGTTTCTGCACGAGCTGGTCGAGCGCGGCTTCACGGCCCCGGGCGGCTTGCTGGTCGTGCTCGATGGCGCGAAGGGACTACGCGCTGCGGTACGCGACGTGTTTGGCGACGACATCGCGGTGCAGCGCTGTCAGTGGCACACGCGGGAGAACGTGATGCGCTACCTCACCCAACCGCAGCAGATCGTGTGACGGCGCAAGCTGCAGGACGCGTACGCGCACGGCGGGCATGCGGATGCGACGCGCGCGCTGCACGCATTGGTCAAGGAACTGGCGGTGCTCAACATCTCGGCATCGCGCAGCCTGGAGGAAGGCCTCGACGAAACGCTCACGCTCCATCGCCTGGCGTTGCCCGACCTGCGGCGGCGCTCGCTGAACACGACCAATCTCATCGAAAGTGTCATGGCCCGGATCGAACGTAAAACGCAGCGCGTCGACCATTGGCGCACGAGTGATCAGAAACACCGGTGGTGTGCGGCAACTCTCCTGCACACGGAACGCAACTTCCGACGTATCCGCGGTGTCGCGCACTTACCCTTGGCTTCCAAGCCGCGTTGAAGAAGCAACTTTCACAGACCACCACGGCGGCATAAGCTGCCTCACACCGGCATCACCCGAAATTCAACTAAACGAGGGACACACCCTATGCCGTCCGCTGGAGAACTGTCGGTTTATCGATACTTCACCGAGCTTGCACACGCGGAAGATTTTGTGCGCGGCAAGATTCGCTTTAGTACGTTGGAGCGCTGCCGAACGATCGAGGATACGGCACGACGCGACGCCTTCGATGGACAAGCCGCGTACACGCAGAGTGGTATGGAGATACCACAAAAGGCGGCACATCACTTTCCCGATCCGCGCGGCCGGCGAATGCTGATTGAGCGTTCCACTGTCGCGGTCATCTTTGATGCCGGCGTGCTGTGCCTCACCGCCGTTCTCTCGAAACGGTTCGCAGAAAAGTTCGGGCCCCACATCGTGCAGGTGAACGACAAACGTGCGCTGGTCGAAGCCGTTCGCGAGGCGCGCTCGGACTTCGGACAGGTCGCAGGAGCGGACGCACGCTGGGTGACGTACCGCCGCGAGCCAGAGCTCGGCGATTATCCGGATGAGGAAATTCCTCTGTGCAAGCATCTGCTTTTCAAAGAGGAAGAAGAGTGGAGAATACTGCTGCAAATGCGGCCTCCAGTCGGGCGCCATGTCTCGCATCTCGATCTTGAGATGCGTCCCCTACAGGATCTTGCGCGAATAGTAGCCGCCCCGACTTAACGGCGTCGCGCTCGTCGGACTGATGCGGATTCGGTTCGAAGAGCGCGCGCGAAACGATTCTCCGCCACGCGTATATCAGCGGGAGTTACTGGCGAAGTGGGTTGCCGCCCACCGACCCCACGGCCGCTCCCCACGGCCGCCTGGATCAACCCACCCTTACCCGGTGTCGCCAGCGACGACGCTCAATAAAATAACACCATCCGGTGTCTCAAATTCGTTGACAGGTTCCGTATCGCTGACGTGTGCATCAGGTCGAGCGAAGTTACTTATCTGAGTTTGGTCTCCCACGCGATGTGATCGGCTGTACGTGAATTGTTGTGCGTTTTTGGAAGCACTTAACGATGGGGGGTGCGGGATGTCGATAGTCCAATTGACTGCGGTGGCCCTGATCGTGGCAAGCGTTTTGGGAGTGGGTATCCTGCGCTTCGCGTTCGGCAAGGTCGGGCTGCCCGGTCGGCGAGTGGTCGGAGGCACAATGGCGTTGCGTACTGCACTACTTCTGTACTCTTTTCGCTCGACTAGCGGGATGTTCGCCGTCGCCGGAGCTCTTCTTGCTCTCTGTGCCATGTTCTGGCCTGAGCTTAATCGCCTACTTGCAAAGCATTTCAATAATGTGGGAGAGCACCGGTCCGGCAAGTGAGTTCGCGCGCTGTCACACGCCGCAAGAAACAGGGCGTCCTACGACGGCTGGGTATGCCGCGCGTACGCATGCCCGGTCGGTAGCGTCCGCTGTCCAACGAGCGCGACCAGCACGGTGGATCGTGCTGATGGCACTGCTGTTCAGCCCGCGCATGGCGCAGGCGCAGCTGAGGTGGTTCAGAGCAACGTCAGACCGCGGCGTTCCGCTGGCCGGTG
>JBBRDJ010000249.1:0-2572 GCA_038203945.1 Gemmatimonadales bacterium
TGTCGGCCAGCAGATTCAGGAACCGGTTGCGTTCCGTGGGATCGAGCCCCGCCGTGGGCTCGTCGACAATCAGCAGCTTGGGACTGCCCGCCAACGCGATGGCGATACCGAGGCGTTGTTTCATGCCGCCGGAATAACCACCCACCGTTTTCTTTCGCACGTCGTACAGATTGACCTGCTGCAGCAAGGCCGCCACCAGTTCGCGGCGTTCACCAGCGTGTGTCACGCCCTTGAGTGTGGCAAAGTGATCAAGAATCGACTCGGCCGGCATGTTCGGATACAGTCCAAACTCTTGCGGCAAGTATCCCAACACCTCGCGCAACTGTTCCGGATCTTTGAGCACATCAATATCACGAAACCGAATGGAGCCGCTGTCGGGTGGCTGTAACGTGGCAATGGTCCGCATCAGCGTAGACTTGCCGGCGCCATTCGGTCCGAGCAAACCAAACATGCCCGGCGCAATGGTCAGCGTGACGTCAGAGAGGGCCCTTACGCCATTGGCATACGTCTTGGACAGTCCGTCGATTACGAGAGTCACTGTGGCGCCGGAAGGTGGGGAAATCGTGCACGATGCTCGCGACGGCAACCCCGTGCGCGAGCTGGTGTAGCGGAGCAGAAACCACACTCCGGACGCGAAAATATGCGGTCTGATTTTCTGCGCCGCCATCTCTTCCGCATCCTTGCGCCAAGCCGCATTGTATCTCCTGTGGCCACAATGAACCCTTTCACACCCGGAGATGCAGGTATGCAATCCCGCTCGAAGATGCTGCGCACTTTCATCCTGCTCACGCTCACCGCAGCTCCGTCTCTCGCGGCGCAATCACTCGTGGGCACCGTCTCCGGGCGTGTGACCGAGTCCGGACAGCCTGTCGCAGGCGCGTCCGTGTTCATTACCGGCACGCAGTCCGGAACGATCACACGCGGCGACGGCAGTTATCGTATTTCGCTGCGCCCGGGACGCTACGAAATACGTGCGCGACTGGTTGGCTACTCCCTCGTGAGCGACTCGATCACGATCGTGGCCGGCAGTACCATTACCAAGGACTTCACCCTTCTGAAGTCGGCCAACACGCTCGGCGCCGTGGCGGTGCTTGGTTCGCGTACCGCCGAGCGGACTGTACTTGACGCACCGGTCCCCATTGATGTGCTGAGCGCTTCCGAACTTCGGGCTACGGGACGCGTGGAAACAGCGCAGATGATTCAGATGATCGCGCCCTCCTTCAACTTCCCGCGAGCGACGGTTGGCGACGGCACCGACCATGTGCGGCCGGCGACGTTGCGCGGACTGGGCGCCGACCAGGTGCTCGTACTCGTGAATGGCAAGCGTCGGCACGTGAGCGCCTTGGTAAACGTGAACGGAACAATCGGGCGCGGTCAGGCGGCGGTTGACCTCAATGCCATTCCGGCCAGCATGATCGACCGGATTGAAATTCTTCGGGACGGTGCTGCCGCGCAGTATGGCTCCGACGCGATCGCCGGCGTCATCAACATCATCCTCAAAACGAATGCTCCGGCCGAGTTCTCAGCCACGCTCGGTCAGACACAGACAACTCTCGAAGGCAATCCCAACGTACCCGCAGCAACGCAGAACTTCAGTGAGAACCTCACCGACGGCCAAGTCCTGCAGCTGGCCGGCAGCTATTCCACCGATTTCGGCGGACCTGGGTTCCTGACGGTGGGCGCGGAGTATCGCGACCGCGCGCCCACGAATCGCTCGCTTCCCGACACGCGTACTCAGTTCTTTGCCGGCGATCCGCGCAACAGCAACGCGCCCGCGATCAACCACCTTCAGGGCGACGCCGACGTGCGCGACTTGGCCGGATTCCTGAACTACGGCCGCACGCTCGCCAACGGAGCAGAGATTTACTCGAACGTCGGCGTGAGTCGCCGTGATGGTGAGGCGGCCGGATTTTTCCGTCGTCCGCTCGACGATCGCACCGTGCGCGCCTTGTATCCCGGCGGTTTCCTCCCGTTGATCACATCAACGATCTGGGACTATTCGGGCACGTTCGGTGTGAAAGGTGACATCGGCAAATGGGGCTACGATGTGAGCACCGTGGCTGGTCGCAACAGCTTTGCGTTCGACATTGCCAACTCCGCCAACGTCACGCTGGGGGCGCAGAGTCCGCAACAGTTCTTTGCCGGACAGCTGGGCTTCACCCAAAGCACAACGAACGTCGACTTCACGCGCGATTTCAACGTTGGGCTGCGCCGACCGCTGCAGATCGCAACGGGTGCTGAGTTTCGCTACGAGAGTTACGACATCACCGAGGGTGAACCCGACTCCTATCGCGATGGCGGTGTCCGGATCATTGACGGGCCAAACACCGGGCGTCAGGGTGCGCTCGGCTCGCAGGTGTTCCCCGGTTTTCGGCCGGGCGATGCCGGCACCAACACGCGCAGTAATGTGGGTGCCTACATTGAAGCCTCGAACGATGTGACCGACCGCTGGCTGCTCTCGGCCGCAGCGCGTGCGGAGAACTACAGCGACTTCGGTGGAACAGCCACGGGCAAGCTCGCGACCCGCTATTCGCTCACAGACCAACTGAAGCTCCGCGGTGCCTTCAGTACC
>JBBRDJ010000250.1:0-2542 GCA_038203945.1 Gemmatimonadales bacterium
GCGGCGCCTGACGATCGATCGCTCGGCGGCGCGCCAACTGAGGGAGACGTCGGAATCGCATCACCTGAGGTCTGGCCACCGCTCTCAGGCTGGCCAAGGGCGACTGCTTGCGCTGGCAGGGAGTCAGTGGTGCCCGTGCCACCGTCTCCCGGTGGGACAGCAGTCGCCCCATCACCGCCGCCCATCACAAATGCACCAATCGCCACGGCCACCACCACAACCGCCACACCGATCATCAACGGAGTGCGACTGCGTGCAGGCGCCGGCGCGGTGTACACCCCGCTGCTCACGGGCTGCGCGGCTACCGTTGCGGAGCCCTTCGCCGCGACGGGTGCGGTCTTCGCCACACCCGGCACCGACCCCGACACCGTGCGCGGCGACGACAACGCCGCGGTTGACATCGGCGTGCGCCCACGCAACACCGCGGTTCCCGTCCACCCCTCCGTCGCCGCCACCACTTCTTCGGCAAATTCCAACGCCGATGCCGTGCGCGTCTCCGGCTCGCGCGTCATCGCCCGGTCAAACGCCGCCTGCAGTGCGTCGGGCCAGGCCACATCGGGCGCACTTTCACGTAACGGCAGCGGATCGCTGATCAATCGCGCCGTGAGACTGCGCTCCGGAGTCGATGCAGCGAACGGCAACGCACCTGTAAGCAAGTGATACGCCACCACCGCAAGCGCGTAGACATCACTGCGCGCATCGAGCTGCTCGCCGAGCACTTGCTCCGGGCTCATGAACTCGGGCGTACCAATGATCGCGCCAGCCTGCGTGAGCTGTGTCTTGCGGCTGTCGCTGTCGTCAAACGCCTTCGCGATCCCGAAGTCCACCACTTTGCAGCGATCCGTGCCCTGCTCGTCGGTGATGACGAGAATGTTGTCGGGCTTGAGATCGCGGTGCACAATGCTGATCCGGTGCGCCGCATCGAGTCCCTCGGCCACCTGATACACGATGTTGGCCGCGCGCGGCGGTGGCAGGCGACCCGAATCGTCGAGCACCTCCCGGAGCGTACGCCCCGGCACGAACTCCATCGCCAGATACACCAGCCCATTGCTGGTCTCTCCGAAGTCGAACACACGCGCCACACGCTCGTGCTCGATACGCGCCGCGTTGGCCGCTTCACGATTGAATCGCGCCACCGCCCCCGGATCTTGCACCATGCTGGCGTGCAGCACCTTGATGGCCGCCTGCTGCGGTAACCGCACGTGGCCGGCCAGATATACCTGCCCCATCCCGCCCTCGCCGAGCAGCTTGCTCACGAGATAGCGATCGGCGATCACGCTGCCAACGAGCGTGCTGGCGGCCTCATCCGTACGGAGCGTTGTGCCGTCTTTCGGACAGAACGCATCGGTGTCGGGATAGATGGTTGAACAGACTGGACAGGTCTTGGGCATGGCTATAAAAAGGATGTCCCATTGACGGCTCTCGCCGCCGGCGCAAAGTTAAAGATGCGTTCCTTCCACTCACCGAGGTGTTTCAATGCTTACCGCGAGCACAACCCGCTGGTCCCGCCGACTCGTGCCTGCCCTGCTCACGGCGCTTGCGATGCCGCTATCGGCGCAAGGCACGACTACCGATTCGCGTCCAACCGTTGCCGTGCTGTACTTCACCAACAGTGCCTTGGTCGACTTTGACGCGTACGCCCCACTCAGCAAGGGGATGGCGGAGATGCTGATCAACGAGATTGCGCAGAACACCGGCGTGCGCGTCGTGGAGCGTGATCGCCTGCAGCCGCTGCTCGAAGAACAGAATCTGCAGAACAGTGATCGTGTGGACAAGGCGACAGCCATCAAGCTTGGCAAAACCCTGGGGGCGCGCCATATGCTCATGGGGAGTTTTGTGATCGACCCGAACAAGAACATGCGCATTGATGTCCGCGCGGTGAATACGGAAACGTCGGCGATTGAATACGTACAAACAGTCAACGGCAAGGCGGACAATCTGCTTGATCTGGTCATGCAGCTCGGCCAGAAGATCAACGCCGGTCTCAAATTGCCGGCGCTCAAAACGGCCAGCGCCACGCTGCCGGCGTCGAAGAATCCGAATCAGTTCAAAGCCCTCATGGCAATGAGTCAGGCACTCGATGCAGAAGACAAGGGCGACAAGGCCGGGTCTGAAGCGCTTTATCGCACCGCAGTGGCGCTCGCACCTGAGTACAAGCCCCTGCAGCTGAAAGTCGCCATGTTGTCGAAAGACTGACCACGCAAAAAACCTGGTACTCACGCTGAACGCCCCGTGTGATCATCGCGATCACACGGGGCGTTTTGCGTATCGGGCGTTCGCACTGACATTTCACTGCACGTCACGCTTACGCAATCCACGCGCATCACGGCGTCTGAAAGTACGCTTGAATGGTGCGAACGAAGCCGAATCCGAGATACGTACACACCGGGACCGGGCCGCTGCCTTCCACGCACGGTCCGGTGAATCCGATGAACTGGTAACCCGGCGCTGGCGTCGCGCGGAACACACCGCTACGACCGACGGGCAGCGCATACGCACAGGACTTGGGGCTGTTCGGTGTGCTCACGCACGACGGTTGCGC
>JBBRDJ010000251.1:0-2518 GCA_038203945.1 Gemmatimonadales bacterium
CGGTGGCGTCAGCTGGATCGGGCGCAGTCAGAAGAGGCAGCCACGCTGCGTGCGCTGGTGCAGCAGCAGGCGGCGGCTGTGGAACTGGCGCCCGTTGAACCGGCGTGGTCGCTCGATGAGATGGACGATCGCGTCGCGGAACTGCGCGAGCGATTGCTCGAACTGGAATACACACTCATTCCGCTGGGCTTGCACGTGGTGGGTGAAGGAATGCCCGCCGAAGCGAGAGTTGATGTGCAGTTGGAGATTGCGCGCGGTGGTCGACCGGAACGCGAGTTGGCGTCACTGGAAGAGTGCATGGCTGGCACACACGCCACGCCTGAACAGCGACGCACCGGCATGACGGCCGCACGCGCGGGTGTGGAGCGGTTGGTGCAGGGGGCCACTGCTCGTGAATCACTGCGCACGATCAAGCAGGCCGCGCTTGATGCCGGGCAGAGTGTACACGATGAACGCGCCGTGGAGCAGCACCTGGAGCTCATGCTCGAGCTGGAACCCAAGTTGAGCGAAGATCACGAAGTGCCGGGTCTGTTGCGTGCGCTGGATGCACGATATGTACCGCCGGCACCCGGAGGTGATTTGCTGCGCATGCCAACGGTGTTGCCCACCGGCCGCAATTTGTATGGGTTTGATCCGTATCGCGTTCCGAGTGCCATGGCCATGCTGGAGGGCCGTGTCCGCGCGGAGTCATTGCTCAAGCGTCATGTAGACGATACCGGTGCGTTGCCGGAAACGGTGGCTGTGGTGCTGTGGGGTACGGACAATCTCAAGAGCGAGGGCGCACCGCTGGCGCAGGTGATGGCGCTCATGGGTGTGGTCCCACGTTTTGATTCGGTGGGTCGACTGTGCGGTGCGCGTTTGCTGCCGTTGGCGCAGCTCGGTCGGGCGCGCGTGGATGTGGTGATCACGCTGTCGGGAATTTTCCGCGATCTGCTGCCACTGCAGGTAAAGTTGCTGGCCGAGGCCTGTCAGCTGTGTGCAGAAGCCGATGAAGATCCCTCCATGAACTTCATTCGCCGGCACACACTGGCCACCATGGAAGAAACCGGTGCTACGCTTGAAGAAGCGGCGCTGCGCGTGTTTTCCAACGCCGACGGGGCGTACGGTTCAAACGTGAACCTGCTCATTGAAACCGGTCGCTGGGAGAACGAAGACGAACTGGCCGATCAGTTTGTCCAGCGCAAATCATTCGCGTACGGCGTGAATGGCCGACCGGTGGCGCAGCCAGCGCTCATGAAGCGCATTCTGGCCACCGCCGAAGTCTCGTTTCAGGGCTTGGACTCAGTAGATTTGGGCGCTACGGACATTGACCAGTACGTGGAATCACTGGGTGGTGTCACGCGTGTGATTGCGCAGCAACGCGGTGGCGATACGCCGGCCGTGTACCTGGGCGATTATTCCGGTGCGCAAGGCAAAGTGCGCACGCTCACCGAACAGGTCGAGCTGGAGAGTCGCACCAAGTTGCTCAACCCCAAGTGGTACGAGGGGCAGTTGGAATACGGATACGAAGGTGCGCGCAATCTCACTGGCCACGTGTGCACGACGCTCGGGTGGTCGGCCACCGGTGGTGCGAAAGCGGTGCCGCAGTGGGTGTACGGAGAAGTGTCGAATACGTTCATTCTGGACAAAACCATGCGGGATCGTCTCGCTGAGGCGAATCCCAATGCCGCGCTGGGCATGGCTCAGCGTCTGCTGGAGGCGACCGACCGAGGGTACTGGTCGCCCGACGATGCGACCCTCGATGCACTGCGCGAAGCGGCTGCAGAGCTCGAAGATCGTCTCGAAGGCGTTTATGCGGTTACCTGAGCCTTCGCGTACGCGAAGCACTGTGGGAGAGTAGCGTGGCTACATCAATAAAACTGCCGATCATGGATTCGGTGGGTGATGGAGAAGGCAGTGTGCAGGTGCATCTCGACGGCGATCAAAAGATCGACGGTGCGCTGGTGATCGCGGTGTACGGAAAAGGAGGTATCGGGAAGTCCACCACCTCGTCGAACCTGTCGGCCGCGTTCTCCAAACTTGGCAAGCGCGTGTTGCAGATTGGCTGCGATCCCAAGCACGACTCCACGTTCACGCTCACCAAGCGCATGGTGCCCACGGTGATCGACGTGCTGGAGTCGGTGGATTTCCACGGTGAGGAGTTGCGCCCGGAAGATTTCATGTTCGAGGGCTACAATGGCGTGATGTGCATTGAGTCGGGTGGTCCGCCGGCTGGCACGGGATGTGGTGGCTATGTCACGGGCCAGACGGTGAAGCTGCTCAAGGAGCATCATTTGCTCGAAGACACCGACGTGGTGATTTTCGATGTGCTGGGTGATGTCGTGTGCGGCGGTTTCGCCGCGCCGTTGCAGCACGCGCACTACTGCCTGATTGTGACCGCCAACGATTTTGACAGCATCTTTGCCATGAATCGCATCATCGCGGCGATTCAGGCCAAGGCCAAGAACTACAAGGTGCGTTTGGGTGGTGTGGTGGCCAACCGTGCCCGCGAGACAGACGAGATTGACAAGTTCAACGC
>JBBRDJ010000252.1:0-2488 GCA_038203945.1 Gemmatimonadales bacterium
ACGAATCTCTCCGTGTGCCGGTGGCCAAGGCCGGTCCACGCCGGGAGTGCACCCACTTTGGGTGACGGATGCGGGTTCATGTAGTAGTACGGCTCGTCTTAGATGTCATCGCCGAGAGACAACCCGAGGTCGATGCGCTGTCGGATGTCGAGGGTGCCTTTCGGGCGAGTTGCTCCATCAGCTCGCGCGCCCGCGCGCATAGGTGCCCAAGCGCCTCGCGGAGCGCGGCGCTTCCGGCGTCGAATCGCCCACCGCTCGAGGCGAAGGCCATCGCGCACGAGGCGCAGTCGCAGGCCGTCGTGGTCAAGATCCTGCGTTTCGAACGCCTGCCCCGTGCGCTCTCCGCGCCGCGATGTATGGCTATCATCGTCGGCTTGCGGCAGCAGCGCGTGCGCGGCCGAGGCCAGTAGTCGTGTGGCATGGTGGAGCTGCAGCCGCTCGTCGTGCGTCGCGCGCATCCAGGCTCTCGTCTCGGCGGGGGGACATTCACCATCGCGCTTTTATGGCGATACCACCGCAGCCACCCTTGCACCGCTCATCGCGCGCTTGACCGCGCCAATGACGATACCCGGTGTGAGTACAGCCGGCAGAATCTCCGCCGCGCGCGAGCTACCCGATGGATAGACCACGTATAGCGGCACGCCACTGCGACCCAACGAGGCCAGCACGGTCGTGATCTCGGCGTTGCGCGAGGTCCAATCGGCGCGCAGCAGCACGACGTTCGCATCCACGAACGCACGTTCCACCGCGTCAGTGTGCAATGCTACGCGTTCGTTGACCTGACAGCTCAGGCACCACGCCGCCGTAAAGTCCACGAACACCACGCGACCCGAGTCGCGCGCCGACGCCACGCGAGCCGCCGACCATGGCTCCCATCCTGCTGGCGCAGCGGCGACGCCCACCGGTGTGGCCGGCTGTGATGCGATCGCTACGCCCCCGGCCGCGATCGTGGCGAGCAGCAACACGAGGCCGACCAAACTGCTGCGGGCACGACCGGCGTGCTGCGCACGTCCCGCCATCCAACCCGTCAGCGAGACCCCAACGGCGAACAGCAGCGCCAACGCCACCTGGTCGGTACCGGCCTGACGTCCCAATACCCACAACAACCACACCACCGTCGCATACAACGGAAATGCCAACAGCTGCTTGAGCGTTTCGAGCCACGGTCCGGGACGCGGCAACTTGCGCAGCAGCGCCGGGCTGCTGGCAAACAGGATGTATGGAGCCGCCAGGCCGAGTCCGAGTGACGTGAACACGGCCATGCCGATGGCTGCATGTTGTGTGAGCGCGTAACCCAGTGCTGCACCCATGAATGGAGCCGTGCAAGGAGTTGCGACGACAACAGCCAGCAAACCGGTCAGGAACGAATCACTGTATCGTTCCTTCGCGCGCAGTATCATCGCATGGTCTACTCGATGTGGCACGATCATGTGTACCGGTGGCGCGCCAAGGACGTCGATCGGCTCTTTCCCCGCCCCTTCTCTCCGTCGCTCCATCGCGCCGGGTACCACAACTGCACGCATGCGTACGCACTGACGCGCGAGGCGGCCGAGAAGCTGATCGCGTCGCAATCGCCGGTGAACTTCTGCGCCGACAGTGTGATCACACATCACGTGCTGCGTAAGCAGCTGGAAGCGTTCAGCGTGCGACGCCAGTTGTTTTCACAGATGGATTTCACGCTCGGGCACCAGCACGCGACCTCGTATGTGTGCAGCGATTGATCATCGCGAGACGTTGTAGTCACCTCTCAGCACACGCGCCGCCGAAGCCCCGAACGCCGGCATCGCGCCGGAGAATGTGCGACTGTCCTTGCGCACGACATGCGTGAGCCACCGTTCGCCGGTGGCCAACAACGCCTCACGTGCGTCGCGCGTCGTCTTCTGGACCGATCTCGACGAACGCCATACCCCGTTCCAGCGTGACGTGCATGCGGAGCTCATGGCCATCAGCCGCGCACAGCAGTGCGCAGATCTCCTTTTCGGCCGGCGTCTCCGCCGACAAGCCGATGACGTTTTGTTCGAAAGGCAACTGTATGGCGCTCACTCGGTGGATAGATGCCACTATCTTAGCGCGTGAGGTGTCGGCCGCCACGCCGTCGGCGCATCAGGCTTCGGCGGGCGGTAGTTCGGCCCCGTACGATATCCCAACCTGGAAATTGGCGAATAAGTCGGCGGCGATCGATACTATAGCGCTCTCATGTGCTTCGGGTTCAACGACGCAGGCGGGAGCCGGGAGATCAGCGCCGACGCGACCCTTCATTCCGCGATACCTATGATTGATTCCACCGCACTCTTTGCGCTTCCGCTGTCCGTGATGGACGATGCACCGACGGCGCTCCTGCTGTTCAACAAGAACTGGCAGTACCGGTACGCGAACCGCGCGGCGGCCGAACAGCTTGGCACCACCGTCGAGGCACTGCTCGGCAACACGATCTGGGATGTCTTCCCGGAGTCGGTTGGTGGGCCGTTCTGGGATCAGCTCCAGCAGG
>JBBRDJ010000253.1:0-2452 GCA_038203945.1 Gemmatimonadales bacterium
GTTGCGCACGGTCGATGGCCATGGTGTGCGCGTGTTGCTGGCCGCCGGCGATCAGGTCAAGGACGCACTGACGATTGCGCGCGTGCAGGCCGAATGCGGTGCGGAAGTAGTGCTCGGATTGGGCTCCGAAGAGGGCGTGCGCGCCATCCAGGAAGCCCTTGGCGCTTCCGCTGCAGACTCGCGCATCCGGCCCATGCTGCTCGATCGCATGCGGCCCAATACGGTGGACGAACTCTTCGCCACGCTGCGCCGAGAGCAGCTGCTGGTCAACGGCGCGATCATCCTGCCGGCGTTTGGTGCCTGGCGGTTTCGCGGAAAGTTTACCGACGCGTCCGACAGTGATGTCTCCACGTTTCTCGATGGTGAAATCGCCGGCGCAATGTTGCTCGCGCGCGCACTGACGGTGTACTGGAAAGACGTCGAAGAAGAACTGCGTGCGTCACCGACTGTTGTGTTCATGACCAACGGTGATGATGGCGCCGGTAATGCATATGCTGATGTGTTGCGTGCCGCCGTCGAGGAGCTGTGCCGTGTGTGGCGCGACGAAACGCAGGTGCAGCAGGCGAGCGGTGAACGTCGGCTTGAAGAGTGGTCCAATCAGATGGTTCGCTGGGGTAATCGCGAATCGGAAGAGGTCCCGTTCGCGGCTGGACAGACGGCGCGTCTGTTGTACACATCGCGCCGCATTCGTCAGGTGAATCTTTATCTTCCGCTGTCCATTGTGCAGGCCACCGGATCGCGCAAGGCGACGTTTGGCTGGATGGAAAGTGTGATGGGGTTGCATCTGGGCAAGGTCGCACTTGTGACTGGTGGATCGGCGGGTATTGGCGGGCAGTTGGCGCGTCTGCTCGCGATTGGCGGTGCGCGTGTGATGCTTGTCGCGCGGCGGCCGGATCAGCTCGAGGAAATGCGCGCCGGCATCGCCACCGAGTTGCAAGACATCGGGTATTACGATTTTGAAGATCGCGTGAAGGTCGTGGCGAATGTGGATGTTGCCGATGAAGCCAGTTTGCAGCGCGCGGTTGATGAAACGCTGGCCGCGTTTGGACGCGTGGATTATCTCGTGAACAACGCCGGTGTGGCGGGTGCCGAGCAGATGGTGGTAGACATGAACGTGACCGATTGGCGCAACACGCTCAACGCCAATCTTGTGTCCAACTACTCGCTCATTGAAAAGCTGGTGCCGGTGATGAAGGCGCAGGGTAGTGGGTATATACTCAACGTGTCATCGTACTTTGGCGGTGAAAAGTACATCGCCGTGCCGTATCCCAATCGCGCCGACTACGCGGTCTCCAAGGCTGGTCAGCGCGCGCTCACTGAGAACCTGGCGCGTTTTGTGGGCCCGGAGATTCAGATCAACGCCATCGCACCCGGACCGGTCGATGGAGACCGGTTGCGCGGGGTTGGTGGCAAGCCGGGCCTGTTCGAGCGGCGCGGCAAGTTGATTCTTGAGAATCGTCGGCTCAACGCGGTGTACAAGGCGTTGGTTGAGGCGATGCGTACGGGCGCGAGTGTGGTTGACGTGCTCAGCGTGCTGTCATCCAACAATGTGGACACGATCGCCACGGACGATCGCACACAGCCAGCCCTCCGGAAGTATGTGGAGTCCATTCGCACCGAAGCGCTGGCCACCGACGATGACTTGGCCAGCTGTGGCTCGTTTCTCATGACGCACAGCATCGCGCAGCGACTGGTCGCGCGGTTGCGCTTGTCAGGCCGTTTTCTCGACCTCGCTGATGGTGGTGCGTCGTACGGCGATGAGTGGGTGCTCGCACTACCGCAACCGCCTGAGCCGTTCCTCGTGAAGAACGACATTCAGCGCGAAGCAAAAAAGATTGGTAAAGGTGTGCTCGGCATGCTGCACTTGCGCAACATGCCAGGTGAGCTCGAGGTAGCGTTGGCGACGGTGTACTTCCTGGCCGACCGCGCCGTGTCCGGCGAAACGTTTCAACCGTCCGGCGGATTGCATCAGGAGCGCACGATTACGGAGCGCGAACTGTTTGGCCGCGCCAAGCCGGAACGTGTGGCCAAGATGCGCGAACAAACGATCTGGCTCATTGGTGACTATCTCTATCCGCATCTCGCGCGTGCGGCGCGCATGGCGCTGGAGTACAGCCACGTGGGCCGCATCATGTTGCTCACGCGCACGGCCGAAGCGGCGGAGCACACGAAGGAGCTGCTGCGCATCGTACTGGGCAACGAACGTGTGCAGAGCATCGTGATCGGCGACGACCTGGAAGCCGGCATGGATGAAGCGCTTCGCGCCGGAGGATCGCCGGCAGCCGTGGTGTCAACGCCTTTCACACCGCTCCCGCGCGAGCTGTTTCACGAAGACGGATCGGCGGCGCTCAACGCGGAAGGCTTCGCCGAACTCGTGGAAGCGCATCTCACGCATCATTTCCGCGTGGCGCGCAAGGTGTCGCTGCTCGACAATGTGCGGTTGGTGCTGGTC
>JBBRDJ010000254.1:0-2409 GCA_038203945.1 Gemmatimonadales bacterium
CAGCACGGCCACCGTGCGCAAATCGCGCGGCAACGCCCCGCCGCTGAATCCGTACATACAGCCGGAGAGCAGCGAGAGCGGTAGCGCCAACGCGAGCAGGCGAACCGCTGCACTTGCTTGCCGCGTCGTGACCGCGGCCCGACGGCTACGGTTTGCGCCAAATGGCATCATCAAATCCTTCGTCAATGTTCAGAGTTTCCGTGACCGAGAGCAGCAACGATCGCCGTCCGGTGGTGTGCACGTAGCGCAAACGCAACTGCCCATTTCCCTCCGGCACCCGTTCGGTCCATTCCACCACGCGACCGTCTTCAATACGTTCAATCCGCCTGAGCGCGTCGCCCGCAAAGTGCACTCGCCAGGTACGTTTGTCCGTTTCCGTGCCGAAGATGTCTGCACGTAACGTATCACCATCCTGCCGCACGAGCGTGTCGCGTCCTGCGGGCAACGCCAATCTTCCGAGTGCGGCCCACAGCAACGGTGGCGGCGGCAGGAAGCGGCGAATCAGGTCAATGCCCGGCACAAAGAGCGAGTCGCCATCGAGAATCGCCATCCCGTTACCGTAACCATTGGCAATAAACAGATCGAGGCGGGCGCGATCAGGTGGACCGGATCGCACGACACCGTCTCCCTTCACATCGAACGTCTCGTCGGCATACGTCCAGCTAAAGCGGATGAGCTGGGGGGACGCAGGCAGTTCGGCGGGTGGCAGTTCGCGCCGCGCTTCCACTCCGGTGAGTGCACGCGCCCGGGGCGCGCAGGCAGCCGCCACGAGCGGCACCAGCGCCAACAGCAGTCGCAGGCTGCGTCGCGGAACAAGACTCACTGCACAATCACCGTTAATATGGAATCACCCTGCAGCACGCGATCCATGACATCGAGACCGCTTCGAACACGGGCAAACACGGTGTAGCCACCATCAAGGTGCGGCTGGGGCGTGATTGTGAAAAAGTATTGGCTCCCGCCCGTGTCAGGGCCGGAGAGCGCCATCCCCACTGCGCCGCGTGCGTAGCGATGCCGGTTGAGTTCGTCGCGAATGCTGGTGCCCGGACCACCTGACCCGGTGCCGGTGGGGTCACCGTCCTGGGCAACGAAGTTCGGGATCACGCGATGAAAGCGTGTGCCGTTGAAGTAGCCTGACTCGGCCAGGCTGACAAAGTTTTGTACCGTCAAAGGCGCGTCCGCTGCAAGCAGCTCAAGAGTGATATCGCCGCGCGATGTGCGCAAGATCGCGGTAGGCACAGCGCGCGCCGGATCCAGCCATCGATCAGCAATCGCTCGATAGGCGGACGCGGTTGTGGCCGACGGGAGCGTGGCCCAGGCGGACAGTGGCGTTACGGCAGATACACTCCGACGTGCACGCGGATCCGCTGGCGGCTTGAGAGTTGCCAACTGCGCCTGAACGGTCGGTGACACCGCCGCGCTGTCACGTTGCCAGACCGAGGTGATGAGACGCAGCGCGGCTGTACGGACAGCGTGAGACTGCGGCCCACTGTCGGTGGCGTAGCGAACCATCGCAATAGGCAGATCGGCGGCCGTGGCTCTGAGCGCCAGCGCGTTGAGCGCGGCCGCGCGGACAAACGGTGATGCATCACCGAGAAACTGCCGGATGGTATCACGCACGGCGGGTACTGTACTGCCTGGGGTGAGCGCGCTCACCGCCAGGGCTCGAAGGCGCGGCGAACTGTCGGTTCGAGCCCACAGCGTGCGTTCGGCAGGCGATAGGGCACCGCTGCCCGTTGGCTGCAACTCAAGCGAAGCGACGCGGCGCCACTCGTCGGGGTGCGATTGCCATGCCTCGAGTTCATGTTGCAAAAAACCCACGCGCAGTGCGTTGGTGAGTACAGCGCGCTGCACCATGTAGGTTGTGTCGGCGGCGAAGGCGCTCGACCATTGGGTGGAATCGGTAATGCGCAGCGCGCTGAGCGCCTCGGCGGCGGTTACGCGAACGGCCGGCGCGGAATCACCGAGTGCGGCAAGGACGTGTGCACGTACAGCTGCAAGAAGTGAATCAGCAATAGCAGGTGGCGGCACGGCGTCGTTGTCACGCGCGTTGGTTGGCGCGTTTCGCACCACGTGGGTGGCGAGTGATCGCACCACCTGAACACGCACATGCAGACTGGTGTCGCGGCGCAGTTGCTCCAGTACGCTGAGTGCTCTTGTGGCGAGAGTGTCGCCGGTCATGTTGTAGGCAGCGGCCAGTGCAACCTGCGTTCGCACCATCGCACTGGGGTGCGAAGTTTTTGTGAGCAGCGAACGCGTTGCCGCCAACACGCGTGGTCGCACCAGCGAGTACGCAGCGGCGAAGGAGACGTCGGGCGAGGGATCGTCGAGGAACGCAATGATATCAACAGCGGGAACAGGAGCTAGCGACGATGCACCATACAACAAGGCTGCGCGCACGAGCGGCCC
>JBBRDJ010000255.1:0-2398 GCA_038203945.1 Gemmatimonadales bacterium
ACCCTTGAGCACACCTTCAATGAGAAACGGCATGCGCACAAACGCGTTGGTTGCGCCAACCAATCGCATCACTTCAATCTCGCGAGCCCGGGCCAGCACGGCCATGCGAATGGTGCTGCCGATAATCAGCACGGCAACGAGCGCAAATACGATGCCCAGTCCGGTGCCGGCGAGAACGGATAGCGTACGCACTCGATAGAGCTTGGCCACCCACTCCTGACCAAAGCGCACGTCATCAACGAATGGGTACGTCGCAATACGATCGGCCAGTGCCTGCACCGTGACCGGATCACGGAAGCCTTCACGCAGTCGAATCTCAAGCGAAGCTGGCAGTACGGATGCGTCAAATACATCGCGAAACTCGGCCAATTCTTCGCGCGAACGAGCCAACGCGGAGTCGGGACTGACATAGCCCACTTCACGAACTTCCGGAAAGGCGCCAACGTCACCCAGCACGGTGGCAATGGCGTCTTCTGTTGTGCCGTCAACCAGGAATGCGCGCACTTCCACGCGATCTTCCACCATGCGCAACGCCTCTCGAATGTTGAGAGCGACCAACCCGAACAAGCCGAACGCAAACAGTGAGAACGCGATGGTGGTGATGCCCAGCATGCTCATGAGTGGCGTACGGCGAAACGCCAGCAAGGCCTCGCGGAAGGCGAGTCTCATTGGTGCCTCGAGAGCGTGCGCGCATCGGTGCCGTCGTAGTGCAGGGTGCCGCGCTCCAGCTCCAGGTAGCGATAGCCACTGCGCATGATGAGCGACAGATCGTGCGTGGCCATGATCACGGCTGTGCCCAGCGCGTTGATTTCCCGCAGCAACTGCAGAATCCCGCGCGTGGCGCGTTCATCGAGATTGCCCGAGGGCTCGTCGGCGAGCAGCAGGAACGGATCGTTGGCCAGTGCGCGCGCAATGGCTACGCGCTGTTGCTCGCCGCCCGAGAGTTCGTGCGGCATTGCGGTGGCCTTTGACGCCAGTCCGACCTGCGTGAGTAGTCGTCCCACTTTTCCGCCAATGGAAGCAGCCGGTGTTCCGGTGACCTCCAGTGCGAACGCGATATTCGCTTCGACGGTGCGATCGGTCAGCAGACGAAAGTCCTGAAACACAATGCCCAGCCGGCGACGGAGCTGCGGAATGTCCCGGTCGCGCAATGTCGCCGACGAGAACCCACTTACCTTCACTTCGCCGGCTGTTGGACGCTCGGCAAACGACAGCAGTTTGAGCAACGTGCTCTTGCCGGATCCGCTGGGACCGGTGAGGAACAGGAACTCGCCTTTATCCACTGTAAATGACACGTTCTGCAGGGCTACGCCGGTACGTGGATACTCCTTGGTCACGGCGTCGAGCCGTAGCACACCTGACATGTCGATCAGGCCAGCGCGTGTGTGAGATCCGCGATCAGATCGTCGGCATCTTCGAGCCCAATGCTGAAGCGCAGAAATCCGTCCGGAATACCAATGGCTGCTCGCGCGTCTGAGGTCATGTGCGCGTGCGAGGTGTAGCGCGGTTCACTCACGAGTGAATCGACACCGCCGAGGCTTGGCGCATGGGTGATCAACTGCAGACGCGAGAGCACCTGCGGCGTGGCGTCGCCACCGGCGGAGAGTTCGAGGGCCAGCATGCCTCCAAATCCGTCCAGCGTTTCGCGTGCCAACGCGTGATCTGGATGTGACGCCAGTCCGGGGTAGTGCACGCGCGTAACGCCTGCATGCGACTGGGCCCATTCGGCGACGCGCATGGCCGACTCATTCTGTCGCCGCACCCGGACGTCCAGCGTTTTGAGTCCGCGTTCGAGCAGCCAGAGCGCAAACGGATCGGGTGCCTGGCCCCACACCATCATCTTCTGACGCACTTCGTCCACCACCGACTCGGCGCCGCTCACAACACCGGCCAGAATGTCGTGGTGACCGTTGAGGTACTTGGTGGCACTGTGAATCACTACGTCGGCGCCGTGCTCCAGCGGACGGAAGTTGATCGGGCTGGCGAACGTGGCGTCAACGACCAGCGCAATCCCGAACTCACGCGCCAGCGCTGTGAGCGGACGCATATCGAGGACACGTGTGGTGGGATTGACCGGCGACTCGAGAAAAATTACGCGGGTTTGTTTGGTGATCGCACGACGCCATCCGCGTGATTCCGAAGGGTCGACCGACGTCACGGTGACCCCCATCGCCGGCAGCTCCTGATCAAACAGCTTTCGCGTGCCGCCGTAAATCCAGTTGCTGGTCACAAGATGGTCGCCCGGTCGCAGCAGCGAAAGCATCGTGCACGATGTTGCGCCCATGCCGCTGGAGAGCACCAGTGAAGATTCCGCGCCTTCGAGCAGCGCAATGCGGCGCTGCACGACCTGTGCGTTGGGGGTGTTGGCATAGCGCGTGTAGAGCACGCCGTCGGCGGT
>JBBRDJ010000256.1:0-2341 GCA_038203945.1 Gemmatimonadales bacterium
GAATGACTTTCCGCAGCATGATCGATCACATCCGGTGGATGCCAAGAGTTGAACACGCCTGCGCGCCCGAACCAGTTACACGCAACGACTGTGCGATGCACAGACGGTTGCGTACTTAGGTGAGCAACACGCTACCGAACCCGGAAGCCCAGCCCAACGGACGTCGTTGCAATGCGCGCGCAACAGGTTAAAGCTTCGCATCAAGCATCTCCCGAATGATGATTACATCCTGTCGGTCCTGCGGTCGATCAGAAGCAATCTTGAGTCGTAGAATGACAGACAGCGATGCCGCGTGCAGCGCGCTGCCATTGATGTCGTAGCGTACCGCCCCCGCACGAAGGTCATCGTAGCCCGTGGACCCCGCGGGGCGAAAGATGAGGTCTATACGGCCAGCGTCAGTGACAAGATTCCAAAGCTCGCTGCGCTGCAGCGATGCTCTGGAGCAGTCGAACACCAGCCCCTCCGGCACACCATCCGTGAATACCCGGGCGTTCAACGCCCGAAGCGCAGCGGCAAGTCGATCGAGGTTTTCCGGCGACGCTTCTGGTGTGATGTCAGCGTCAGCCGTCATTCGCGGGAAACCCTGCAGTCGTGCAGCCAGCGCCCCCACCAACACAAACGCAACGTCATGCCGAGCGAGCATTTCAAAAATACGCGTCGGATCAAACGGTGCCGCGCTATGCACGCTTCACCAGCGCGTCGAAACGACTGACGTTCGCCACTTCAGCCAGACGATCCGCCGGCGAAAGACTGAGGATGCGCTGAACGTCAGCGAGCATGTGAGAGTTCTCCACCGGTTTTGCAGAGAGGCTCACCTGCAACTCGAATCCCGCGGCCGCGAGCAACCGTTCAAGTGTCTCCCACGACGGCGATGTCTCACCCAGTTCAATGCGGGCAATCACAGACTGACTCGTACCGGCCCGCTCCGCGAGCCTGCGTTGTGACAGGCCCGCGCGCTGGCGTGCCGTGCGAAGCAAGGTGGCAGCGGTGGTAGACATGCAACCATGATAGCCATTTGGCTATCGCCTCACAACAGTATCGCCGGCAGTGCACCGCTGCAGACTTTACGAGCCGAGAAAAAGTTCTGCTTCCTGATACGGCAAACCGAACGAATCCGCCACCGCTTGATACGTGGCGACACCACCCGTCATATTGAGCCCCTTCCGCAGCGCCGCATTGTCACGCAGCGCCGCCTTCCAACCCTTGTTCGCCAACTGCACCGCATACGGCATCGTTGCGTTGGTGAGCGCCAAGGTAGACGTGCGCGGCACCGCACCGGGCATGTTGGCCACGCCGTAATGAATCACGCCGTCCACGACATAGGTTGGGTTTTCATGCGTGGTGGGATGGATGGTCTCCACACAGCCGCCCTGATCCACGGCCACGTCCACAATCACCGACCCGTTGTACATGCGTGCCAAATCTTCACGTCGTATCAGACGAGGCGCGCGCGCACCAGCAATCAGCACGCCTCCAATCACGAGATCAGCGGTGCTGATCTGCTCCAGGATGTTGTGACGGTTGCTGTGCACGAGCTGCACGTTGGCCGGCATCACATCGCTCAGGTACCGCAACCGCTCCAATGACAGATCGAGGATGACGGTTTGCGCACCCAAACCGGCCGCCATCTTGGCCGCGTTCGTGCCCACGACACCGCCGCCCAGAATCACCACCTTGCCCGGCACAACGCCCGGCACACCGCCCAGCAATACACCGCGCCCGCCAAACAACTTCTCGAGATACTTGGCACCCTGCTGCACCGCCATGCGACCCGCCACTTCAGACATGGGCGTAAGCAGCGGCAACTCGCGCGACGGCAACTCCACCGTTTCATACGCAATGCACGTGGCACCGCTTTCGAGATGCGCACGCGTGAGCGCTTCGTCGGCGGCAAAGTGCAGATACGTAAAGAGCGTGAGATCCTTGTGCAAATACTGCCATTCCGACGCGATCGGCTCCTTGACCTTGAGCAACAGATCGGCGTTTCCCCACGCTGTTGCCGCGTCGGGTACGATCGTCGCGCCGACGGCTTCGTAATCGACGTTTTCAAACCCGCTGCCGATGCCGGCGCCGTCCTGAATGAACACCTCGTGACCTGCGGTTACCAGCGCTTCTGCGCCGGCCGGTACAAGGGCAACACGATTTTCGTTGGTCTTGATTTCGCTGGGTACGCCGACACGCATGGCTATGGTGACAAAAGGGGGAGTGTTGAATCAGCGCACAGCCTTGGGGCCGTGACTGACAAGTGTCATGTGCGACGGATCAAAATACTCAGCGGCAACGTCTGCCACTGCTGCCTCATCGATCGCATCGACGCGGGCCAGCATTTCATCGACCGTGC
>JBBRDJ010000257.1:0-2305 GCA_038203945.1 Gemmatimonadales bacterium
AGGATGAAGCGACATCTGTGGTGTGGGGCATGCCGCGCGAAGCGGTGAACCTCAACGCCGCGTGCGCCGTCTTGCCGCTGGATGATATTGCCGATGGACTCCTGCAAGCGCTTGGTCGCGAAGCCGCGTTGATATAATCACGCCTGCGTCTCAACCGGAAGATACAACCTGGCCACCGTGTGCTCGCCCTCTCGGCCGAGAATGAGCTGTCCGCCCGCCGCCCAGGCCGCAGCGCGTGCAATGCCCAGGCCCAATCCGGCGCCTCGTACGCCTGATTTGCCGGTGACAAACGGATCAAAAACATTTTCCGCGATTGTCTCCGGCACACCATCGCCGCTATCAAGGATTTCCACCACCGCCCAGGCGCCGGCCTCTATCGGCACGCCGTTGTCGACAAGCGGCGTGTCCAATGTTGATTGCCTGGTACGCACAGTCACGACTGCGCCTGATGGCGAAGCCTCCCGCGCATTGGTGAGCAGCTCCTGAAGGGCCGCGCCAACAAACGCCGCCGATCCGGTCACTGTGCAATGTGCGTGCGCTTCGAGTGCAATCGGAGCGAGCGCACTGCCATCGGCCTGCTGGATCGCGTTGGCCAGGAGATCATGCAACGCGAGCGGTCCGACTTTGGAACTCAGCGCTCGACTGAACGCGGAAACGCGTTGCACGTAAACAACAGTGGCGTCTGCTGCCTGGGTGATTTCGTTGAGGTCGGCGCGGCTGGCATGATCCGCCGGCAATTCAGAGTGGAGCAACTCGCTGTACGTGCGGATGACCGTCAGGAAGTTGCTCAGGTCATGCGCCACGCGACGCGAATACACGGACAGCGCATCCGTGCGACGATGCGCTTCGGCGAGTCGCGCAGATGCGTCAGTGATCGGGTGCTGTTCGTTGCTCATTGCATATCCGCGCGGGGGGTCGCCTGGGGTCGGTCCAGAACGGAAGTCGTGATGTAACCTAGCGACGTTCCCCATTGCGGTCGGCTGTCCCGCCAGCGAGCGACACCGGAAGGCAGGCTGTGCTGTTTAAGTAGTGTCCTCGCGGAACGCCTGTCAGGCCTTGGTGTTGATCTGATGTGACTACTCAACACTTTGTTCGGACTTTGCACGCTCCTGTTGCGGTGAGCGAGCTCTTCGCGTGGCACGAGCGGCCGGCCGCCTTCGAGCGCCTTTCGCCACCCTGGCAAGACGTGCGCGTGCTGGCGCGGAGCGGAGGCATTCGCGATGGCGCTACGGTCACGCTCCAGGTCAAAACAATGGGCGTTCCCACCACCTGGCGCGTCGTGCATCGCGACTTTCAGCAAGATGCGCAGTTCGTTGACGAAATGCAGGGCGGACCCTTTGCCCGGTGGATTCACACCCACGCCTTTTCGGAGACCACAGCCGGTCATAGTGCACTGCGCGACGCATTGGAGTACGCGCTCCCGCTAAAAGGGCTGGGCGACTTCTTCGGGGGCTGGTTTGTGCGGGACACATTGGAGCGCACGTTCCGCTATCGGCATGCGGTGCTGGCACACGATCTCGCTCGACACGCCGCCTTTGCCGATCGGGAGCGTATGACCATCGCCGTGACCGGCGCAACTGGTTTTGTGGGTACGGCGCTGTGCGCGTTTTTACAGACCGGAGGACATACTGTGTTGCGCATAAGTCGCGGCCCGGTGCGCGCGGGTGAAGTCGATATCTCGTGGGATCCCATGCGCGGCGAGCTCGATGCGTCTTCACTCGAAGGCGTGGATGCGGTGATTCACCTGGCCGGCGCACCGATCGCCGAGCGATGGACACCGGAACATCGCGCCGCGATTCGCGACAGTCGTGTGCTTGGTACCTCACTGCTGGCGCGCACTCTGACGGGCTTGGCGCGCAAACCTCGCGTGTTGCTTTCGGGTAGCGCGATCGGGTTTTACGGCGCTCATCGTGGTGACACGCTGCTCGATGAAACCAGTGCGTCCGGTGACGATTTTCTGGCCGATGTCACACGCGCGTGGGAAGCCGCCACCGACCCCGCGTCCGATGCCGGCATCCGGGTGGTGCACTTGCGCACTGGTATCGTGACCGGCGTAGCCGGCGGGGCACTGGCCAAGCAGTGGCCACTCTTTCAACTCGGCCTCGGCGGACCGCTTGGCGATGGCTCGCACTACATGAGCCCGATCGCACTCGACGATGAAGTCGGCGCGATTCATCACTGCCTCATGGACGAGCGGTTGCGCGGACCGGTGAATCTCGTTGCTCCCGAAGCGGTCACCAACGCCGAATACGCACGCCAGGTCGGAGAGGCCATCGGTCGTCCGGCCATCCTCCCGGCACCCGTA
>JBBRDJ010000258.1:0-2302 GCA_038203945.1 Gemmatimonadales bacterium
GAGCTGCTGTCGCGCGTTGCTCTGGCCGACGACGCCAAGGAAGCGCTGATCGAGCGGACCGGGCCGTACGCCAACGCGCTGATCTTTGCCGAATCGTATGAGCTGGGCATGTTTGAGAGCGCGAGCGAAGTGGCGCGGGAAATGGGAATTGATCCTGAGATCATTGGTGACGCCTACGCTGGCGCATTGACGTGGGCCGAAGAAATGCTGGCACCGATGCAGCAACCGAGTCGGCGCGTGGCGTAGCGCGTGGCCTAGCGCGTGGCCTAGCGCGTGGCCTAGCGCTTGGTCTCGTGCGCGGCCTCGCGCGTGGCTTGGGCGGTCGTCCGGCACGTTGCCTGGCGCTTTGACTGGCGATGGCGCGCATCAGCCGCTTGTACGCGACGCCGTGTCTGCCTAAGGTTCGTGTTGAACCTTTTGCATGGCCAAACACACGTGGTTATTCAAATTTCGTCCGGTGGCGCACGATCGCTGGACTCCGTGGTGATCGGTGTCGAGCGCCCCGCGGCGCTGGGTGCGTTGTATCGGGACCTCATGAGCCCGTACTGTCCGGGCCTCTCACTGGCGAGCTGTCCGAGCCCACAAGCCGATTCGCTGCGCAAGGCCATTGCCGTGCGCTTCGAGAACGGCGAGACACCAGCGCAAATAACGAGCGCGCTCGCGGTGGACTACGGGTCGGACATTCGTGGTTCACCCGAGTTTACGGGCTTTGGTGCAACCGCATTTGTGGTGCCGGCGGTGCTCATGTTGATCGGCGCCATGTTGATTGCGCGCTGGATTCGCCGTAGCGTAAAGCGAAACTCCGTGGTTGCGCTATTGTTGGTTTGCTTACCACTGGTGGGTTGCAATAGCGGTGCAGACCGCACATCTGCAAACAGCACATCTGCGGCCAACGTCGCCGCCAATGATTCCACAACCATGCCTGGCGTGGTGAGTGCGTCGCTGGCTCCGATGCCGCGTGATTCCGTGTGGTTGGGGCAGGCATGGATGCGTGCCGGTGCCGCCGGTGCGACTACGGGAGCGTACGCGGTGATCTACAACACGCGTGCCGATAGTGTCAGCATTATAGGCGCAACCAGCGTCGTAGCCGACACGGTGGAAGTGCACGAGAGTGTGCAGCATGACGGCATGGTGCATATGGAACCACAAATGTCGCTCAGTATTCCGGCTGGCGATTCGGTGGTGTTCGCACCCGGTGGGAAACACTTCATGGTGCGCACGCTGAAACGCGCACTGAGCGCGGGAGAGACAGTGACCGTACGCGTGTTGCTGAGCGACGGGACAACGCTGGACGCACCGTTTGTCGTGCGTCCGATCGGCGGTTAGTCCAGCGTCGGTGGCGCGCTTTCACCAAGCCAGCCGGTGAGCAGCAGCACGATCACCGCCAGTACAACCTCAAGCTGCAACGTGCGGCGTACCAGCTGCACGCGGTCCGCGCCGAGTAAACTCGCACCCGAATACCGTGTGAGTTGGCGATGATGCCGTGCGCCGAGTGCCAGCACGGATAGCACCAGTATGGTTTTGATGGTGAGCAATCGACCGTAATCGGTGCTCAGCAACTGCATTGGTGATTCGAGACGCGTCCACGCAGTCACGCCACCGCTCAACACCGCCACTGGTGCCGCAAAAAGCGCGGTGCGACCGTAGTGCGGCAGCCGTTGCACTGCGGCCTGCACATCGTTCCACCATGCGGGGCCGAGCAGCGCGAGCGTGCCAATCCACACACTGGCCGCGAGCGCATGCACAACGGCGAGTGGCAGCGACAGCCACGCCGGTTCGGCCGACGCGGCGTGACCGAGAAATGGCAGTGTGCACAGCGCTGCCATCGCGGTGCTGCGTGCAACGAAATCAAGCCAACGTCCGTTCAGTGCAGCGCCCACACCAATCATGACTACGAGCACCGTAAGCGCCGCTCGCGATTGAGCCCACGACGTGGTTGCGATGATAGCGACCAAGTCGCCCAGCGGCTCGGCGTCCGGCGCGAACGCGTCAAAGTTCATCAGCTGTCCCACTGCTTGCGAGGCCAGGCCGAGCAGCAACGACAGTGCGGCAAGCCACAGCGGCCGTCTGATGGCACGCATTGGCGCCAGCCAGGTTGTGGCAGCCGCGCCAACCAGCAGGAAGACGCCACTCAAGATCGCCGCGCGACCGACGGCTGTGTAGAACAGCGGATTTTCTGTGATCAACAGCAGGTGGTTTCCGATTGGTGGGTGAGGCTGCAATGTATGGTATTGCCGCGCGTACGGCGTGGCTGCACACTTTTGTTCAGGGAGTGATAACGGTGCGAGATGCGGTGCTGCAT
>JBBRDJ010000259.1:0-2293 GCA_038203945.1 Gemmatimonadales bacterium
TTGGCAAAGCCCACCGACAGACATACGGTATGCCCGTGCTCAACCGCTACACGATTGGCGTGCGCACTGACCGCGAACTCCGCCAACTCAATGCGATTGTTCACGCGTTGGCCGAGCAACTTGCCCAGCTCTTGCTCAATCTTGGCTTCTTCGTCGCCGATGTAGGGGATGACGTTGCCGAGAATGTCGAGCGATGGCACGCCGGGATATCCGGCGCCGGAGATTGCCTGCATGGTCACGGCCATGATGGTTTGCACCGTGTATGCTTCGTGCAACGGTGCGAGCGCTGATGCGATCACCGTGGCTGCACAGTTGGCGTTGGTAATGATCGCGCCCGTCCAACCACGCGATCGCTGTTGCGCCGGAAGCAATGCCAGATGGTCTCCGTTCACCTCGGGAATCACCAACGGCACGTCGTCTTCCATCCGAAAGTTCTTCGCGTTTGACAACACCAGCCGACCGTCGCGTGCAAATGCGGCCTCAACGTCACCGGCGACACCAGCATCGAGCGCGGAAAACACAATCGGTGCCGTGACGGCTTCGGGAGTGCACGGGAGTACGATCAGGTTGGCAACCGTTTGATCAAGCGCACCCTCGAGCCACCGCGCCGCATCGACATAGCGACGACCTGCAGAGCGCTCCGACGCGGCGACTTCCTGAATCACAAACCACGGATGATTGTGCAAGTGTCGAATAAACGCCTGCCCCACTGCACCAGTGGCACCGAGCACGGCAACCGGAATACGCTGCTCGTGCATCATGTGGCCAGCAGCTCTCGCACGATGCGCGCGTAGCTGTCGACCGCATCACGCAGCTCGTCAACGGCAATGTGTTCTTCGGGCGTGTGCGCCACGTGAATGGAACCCGGTCCGAAAAGCAGCGGCGTACCCCAGCGGTCAAGCAGCGGAATGTCCGAGGTAAATGCCACCGGCGCCACATCGAATCCATCGATCACGTGGAAGCGCTGTGCCGGAATGTGCGAACCCCACTCGAGTTCCGCTTGCCCCCGAGCCCATGCCTCAAACACTTCGCGTACGGGGGCAACATCGCCCACCAGGCGAATCATGATTTCAGCTTCAGCCAAACCCGGAATGACGTTCGCTTCGGTGCCCGCCCGCAGCACGCCGATGTTGCACGTGGTGGCGCCGAGCACGTCATCGATGGGCAGAGCCAAATCACGCACCTGCGGCAAGAGCGCCAGCAAGGGGTCGAGCGCGCTGGCGCCAAACTCGGGATACGCCGAATGCGCCTCACGACCACGCACACGCACGATCACGCGCTGTGCTCCCTTGGCGCCGGAGGCCAAGCGGCTCTGCGTTGGTTCACCGTTCACGAGCCAGCGGCTGGTAGCGGGCAGGCGGTTGGCCGCGCGCGCCCCCGGTGATCCCTTCTCTTCGCCCACGACAAAGAGCAGGTCCACGCGTTCTTCACCGCGCTCAGCAAGCTGTTGGGCCGCGACGAGCATGGCGGCGGCGATTCCCTTGGCATCACAGGCGCCGCGCCCGTACAGGCGACCGTGATCAATGCGCGGTGCGATGTAGGGAGGCACGGTATCGAGATGCGTAGACAATGTCACGCCACCGCCGGCGCGGGTAGCCCACACATTGCTGCGACCGGGCTCGACTTCCTGCAGGGTGACATTCCACCCCCGGGCTACGAGCCAGCGACCGACCACATCCACCGCCTCGCGTTCGCGGCCGGTGGATGAGTCGATGGAAAGAAGTTCAGATGCGAGTGCGACGACATCAGTCATGCGCTCAAAGTAACGAACTGCCGTGCCGACGGGGAACGCCCGCGGCAGACCGTGACCGCAAGTCTGCGGAGTGTCCCCGGCAAATCGCGAGCGCTACACCGTAATCGCGAGTCCTCGGTAAATCCGCGAGCGGTACCGGCTGTCTTCCTGGTCCGGCAACGGCGCGCTGGCCAGCAGTACGGCGTGGGCAAACCGCTCCTGCTCTTCCGCCTGCTCCCGCGAATCGCGCGGCTCTTCAGACCGCACCCGACGCGTCAGGTTGATCTGATTGACCGGCACGTTGTGCACCAATCGCTCATTCTCAACACCCAGCGTGGCGGTGAGTGCGTGCAGCGTGGTCTTGATAAAGTTCGCCAGCGCGAACTCGGCGTGCGTGGGATGCACCGGCACATCGGGCGTGACCAGCACCAACCGCACATTGTCGAGCAGCGACACCTTGCGCGCCACGCGGAAATGATGCGTGAGATGCGCTTCCACGAGTTCGGCGAAGCCTTCCGCGTTGAGCGCCGCCGATCCGTCTTCGTGAAACAGCTCGCGCGG
>JBBRDJ010000260.1:0-2230 GCA_038203945.1 Gemmatimonadales bacterium
ACCCCGCTGCCGTTGGGCATGGCTTCGAGAATGCGCTTGGCAAACAGTACTTCGGCGGCTGCGGGGCTGAACACACGACGGGCAATCGCGATCTGATTGGGCGCCAGCGACCACGCCCCCGTGCATCCCATGACAAACGCATTGCGAAACTGCGCTTCGCATCCGTATTCGTCCCTGATGTCGCCAAACGGTCCGTAGAACGCGCGAATGCCGTGTGACACACACGCGTCCACCATGCGCGCCACGGTGTAGTGCCACAAATCCTGCTGCACAAACGTGCGCGGTGCGTCGGCGGCGCCGGGATCGGAGAGCACGCCATAAAACGGGTGTCCGCCACCCACTCGTGTGGTCTTCATGCCGCGCGATGCGGCCAGATCGGCGGGTCCCAGGCTCATGCCGTGCATGCGTGGGCTGGCGCCGGCTATCTGCTCCACGTTCTTCACGCCTTCGGCAGTTTCGAGCAGGGCGTGAATGAGAATCGGTTTCGTGATGGAATACCGTGCTTCAAGCAACGCCAGATACTGGTCCACAAAGTGGATGTCCCACGGACCTTCCACCTTCGGAATCATGAACACGTCAAGCTTGTTGCCGGCGTCGCGCACAATCTGTTCCAGATCATCAAGAAACCACGGCGAGTTGAGACAGTTCACACGCACCCAAAGCGCGGTGGTGCCAAACGTATTGTCGTTGGCGACCTCAATGAAACCGGCGCGCGCCGCCGCCTTGTCTTCAACCGGAATGGCGTCTTCGAGATTACCGCAGAGCACATCAACCTGCTGGATCATCTCCGGCACGCGCGCGCGAATCTTCTCAATGTGCGGCGGGAAGAAATGTATCATGCGCTCGGGGCGCACAGGGAGCGCGCGCAGCGGCGCGGGTGCACCAATCGCCAGCGGTTTGTAAAAGTTTAACGGCAGCTTCACGCGTGAGCTCCTGAACTGATCATGGTTAAAGTTTGTCTGGACCCGCCACCACACCATCGTCATGCAACCGACCGAGTTCTGCTTCACTGACACCGGCCAGTGCAAGCAAAATTTCATCGGTGTGTTGGCCCAGCCTGGGCGCGGGTTGGACCGCAACGCGCGGGACATCGCCAAACACGAGTGGCGAACCGGCCGCGAGCACTTCACCCACGCCTGGTTGGATTAGCGCATGGAACATTGGATTGGCGGTGGACAGATCGGGATCATCACGCAATGCCTGCCGCACCGTTCGATACGGTGCCCACGTGACGCGATGTTCGGTAAACGCCTCGGCCACTTCAGCCAGCGTGCGACGGGCAAACCACGGTTCGAGCTCCGCCGCGATCTCATGGCGGGCGCGGAAGCGGTTGCCTTCGTTTTTGAGATCGAGATGCAGCTTGGCACCGATCGCTGTCATCACACTGCCCGAAGCCGTGGCCGAACAGAGCGTCATCCACTGCGCGTCGGTGAGTCCCACCACCATCACACGTTCGCCGTCGCTGGTGACAAAATCCCGTCCGAACGCGCCGTACAGGTAGTTGCCGTAGCGTGCGCGATCGGGATGGCCGTGCAGAATCTCGCCTATGAATCCGAGATGTCCGAGCATCGCCAAGCCCACATCCTTGAGCGCCAGTGACACCAGCTGTCCGTGGCCGGTCCGCGTGCGATGACGTTCGGCGGCCAACAGCGCCAACGCAATCTGGTGACCTGCAATTGCATCCCACGCGGGGAAAACATGGTTCACTGGCGTGGCGTCTTCACTCGATCCGGTGATGTGCGGGATGCCGAGTTGCGGGTTCACGGTATAGTCAACTTCGGAGCCGCCGTCACGTCGGCCGGTGAGATTGACCATGATCAGATCAGGCCGATGCGCGCGCAGTTTGTCGTACGAGAGCCAACCGCGGGCGGGAAAGTTGGTGGAGAACAGACCGGCATCGGCGCCTGGCGCACAGATCACGCGCGTGAGCAGCTCCTGTCCGCGCGGCGAACGCAGGTCCACCGCGATGGAGCGTTTCCCTTTGTTGAGACCTGTCCAGAAGAGGCTCGTGCTCCCATCGCTGGCGAGCGGCCAACGTCGTGCGTCGAGCCCACCGCCAATGGGATCAAAGCGAATTACGTCGGCGCCCAATTGCGCCAGCGTCAACCCCCCCAGTGGTGCTGCAACAAACGCCGATCCTTCCACGACACGCATGCTGTGCAGTACACCACGCGCAGTGCTGCTCATAAAATTGTGCTCACGTCAGATCACCCGCTGTTCACGCAGCGCC
>JBBRDJ010000261.1:0-2082 GCA_038203945.1 Gemmatimonadales bacterium
GGGCACATTACGTGTGACCCGCGTTCACAGAGCGAAATTGTCGTGCCGGTGTTCGCCCCCAACCACACGTTGCTGGCGGTGCTGGATATCGACAGCGGTGAACGCGCGATGTTCGATCACGATGATGCGGCGGGGCTCGAAGCGCTCATGGAATGGTTTCGCGCCGCGACGCCGTGAGTAGATCATTTGCGAACGCCTGCTTCGTGAGCGATCTTCACGGCTGTTGGCTGCACCGCTTGATGAGCGGATTTTCTCCGAGGCAAACATGACGGTGACCGGTTACTCCGATCGCATCAATCACGCATTCGCATTTGCGGCCAAGCACCATGACCAAGAGGTGCGCAAAGGCACGCGGCTGCCGTATCTCACGCAGCCAGCCAATGTGGCCGTGATTCTGACACGCTACGGGCAGGACGAGGCCACGGTGGTGGCGGGTATCCTGCACGACACCGTGGAGGATGCGGTGCGTGAGGGGTGGACGTCGTCGATGTTGGACGAACGCATCGGGCGCAAGTTCGGCGCCGATGCGCTCGAGACGGTGCTCGCCGTGATCGAACGTCGCATGGATGACGACGGCGTGGAGTTGTCGGCCGACGATCGCAAGCGCGATGTGCTGGCGCGGCTCGACGCAGCGAGTGACTCCGCGCGCTGGGTGTGTGCGGCTGAACAGCTGCATGGCGCCAACACGATCGTGTACGATCTCGCGCGCACGTCGTTTCCTGAAACCGTGTGGGGGCGCTTCAGCGCCGGACGCGAAGGCATCGTGCACTGGTATCGCGAGGTGTGCGACCGGCTGCGTGCGGTAGGCTTCTCGGCGCCGATCGTGAACGAGTTGGAGGCGGCCACGGCCGCGCTCGAGAGCGCCGAGGAGTAATCGCTGCGGTTTGCCGGATGGCACGGCCATAGGGCGTTTGCCGGGTTGCGGAGCGTCACGGGATGTCGCACATTAGCGCGCACTACGTGGTTGCAAACCCACCCGGTCACCGGAGACCTTGCATGCGCTTTGTACGCGGCGTTCTCGCCCTCTCAGCCTTCGCGCTGCTGACGGGCTGTTACCATCAGGCGGTACAGACCGGGCTTGCCCCGTCCAGTACTGTGGTGCAGAAGAACTTTCATCCCACGTTTGTGTTCGGGCTGGTGAAGGCCAAGCCGATCGACGTGCGCGCGGAGTGTCCCAACGGCGTCGCATTGGCGAGCACGCGCATGACCGTGCCCAACTTTCTGGTGGGACTCGTCACGATTGGTATCGTGACACCGCACGAGGTGAAAGTCACCTGCGCGGCCGGTGGCAGCGCCATGCGGCAGGGCGGAATGAACACGGGCGAAACACTTACCATTCACTTTAAATCCGCCCTCACGGGCGAGACGCGCTGAGCCGCGAGGAGATGCCTTTCATGCGTATGAGCAATCGCCTGTCGCGCCTCTGTGTGCTGGCGGCCACGGCCGCCGTGTTTGCCGGTTGTTATCACTATACCGTGATCAGCGGCGCACCGGCTGCCAGCACCAAGATCGAAATTCCGTGGCAAAAATCGTGGGTATTTGGCATTGTGCCGCCGGATACGATCAAGTCGCAAACCACCTGCCCACAGGGAATCGCGTCGTTCGAGACCAAGCACAGTTTCCTGAACGGCCTGGTGGGAGGCTTGACCTCTTCCATTTTTACGCCGATTCACCCCACGGTGACGTGCGCGAGCGGCCCTGTCGCGCGCTGATCAGACCACAATCATGCAGGAACACCGCACGTCAAACCGTTGGTTCAGATGTTTGACGTGCCGTGCGCCGGTCGATCAGGCGTACGTCGTGGTCACATAGTTCTCGAGAATCTCCAGAAACTCCGGCACGATGCGATCGCCCTTGAGCGTCGTGAACAGTTTGCCGTCTACATACACCGGCGCTTTGGGTTCTTCGAATGTGCCGGGCAGGGAGATGCCGATGTTGGCATGCTTGCTCTCGCCCGGCCCATTCACCACGCAGCCCATCACCGCGACTTTCATGTCCACCACGCCGGGACGTGACTCGCGCCACAGCGGCATCTGTTCGCGCAGATAGCCCTGAATATCTTCGGCCATGTGCTGGAAGAAC
>JBBRDJ010000262.1:0-1965 GCA_038203945.1 Gemmatimonadales bacterium
GGGCGCACGAAGGTGAATGCGCAGTGGCTGCTCTTCTGCCTCGTGCACAACATCGAAAAGCTAAGTCACGCGGGATATGCGGCGTAACACACACGGCGAGCGTCGTGCGCGCGGCCGTGAACCATGCGCGTATCGCGCACAGTGCGCTGCAATCCGAAGTATGCAATTCGAATTCGATGACCGCCCAGGTTTTCGCGCGACGTAGGACCTTCACCACCGGTGCGTTGAGGCTTTTTCTACAGCCTCAACGCCCCAGTTGAGCTGCGAAACGGGCCGCGCAGAACTCGACTGATCGTGGAACCGTCGCCCGTTGTGTCTGCTCCAACGCCACGTTGGGCGGCGGGCCCGCTGGCGGCTGCACGCGCGGCCCCATCGCGCTCAGAGTCCGGTGACGTGCAGGAAGTCGACGAGCCCGTGCAGCAGGATCGATGCCCAGAGGTTCTGGCCACCAGCGAGCCACACTAGTCCGAAACCGAGCGCGATAGCTGAAGTCCAGAGCACGCCGCCAATACCCTGGTGGAAGTGGAACGCGCCGAACACCAATGCCTGCAACACCACCGCGAGGAGGGTGGCGGGCAGCCCCGATGCCCCGAGCACCTTCCGGATCCGGTCCAGGAGGAACCCGCGGGCGAGCAGCTCCTCGCCGAACGCCGCCGACCCCCACGCGACCGGCACCGCCCAGAACAGGTGGGTCATAGGCGCCTCGGCCCAGGGGGGGAACCGGGTCGTGCGCGGCAGCTCGGCCCCGAGCGCCGGCAGGAGCGGCTGGAGCAGGCCGGTCAGCACGGCCAAGAGTGCGAAGCCGCCGACGACAAGGATGGGCACCGCCCACCAGTGGCGTGGGCGGCGCAGCCCGAGGTCGGCCCGGCGCTCGCCGTCGCGCCGCAGCAGCCAGGTGCACAGCAGGACCACCCCTGCCATCCGCGCCACGAGGAACAGCCGGGCGGCCCAGCCGCCGGCAGCCGCGTCTTCGAGCGATACGATGCCCGGCGATGTGCCGAGCGACGTGACAACGGCACCGTTGGCCGACGCGCCATCGAGCACCTCGCGCGATATTCTGCGCACTGAATCGTTGGCAACAACCAATCCCACCTGATACGGCGCCGGGCCCATCCGCTGTTCGCGCATGAGTCGCCACGCGCTGGCCAGCAGCGTGCGGTCTCCGCGCTTGAACTGCGCGACCTAGTGTGGAAGTAGCGCGAAACCGGTCGCGTACCGCGGCGCATATCGCATGCGCGCATCTTTACGATCCGACGTCAACCGCACCGTGTCGTGGGCGGGCCACGAGATGCAGGTCCCGTCGGGCCGGAAGCCGCCGTCGGTGACGAGGAGATGGAGGTGCGGATGCCAGGTGGCGCGCGAGCCGTGCGTCGGCAGACAGGCGACGATGCCGACCACGAGCTCGCGCTCGCCGGTCAGGGTACGGAAGCCGCCGTGACGGTGCGCGCAGCGACGCGCGCGATCTCGCCGAGCACGCGGCGGCGATACAGACACGAGGCGCGCCGCCGCTTGGGGATAGTGCGCACCACCTGCCAATGCGGCACCGGTGCGAGCAGCGTGGTGTCCGGCCACGGCGTCCAAATGGCCAGGCATTTGGCGTGGCAGTTGCAAAGGAGCGACACGTGCACGAGCACGTACAGGCCGTGGTCTGGCAAACGGCGCTCGGCGCGACGAGTGAAGCGGGAACCGTGGCGTTGGTGGTCGGCCCCGCGCTGCTCATGCCATTCATGTTTCTGTTGCTCCACGGCGTGAGCAACGACGTCGAGGCCGCCAAGCGGCAATGGGAGAGCCGCCGCAACCCGCGTTCCTGATCGTTCGCTCGATGCGGCGGCCTTGCGCGTGGCGTGCACCATCCCGCCAAGGGCGTCGTAGGTGGTGCACGGGAGCGCACCCCGTTCCGCTACCGGAGCTCCGTATGCTCGACATACACCATCCGTCGTCCCTTCGTCGTGAACGAGGTGTCGT
>JBBRDJ010000263.1:0-1944 GCA_038203945.1 Gemmatimonadales bacterium
GTGCCGAAGGAGCGGCGCTGGTGGTTGGACTCAATAGCGACGCGTCGGTGCAACGACTCAAAGGCCCATCGCGACCGGTTCGATCGGAAGCCGAACGCGCGTACGTGCTGGCCGCGCTCGAGATGGTTGACGCGGTGGTGGTGTTCAGTGAGGACACACCGCTGGCGCTGGTTGACCTGTTGCAGCCCGATGTGATCGTTAAAGGGGGCGATTATTCGCCGGAGACCATTGTCGGTGCGCAAATTGTCGCCGCGCGCGGTGGACGGGTGGTTGTGATTCCGCTCGTTCCGGGCCAGTCTACTACGAACATTATCGCGAAGATGCAGCGCAGCCCCGAATAGCTGCGCCTTGTACTCGCGCCACCCCTACGCGAGTTGTCTGCCGTGTCAAGTTTGTCCCATCCGGAATCTGCCGATGCCTCGTCCCTGTTGCATCGTGCGTTCAATCAAATGCGCGACGTGACCATCGAGCGCCACGCGGTGCCGTACGCTGAGGGTTCATGCCTGATCTCATTTGGCAATACGCGCGTGTTGTGCGCCGCCAGTATCGAAGACAGCGTGCCGGGTTGGCGGAAAGGCAAAGGCCTGGGCTGGCTGACTGCCGAATACGCGATGCTGCCTCGCGCCACGCGTACCCGTACGTCGCGCGAGCGCTCGCAGCTGGGTGGCCGAACACAGGAGATTCAGCGGCTCATTGGACGCAGCGTTCGCGCCATGCTCGACGATTTCGCATTTGGTGAGTTCACCGTGCGCATTGACTGTGATGTGGTGCAAGCGGATGGCGGCACGCGTACCGCAGCGATCACCGGCGCTGCGATCGCCGTTGTGGACGCGTTCGATTGGCTCGTGCACACGGGTCGCGCCAAGGTGTCGCCGGTCAAGCGCCGAGTGGCAGCGGTCTCGGTTGGTGTGGTCAAGGGGCAACCACAGCTGGACCTTGACTACGATCAGGATGTCGGTGCCGACGTGGATATGAACGTCGTCATGAGCAGCGAGGGGAAATTTGTGGAGGTGCAGGGCACCGGAGAGAACAGTACTTTTGACCGGCGCGAGCTGGACACGCTGCTGGATCTGGCCGTGCATGGGATCGGCGAGTTGCAGTCGGCACAGATGGCCGCGCTCGCGCTTCCGCGCCGGTCTGTGTGACGGTCACGGAACGCCCCATCCTTCTGGCCACGCGAAACGCCGGTAAGTTGCGCGAGCTGCAGCCCCTGCTGGCCGCGTTCGGCTTTGGGAGCCGTACGCTCCACGATGCGGGGTTGGAGGAGCGTCCGGAGGAGTCAGGCATCGAGGTGTGGGACACCTTTCGGGACAACGCCCTCGCCAAGGCTCGGCACTTCGCTTCACTGGCCGTCGATTACCCGGTGCTCGCCGAAGACTCGGGTCTGTGCGTCGACGTGCTCGGCGGTGCACCGGGCGTGCACAGCAGGCGCTGGGGGGGGGAGCCGTATACAGACGCGTTGAACAACCAGCGGCTACTCCGCGCGCTCAACCAGGCAACGGATCGGCGGGCGGCCTACGTCTGCTACGCCGTGCTGGTGACGCCGTCCGCGGTGTATACGGGTGAGGGGCAGACTGTCGGGCGGATACTGGAGGCGCCGAGTGGAGAGGGGGGCTTTGGGTACGACCGGCTGTTCTGGTCGGAGGAGCTGCAAGCTGGTTTTGGACATGTGCCGGCCGAGGTGAAAGCGGAGGTGAGCCATCGCTCGCGGGCAGTGTTGCAGGTTTTGGGGCTGTACAGAGAGGCCGGCACGCTGAAACGCTGAGTGCGGACCGCGTGTGAGGAGCGGTCTGGCGGATGGTAAAAAGATTGCTTTCTGTGAAAGTTTAGGCGCACCAGTTGACCGCGAGCTCGGCGCTAGGTAAGCTGCTCGACCGCTACGGGGCGTAGCGTAGCCCGGTATCGCGCCTGCTTTGGGAGCAGGAGGTCGCCGGTTCGAATCCG
>JBBRDJ010000264.1:0-1876 GCA_038203945.1 Gemmatimonadales bacterium
GGATGATCTGGTGGATACGTTCGTGGACATCGTCAGCAAGAACGGCAACCTGTTGCTGAATGTCGGTCCGGCGGCCGATGGAAGCATCCCGGATGGCCAGCAGACACGGTTGCGCGGGCTTGGCGAGTGGTACCGTGTGAATCGGGAGGCGATCAACGGCACGCGCGCTTGGACGACAGCGCAGGCGACCACGACCACTGGCGAACGGGTGCGTTTCACCACCAAGGCGGGCGCGGTGTACCTGATCCTGCTCGACACGCCACGCACTACGCAGGTGACGATTGCCGGACTACCGCTGCCCGCCATGACCGCGATGACCGCTGTGCCCACTGGGAAGAACATCACGTTCAGTTACGTGAATGGGCAACTGACGTTTGATGCTGCCACGAGTGCCGGCCCTGCGCATGCGTATCGGGTGCGGTGAGAGTCGAAAGAGGTCGTTTCAGACTGTGTCTGAACACACAACACGCCGGAGCGCTTTCGCTCCTGGCGTGTTGTGTGCTGCCTAGGCTGCGACAACACGACCGGGCCCATTCCGGGTCACGACGCGTTCCATCGGAGCAGCGTCCCCTCCCCGGAGCCCCCCATGCCCACGCCATTGCTCGTGACCGCCCAAGCCGTCGTTGCCGGCTCGGTGCTCTACGTGTGGACCTTTCGCCTCGAGCAGGTCGGGCGTGAATTCGGCGAGTACCGATTGAACGACACCGTCCGCGGAATGGTGGGCTCGTCGAAGATCATGCTGGCCACGCTGCTGCTCGCAGCCATCTTTTGGCCGGTCCCGGTGGTGGTGCCCGCTCTGTTGATGGCGGAGTTCATGCTGGCCGCGCAGATCTTCCATTTCCGCGCGAAACACGCGCCCGTGAAATACGTGCCGTCGCTGCTGTTCCTCGGACTCTCGCTCCTGATCGCGCAGCTGGCGTCGGGCACCGCCTAGGTGACCCTCCTGACGTCGTGCGCTCTATTGTCGAGCGTGCTGTTCATGGTCGCGGGGGTGAGCTGTTTCGTTGGGACCGACATGCGTCGCGAGTTCACTCGCTTCGGCCTCGACCGCCTGCGGGTTCTCACGGGTGTGCTCGAGTTGCTGGGCGCTGGTGGGCTTGTCGTGGGCCTGTGGTGGCCGCCGGTTCTTCGCCTCGCCGCCGGTGGACTTGCGCTCCTGATGCTGGCCGCGATGGCCATCCGTGCGCGGCAGCGTGATGGCGCCTGACTCATGTTTCCGGCCGCGCTCCTCGTCGGTCTCAACGGCGTGATTCTCGCTGCATCACTGCGACGCTAGCGCTGCCTTCGCCCGGTGAGTTCGGCCGGATGCCATCGCCGGGCGTCATGTCGGCTAAACTCATCGTCCATTCTCGCCGGCTGTGCTCGTCCGCTACTCTTGTGGGCAACCCTCGTCGGCAACCCTCGTCGGCTCTCCTCGTCGGTGTCGTCATGCGGTGCCGGGCATCGAGGGGCGGCCGTGACGCAGGGCATCCCGCCGCGCAACCGTGCCTGCGGCCGTGCCCGTGCACGAGTCTGCACAGGTCACACCACCCACGCCGGAGCCGACGCGCATGCAAACCGCCATGATGACCGAGCTGGCACAACTGGTCGAACAGGAGCAAGAGGTGACCGCGTTACGACTAATTCTGTCGGTAATTGTCTCGCCGTTCTCTCAAACAAAAGCTTTTCGAATACGATTTATCGTTGCCGGTTGTTCAAAATAGTTGCAGTGCCAGACTCCGCTCTTACCGTCGAGATGGTACACGCGCGATTTTGGAATGACGCCGCGCACTGAACCAAGATCATACATGCTCGCCGTATCGACTACGAGATCGTTGGCCTCAGGGAAAATGCTATCGGCTGCCACATCTGCCGCGCTGGACTTCCGGAAGTAGCG
>JBBRDJ010000265.1:0-1872 GCA_038203945.1 Gemmatimonadales bacterium
CAAGAACCGCCGCGATTACACGATCCGGCTCATGGAGTTCTGGGATCATCACCTCAAGGGTGAGCAAGCGCCGGAGTGGCTCGACCGGGGCATTCCGCGGCTCGAGATGGACCGGCACTACCGCGAGCGCAAGCCGATGTATACGCCGCCCAAGGTTGTGACGCCAATCAAGATGTGAATACGCGGTCGCTACGATGGGCTCATTTCTCATGACGAAATGGGGCCATCGTGGCGATATCCCCTTCTTTTGTCTTGCACGAGGTCTGCCATGCGCGTCCGTTCCGCCCGCCCACGTCGCATCGGCGCGCTATCGCTCTCGCGTCGCGCCGTCCAGTACTCGATCGCAGCGATCGCCCTGCTGGTTGCCGGCTCCACGCCAATGTCCGAACTGCTGGCGCAGTCAACGCCCGCACAGCGGCCCATGACCTTCCTCGACATGCAGCGGATCAAATCGGCCGGCTCGTTCACACCGAGTGTTGACGGTCGCTGGCTGTTGCACACCGTCACGACGCCCGACTGGGAAGACGCGCGGTCGCAGACTGACATTCATTTGGTGTCAGTACAGCAGGGGCTGTCGTCGTCTCGACAGATGACATTCAGCGCCGAGAAGAACGAAACAGCCCCCGCGTGGTCGCGTGATGGTTCGTTTTTCGCATTTCTCTCCAATCGCGATGCCACGGGGGAGAACGCAGGCAATCAGGTGTATGCCATGCGTCCCGATGGTGGCGAGGCGCGCAAGATCACGAGTGCGGCGGGTGGCGTCAGCAACTTTGCGTTCAGCAAAGACGGCCAGTGGCTCGTGTATCGGGCGGGTCGTGCGGCGATGCAGCAGCTCTACCGGCTTCCGATTGCCGAGCTCTACACCGCCGAGCCGCTCAAGCTCACAAACCATGCCGGTGGCGTGGAATCATGGGAGTGGGCGCCCGACAGCAAGCGTCTGTTCTTCACGGGCCCGGATCAGGACGCAGCGGATGAGCGCCTTCGCCGTGAGAAAAAGTTCACGGTGAACATTCAGAATGCCGAGACGCCGTTGGCGAGCCTCTGGATGCTTGAGATTGATCCCGTGCGCGCCACGCGGCTCACGCGCGACTCCACGTACACGGTCCAGAGCGTTACGGTCTCACCAGACAGCCGCTGGGTGGGCTTCACCGGCATCTCCGCGACACGCTACGAACGCAACATTACCGAGCAAGGCATCAACGGTGATCTCTATCTGCTCAACGTCGGTACCAACGACATCGAGCGCCTGACGAACAACACGGAAGTGAGCGAAGGTGGCCTCGGCTTCTCGCCGGACAGTCGGCAGGTGGTCTTTTCCGCGCCTGATGATCTGACGCGCTATACGATGGGCAACCGCCGTCTCTACCTGCGCGACGTCGCCGCGCGCGGCGGTGAGTGGAAGAAACTCGGCGCCGCATTCGATGGCAACGTGGCCGCCGAGTTCTGGTCGGCCGATGGACGCACGATCTATTTCAACGAAGGCATCAAGGCCACGCGTCAGTTGCTTGCACTCGATGTGGCGAACAACACGATTCGGCAGCTCACCAACCTGCCAGCCGCGCTCTCCGTCAGTCGTGACGATGACTCCGGCCTGCTGCTCATCAACTACTCCGACCCGTCCACACCGTCCACGCTGTACACGATCACTGCGCTCGATCGCCTGAGCAACCGTGCGGCATGGGTGCAACTCACAAACGTCAATCCGCAGGTGCGCACGTACGCGCTGGGCGAAGAGCGTGAGATCACCTGGACGTCGACCGATGGCAAACCCGTTGGTGGCGTGCTCAATCTTCCCGTGGGGTATCGCGCCGGCGATCGCGTACCGCTCATCGTGGCAATCCACGGCGGTCCCGCCGCCGCGGACCTGCTCAG
>JBBRDJ010000266.1:0-1856 GCA_038203945.1 Gemmatimonadales bacterium
GCGCGCAACCGGTCGCCGACGTTGCCCTGTGCGACTCGTCGCGCCAGCTTTGTACATGCCTTCGTATGTCGACCCCCGTCTTCCGCGCCGCCTCGCCGGCTGGCGCAGTCCTGCTCTCGGCCTCGAGATGCCCATCGTTCACTATGGTTGGAGCGGACAGCCGGTGCTGCTCTTTCCCACCGCCGCCGCCGATTATCTGGAGAACGAGCGCTTCTGGTTGGTGAAGGCGATCGAGCCCATGATCGCCGCCGGTCGTGTGCAGGTGTTTTCCATTGACAGCATCAATCGGCTCGCCTGGATGGATCGCAAGCTGCCGGTGCCCGAGCAAGCACGTCGACAGGCGCTGTACTCGCACTACGTGGAAGACGAAGTGGTTCCGTTCATTCGCCACGCTGTCGGTGATTCCGGTGCGCGCGCGATCACCACCGGCGCCAGCTTCGGATGCTTTCACGCGGCCAACGCGCTCTTTCGTCGCCCCGATCTGTTTGGTGGCCTCATCGGCATGAGTGGTTTCTACGACCTGTCGCCCAGCTACTTCAAAGGCTACAGTCACGAGAACGCGTATTTCAACAATCCCATGTGGTACGTGGCCAACCTCGAAGGCGGACCACTGGACACATTGCGTCATCACTCCCGTATTGCGCTGGTAGCCGGCCAAGGCGCCTACGAAGCACCAGACGCCACACGCCATTTCCATGATTTGCTCGAACGCAAGCAGATCGGGCACATGTTTGATCTCTGGGGCCACGATGTCAATCACGACTGGCCTTGGTGGCGCAAGATGTTACCACACTATCTGGAGCGTATCGGATGTTGACTCTCCTCGACGCGCATCGCCGAGTACACGTGCGTTGCAGTTCACATGTGCGTTGCAGTTCACACGCGTGTCGCAGTTCACATGCGTGTCGCAAGTCACGCGCTTGTCGTTCGGCCCGCGTGACGGCGCTGCTTACCGTATCGCTCCTTGCAGGCGCGGCGCTCATCCCGGCACGCGGCGCGCTGCTGGCACAGGCGAGTCCGGGAGCCGCCACGCAACCGTTGCGCAACGCCGACCTGTCCACCCGCCTGGCACACGTACGCACCCTGTTGCGCGATGTACCGCTGGTAGACGGACACAATGATTTGCCGTGGGTGATGCGCAACTATGCGAACGCACCGCTCGATGTCGTGGCCTACGATCTCACGCGGCCTACCCCCGGCCACACCGATCTGGCACGCTTGCGCGAGGGTGGCATTGGCGGCCAATTCTGGTCGGTGTACGTGCCCGGTACCGTGGCTGATTCCGGCTTTGCCCGCGTGCAGCTGGAGCAGATCGATATTGCGCGTCGGGTGATCGCTCGCTATCCCGAGGAGCTGCAGTGGGCGCTCAGCGCCAAGGCCATCCGTGCGGCGCATAAAGACGGACGCATTGGCTCGGTGTTGGGCATGGAAGGCGGACACGTCATTGAAAACTCGCTGGGTGCGCTGCGGGCCTACTACGAGCTGGGTGCGCGCTACATGACGCTTACGCACAGCGTCACACTCGACTGGGCTGATGCGGCCGGCGACGTGCCGCGCCACAACGGACTCACCGCGTTTGGCAAAGAAGTGGTGCGCGAAATGAACCGGCTCGGCATGCTGGTGGATTTGTCGCACGTGACACCGGCTGTGATGAGCAACGCGTTCGACGTTACGGAAGCGCCGGTCATTTTTTCGCACTCCAATGCGCGGGCGGTTACGGATGTGGTGCGGAATGTGCCCGACAGCATTCTGCGACGCCTACCCGCCAATGGCGGCGTAATCATGGTGACGTTCGTTCCCGGATTTGCTTCGCAGACCGTCGCCAACTACAATCGCGCACTCGACTCGGTACGCAC
>JBBRDJ010000267.1:0-1781 GCA_038203945.1 Gemmatimonadales bacterium
GTTGCGCACGGTCGATGGCCATGGTGTGCGCGTGTTGCTGGCCGCCGGCGATCAGGTCAAGGACGCACTGACGATTGCGCGCGTGCAGGCCGAATGCGGTGCGGAAGTAGTGCTCGGATTGGGCTCCGAAGAGGGCGTGCGTGCCATCCAGGAAGCCCTTGGCGCTTCCGCTGCAGACTCGCGCATCCGGCCCATGCTGCTCGATCGCATGCGGCCCAATACGGTGGACGAACTCTTCGCCACGCTGCGCCGAGAGCAGCTGCTGGTCAATGGCGCGATCATCCTGCCGGCGTTTGGTGCCTGGCGGTTTCGCGGAAAGTTTACCGACGCGTCCGACAGTGATGTCTCTACGTTTCTCGATGGTGAAATCGCCGGCGCAATGTTGCTCGCGCGCGCACTGACGGTGTACTGGAAAGAAGTGGAAGACGAACTGCGTGCGTCACCGAGTGTTGTGTTCATGACCAACGGTGATGATGGCGCCGGTAATGCATATGCCGATGTGTTGCGTGCCGCCGTCGAAGAGCTGTGCCGTGTGTGGCGCGACGAAACGCAGGTGCAGCAGGCGAGCGGTGAACGTCGTCTTGAAGAGTGGTCCAATCAGATGGTTCGCTGGGGCAATCGCGAATCGGAAGAAGTCCCGTTTGCGGCCGGACAAACGGCGCGCCTGTTGTACACATCGCGTCGTATTCGTCAGGTGAATCTTTATCTTCCGCTGTCCATCGTGCAGGCCACCGGCTCTCGCAAGGCGACGTTTGGCTGGATGGAAAGCGTGATGGGGCTGCATCTGGGCAAGGTCGCACTTGTGACTGGTGGATCGGCGGGCATTGGTGGACAGTTGGCGCGTCTGCTTGCGATTGGTGGTGCGCGTGTGATGCTTGTCGCGCGCCGGCCGGATCAGCTCGAGGAAATGCGCGCCGGCATCGCCACCGAGTTGCAAGACATCGGGTATTACGATTATGAAGATCGCGTGAAGGTCGTGGCGAATGTGGATGTTGCCGATGAAGCCAGTTTGCAGCGCGCGGTTGATGAAACACTGGCCGCGTTTGGACGCGTGGATTATCTCGTGAACAACGCCGGTGTGGCGGGTGCCGAGCAGATGGTGGTAGACATGAACGTGACCGATTGGCGCAACACCCTCAACGCCAATCTGGTGTCCAACTACTCGCTCATTGAAAAGTTGGTGCCGGTGATGAAGGCGCAGGGTAGCGGGTATATACTCAACGTGTCGTCGTACTTTGGCGGTGAAAAGTACATCGCCGTGCCATATCCCAATCGCGCCGACTACGCGGTCTCCAAGGCTGGTCAGCGCGCGCTCACGGAGAACCTGGCGCGTTTTGTGGGCCCGGAGATTCAGATCAATGCGATCGCGCCCGGACCGGTCGATGGAGACCGGTTGCGCGGGGTTGGTGGCAAGCCAGGCCTGTTCGAGCGGCGCGGCAAGTTGATTCTTGAGAATCGTCGGCTCAACGCGGTGTACAGGGCGTTGGTTGAGGCCATGCGTACGGGCGCGAGCGTGGTTGACGTGCTCAGCGTGCTGGCATCCAACAATGTGGACACGATCGCCACGGACGATCGCACACAGCCAGCCCTCCGGAAGTATGTGGAGTCCATTCGCACCGAAGCGCTGGCCACCGACGACGACTTGGCCAGCTGTGGCTCGTTTCTCATGACGCACAGCATCGCGCAGCGGCTGGTCGCCCGGTTGCGTTTGTCAGGCCGTTTTCTCGACCTCGCTGATGCTGGTGCGTCGTACGGCGATGAGTGGGTGCTCGCGCTACCGC
>JBBRDJ010000268.1:0-1722 GCA_038203945.1 Gemmatimonadales bacterium
TGCTCTCGCCAGGCACGGCGCGATTCGATCGTGTGATCAAGCGGGCGCGCTACCAGCAATACCGGGTGGAACACTGGATCGTAGACCTCGATGCTCGACTGCTCGAACGATGGACACCTGATGCGGAGCGTCCGTCAATTCGCACCGGCGTGGTCGACTGGCAGCCTGGCGGCGCAACGCAGTCGCTGGCGCTCGATCTGCGGCCGCTATGCGATGAGGCGCTTGGGGAGCTTGCGGCCAGCATTGAAGGCGAGAGTGGATGAGTCTATCGCAGTAACAGCGCTGCGAGCACGCACACGCCACCGACAAGAGACCCAACGCCAAGCATCGGCATGTTGTGAGTGGCCATGGGCACAGACCATCTCGCGAAACGCTGGTGCACGCGCCACGGAACAACGCATAACACGACGGTTGTCGCAATCAGCACCCAACCGAGCAGCGCAAAGATACGCGGCACCATCATCACTGGTGCGGCGAGCACAAATGCGGTGCCCGCTACCAGTCGCAGTGCGAGTTCGAAAAAGTGCGCACGCGCGGAGCTCGCATGGCTCTCGAGAAAGCGCTTTGCCCGCTTCGGTTGCACGAAGCAGGTGACACCGAGGGCGAGCAGGTACATGCCGGCGAGCGCGACCAGCGTGGCGGCGGGCGCGCTCACGGACGCAGCGGCAGTAGAGGAACTACACTGATGCAGGGATTCATGACGGTCGCGGATGACGTCGCAGCACCCACGTTCCGTCGGGCAACTCTTGCGTGGTGTACACGTGCGTCTCACTGACCGCAATAATCTTTGAGCTCAGTGGCAGGGCGATCGTCCGCAGCAACTCGCCGTCGGCGCTAAACTCGGCCACGAGTTCGCGCGAGTAGCCAGCGGGTTGATTCAGCCACAGGAACAGATGTCCGGCATCGTCGGCGCGAATCTCCTGAAACGGACCTTTGTTCGGTGCGATCACACGCGTCACGGTCCGTACCGCTTCTGGCGCCGGAAACCCACGGAATAGTGCGCGGTCCGCTTCCACCGTCGCGATCGGTTCGAATAGCAGCGGTACGACGCGGCGAGCTCCATCGGGCGCGATGAACTCGAGTTCCCGAAGTGAACCGCGTCCGATCCACACGGTGCCGTCCAATAGAACACCCCAAAGATCGCGCGGCGCGTACTCCGCCGGCACCATCATCATGGTGTTGGCGAACTCCAGACCATGCAGGCGCAGTCGGCGCACGAACGCGATCGTATCGATCGAACCTCCGTTCGTGCGGCGACGCAAAATGGCGAGCGAGTCGCCCTCCCGAAACGGCCCCGCAGCACTCGCGACGCTGTACGCGCTGCCCAGCGAATCATACCGCAATGTGAACGGCGGAAGCTCAGACGGTGGGTTGAACTGCTCGCGAAACGACAACGCACGATCAAACCGAAGGAGACGACGGGCGAGTCCATCGAGCACCAGAATCTCGCGCGCATTTAAACGCTGCGCAAAAAACGGTGATCGAAACTCCCCGGGACCGTCGCCCGCTCGTCCTACGCTATCGCGCGTTCCGTTCGCCAGATGCAGCCGAATCAATCCGGGCAGTGTCGGTGCAGGCAGCACGACGATACCCGGTGCCACCTCCAGTGCGACTTCGGGCGCATCGAGATCGGTGACGCTGTCGAGCGGCGCGCCCAGCACCACCGTTGGTGGCCCAGCTTGATCTGCGGCCGGCGACGAACACGCCGCAGCGATGCATACC
>JBBRDJ010000269.1:0-1686 GCA_038203945.1 Gemmatimonadales bacterium
ATCAAGACCGCGCCACGACATCACCGTCGCGTTCGGCGCGAGACCGCCCTCGAGTATCTCGTCCCAGCCCACGAGACGACGTCCACGCTCGGTCAGGAACGTGTCCATGCGTCGGATGAACCAGCTCTGCAGCGCATGTTCATCGGCCACGCCCAACTCCCGCATGCGCGCCTGCACGCGCGGGCTCGATTTCCATTGCGTCTTCACCGCTTCGTCGCCGCCAAGGTGTATGAACGGACCGGGAAAGAGCGCCAGCACCTCTGTGAGCACATCCTGCAGGAACGCAATCGTTGACTCTTCAACGTTGAGAATGACATCGCTGACGCCCCACACCTGCAGCGGCGAATACGCGCTGTCTGGATACACGCCGAGCTCGGGATACGCCGCGATGGCAGCCTGCGAATGCCCCGGCATCTCGATTTCCGGCACGACGGTGATGTGTCGTTCGGCGGCGTACGCCACCACTTCGCGGACATCGTCCTGCGTGTAGTGCCCGCAGTGCCGCGCGCCATCAAACACGCGGCGCGCCGGATCGGTGACGTACGCGCCGAGCAGCGTTTGTTCGCGGCACCCGCCCACGCTGGTGAGGCGCGGATATTTCTTGATCTCGATGCGCCAGCCCTGATCTTCGGTCAGATGCCAGTGGAACGTGTTGAGTTTGTGAAGCGCCATGAGATCGAGGTGGCGCTTGACGTAGTCCACCGGCATGAAATGACGCCCGACATCCAGGTGCGAACCGCGCCACGAAAATCGGGGACGATCCACAATGCGAACGGCGGGAATTGTCCACGCGACGCCGTTCACCCGCGACGCGCGATGAATCTCCGGCGGCAGCAGCTGCTTGAGCGACTGCACACCGTAGAACAGCCCGGCCGCCTGCGACGCACGAATGCGCACCTGCGAAAATGTCACGTCCAGCGTGTACCCTTCGGCGCCGAGTGAATCGAGCGCAGCGTCGCGTGTGAGCACGATCGTTCGGCCGACGGCTGCTGGCGTATTCGCCACGCGAACGCGCAGCGCGTAGCCGGTTGATGGCGCAAGTTCGCGCGAGAGCTGGTACGCGAGCATGGAGTCACGCGGGCTCACGGTAATGAACGTGCCCGCTGTGAGCGTGAACTCACCGGTGCGCGGCTCGAGCAGCACGGGGCGCGGGATGATGGCGTAGCGCGCGGGTTCGTACGGCGAGGCGGCGGTGCGTGGCGTCGCGGCCGTTGTCTGAGCCTGCGCGCGCGCGTGCGGAGCGGCGAGCAGCACTATGCCGAGGGCGACCGGTGCGGTACGCGTCGCGAAGCACGTGCGTGCGCTCCGCAACAGAAAGCAACGTGTTCGTAGTAGGCGATCGCTCGGATTCGGCACATGCCGAGCTTCGCAACGAACAGTCAAATGCCAAAGTACGTTCACGGGGATCACTCGATTGTTTGTGTGCGCTGCGCAAGATACTCGCGCAGTGCCAAAGCCGTCGCCGCGAATACCGCAGGCTCCGTTGCCCGCGCGTGCACGGCCCGTAGCGGCACGGCCCGCATCAGCGCACCCACGTTGTCGGCCCGCACACCACCACCCCCCATGATCGTGAGCCGATCGCGGGCGCGTTCCTGCAGTTGCGCGAGCACCGCGGCGCCATCGAGCGCGCGCGATCGCCCGCCAGACGTGAGCGCAGCCGAGAGGCCAAGCGCAAGGAGCGCATCG
>JBBRDJ010000270.1:0-1677 GCA_038203945.1 Gemmatimonadales bacterium
CGTTGGCACCCATACGGTTGCGCGTCATGGCCGCGTGACCGCAAACCGCAGACTGCTGCCGTTGCGCAGCTTGCTCATGTCGACCACATCGCGGATGCGTCCACCAACCTTCGCGACGGCCTGCTCCACCTGCGCGCGTGCTACGAAATGCATTTCGTATGGAATCCGGCCACGAATGCGTTGCCAGAAACGACGCCAGTGCTCGCGCTTGAGGCGATAGAACCACGCCGACAGCGAGCCTGGTGCCACGAGCTGTCCAATGCGCATTTGGAAAAGTGCCGTGCCGCCGGGACGCAGGATCCGCACAAACTCCTGCACATACGCCAGCGCCGGCTCGGGTGGCACATGCTGCAGCGTGATGTTGCTGTACACAAAGTCGAAGGACGCGTCAGCAAAGACGCCGAGGTGATTGACATCGTTCACGAGATACCGAACGCGCGCACCGTGCCGGTTGTGGCGCGTCGCTTCCTCGATCATGGAACTGGAGATGTCTACGCCAACCACGTTGGCGAAGTGATCACCGAGCGCCTGCGAGAGACGGCCCACGCCACAACCGAAGTCGAGTGCATCGTGCTTTATGAGCGCGATGCCCGCCGAGTCGGTGTACGCGAGCACCGCGTCGATTTCCGCCTGGCCGTGCGCGAAGAACTCCACCGGATCCCACTTGCCACCGCGACGGCTGTGGTCGGTGAGCACCGCATACATGGGGTCGGTACGACCGGCTTCCTCGAAGGTTTCCTTTACGTGTTTCAGGCTCATAACATCATAAAATAGTGCTGCGTGACAGAGGGCGCTCGCCACCGACCAGCGGTAACATCTGTGCGCTCGCTCGCGAACGGCGAACTCAGCAGGTCAATTTCGGAGGGCACTTTTTCGCCCTTGGGGCGTTTAATGCATACATCGCAGTGGTTCGACGGCGGTGCGCTGCAATTCACGTCCTTCCAGGCATTCGCATGCATGACATTATCGATACGGCAGTCGCCGCAGGCACGTTCAACACCCTCGCGGCCGCGCTGACCGCTGCAGGACTCATCGACACGCTCAAGGGAACCGGGCCGTTCACCGTGCTCGCGCCAACCGATGACGCGTTTGCCAAGATTCCGAAGGCAGACCTCGACGCACTATTGGCTGACAAGGCGAAGTTGACCGCCGTGCTCACGTATCACGTGGTGGCCGGCAATGTGCCCGCGGCCACCGTCGTCACGTTGACGGAAGCGGCAACTGTCGAAGGCAGCCACATCGCCATCGCGGTTGTTGACGGTGGTGTTGTGCTGAACGGCAACAGCCACGTCACGGCGACGGACATTGCCGCATCGAATGGCGTGATTCACGTCATCGATACGGTGTTGATGCCGCCGGCCAAGTAAGCTTCACGTGTAGCAAACCCCGGCGCCGCACCCTGAACTTCAGGGTGCGGCGCTGTTTGTTGAGCGCTCGGACATTCGATGTAACCGGGTGTGCAGATGAAACGGTCACTACGAGGTCGCGAGTACCCCCACAGGCTGCATGGCGCGAGCGCGCTCAACCCATTTCGCGACGGTCTTACGCCACTCGCTTCCAGCGATTGCTCGAACTACGCACACGGTCATATCGAATCATACCGCCGCCAACCGCGCAAGTCAATTCTAAGACGTTGATTTTGCTTGACTTATGGAGTTTTACGCGGCTGCAGTAGAG
>JBBRDJ010000271.1:0-1613 GCA_038203945.1 Gemmatimonadales bacterium
CCACCCGGACATGAACACATTGATCAGCCCGATCGTCGCAATCGCCAGAAACGGAACTGAACGCAGCAACGACCGCGCGTGAAACATGGTCACCGACCACCAGCCGGCGATAACACTCGGTGCCTGATACGCGTGACGGGCAGCGGCACGCGTTGGTGTCAACACGGCGCTCGGCTTCGCTTCACGCGGTGCGGTTGTGTTTGCCTCGCCCGTCACCGCACGGCGACGACGCCCAAACCCTACGGCTTTTTCCAAGCGCACGGCACGAAATGCGATGACCAGCAGAATGAGACCGATGCCCATCCACAGCAGCCGGTTCTCCGCCAGAAAACCGTCCCACGGCAATACCAGCGAGTTCTTCTCCGCCGGTGTCCAATAGCGCGTCACCAGCCCGAACGATCGAAGCGCAAACGGATCCATCAGGTTCGCGAGTCTGTCGTTGTCCAACGTGCGCGTGAGCGACTCGGCCACGGTCAATCCAACCAGCAGGAGAATACCTGTCACGTACCCCGCAAACGCGCTGCGCGTGATCGCGCCTACCGCAAACAACGTGGCACTCAGGAATAGAATGCCCGGTATGCCAATCACCAGCCACGGCTGCACGTAGTGCCACAACACGATGGGCTGCAGATACGTCTGGTCGGCCCACGGCGCAATTGTGCCAAGCAGCGCCCCCAATGGGACGGCGCCGAACACCAGCAGCATGGCCAGAAATGCGGCGAGGAACTTGGCCGCCAGATAGCCAAAGCGCGTCACGCGCGTTGTGAACACCAGCTCATGTACACCGTCGTCGAAGTCGCGCAACACGGCCGAGCTGACCAACGCGCCGGTGATGACTTGTCCGACGGCGAGTACGATCGCGAACAACTGAGCCAGCGCGAACGGACTGTTCTTCTTGACCTTGCCGAGTGCACCGCCGACAAGAATGGCATCGGTACTGGTGGCGAAAAATGCCAGCGCAAACACGATTGCGACATACAGCCAGGTCACTGGTCGACGAAAGTGTCCGCGTAGCTCGAACGAAAACATCGCGCCAAACATCAGACGGCCACTTGGACAGTCGCGTCCGCGGCCGCGGCCAGACGGTGGAAGTACACATCCTCAAGATCCGGCTCCACCGCCTCGAACCCATCGCCCGGATTCTCTTCGCTGTACACATGCAGCACACTTGCACCGGCAGCGAGCCGGGCACTGATCACCTGATGGCGCGCGCGAAACGCATCGGCCTGCGATCGTGGCACGGTGCGACGCCAGATGCGTCCGCGTACTTCATCGAGAATGTGCGTGGGCGCACCCTGCAACACGACCTGACCCTTGTTGATGATCGCCATCTGCGAGCACAGCTCACGCACGTCTTCCACGATGTGCGTGGAGAGGATCACCACCACATCGTCCCCGATGTCGGCCAGCAGATTCAGGAACCGGTTGCGTTCCGTGGGATCGAGCCCCGCCGTTGGCTCGTCGACAATCAGCAGCTTCGGACTGCCCGCCAACGCGATGGCGATACCGAGGCGCTGCTTCATGCCGCCGGAATAACCGCCGACGGTTTTCTTTCGCACGTCGTACAAATTGACCTGTTGCAGCAAGCCCGCGACCAGCTCACGGCGTTCACC
>JBBRDJ010000272.1:0-1536 GCA_038203945.1 Gemmatimonadales bacterium
TTCCGGCGGCATGAAACAACGCCTCGGTATCGCCATCGCGTTGGCGGGCAGTCCCAAGCTGCTGATTGTCGACGAGCCCACGGCGGGGCTCGATCCCACGGAACGCAACCGGTTCCTGAATCTGCTGGCCGACATCGGGGAAGACGTGGTGGTGATCCTCTCCACACACATCGTGGAAGATGTGCGCGAGCTGTGCTCGCAGATGGCGATCATCAACAAAGGGCAGGTCGTGTTGCAGGGCGCACCCACGCACATTCTCGATGAAGTACGCGGACGCATCTGGCGTCGCACTGTGCCACGTTCGCAGGCCGATGCGTTTCGCGCGCGCCATCAGGTGATCAGTGCTCGGCTCGCTGCGGGTGCGAGTGTGCTGCACGTGTACAGTGAGGGCAATCCGGGCGACGGATTCGAGCAGGTGGAGCCGGATCTTGAGGATGTGTACTTCCACCGTTTGGCCATGGACACGAGCGCAGCTGTTCCGGTGGACGTCTGATGTTTGGCGCGATGTTTTTGTTCGAGCTACGCGGACACTTTCGCCGACCGGTGACGTGGCTGTATGTCGCGATCGTATTTGCGCTGGCATTCTTTGCCACCAGCACCGATGCCATTCTCGCAGGCGATGCACTCGGCAAGGTCAAGAAAAACAGTCCGTTTGCGCTGGTTGAGTTGTTCGCGCTCCTGTTGGCAATTGGACAAGTGATCACAGGAGCGTTGGTCAGCTCGGCCGTACTGCGCGATTTTGACGACGGGGTGCATGAGCTGGTGTTTACAACGCGCGTCACGCGGTTTGGCTATCTGGCGGCCAAGTTTCTCGCCGCCTTTTTAGCCATGTTGCTGGTGTTCGCCGCCGTGCCGCTGGGTGCGTTGCTTGGCACCATTGTCCCGTGGGCCGACCAGACGTATCTACAGCCCATCGTGTTGTGGCACTACGTGCAGCCGTGGCTGGTGATTGGCGTACCGGGCATTCTGTTCCTGAGTGCCACGTTGTTTGCGGTGGGGGCGATCACGCGAAGCGCGTTTGCGGGGTACGTGACAGGTATTCTTCTGCTGGTTGGCTACACTGTGGCCGAGTCGCTTACGCGCACGTTGGACAACGACAATCTCGCGAACCTGATCGATCCATTTGCTCTTCGCACGTTCGGGCTGGTCACGCGCTATTGGACGCCTGCGGAGAAGAACACGCTGGTGTTGCCGTGGGACGGTTTTCTGGCGGAAAACCGGCTGCTGTGGATGGGCGTCGGTCTCATTCTGCTGGTCATCGCATTTCGTGTCGTGCGGTTGGAGAAAACCGCTGGGTTTGGGCGTCGTCGTCGAAGTGCAGCGGCGGGTGAGGCAAACACAGCCGCACCTCGTGAAGCCAGGCCGAGCGCCGTGCTGACACCAACGCGTGCCGCCGCCCGTCACGCGTATCAGGCACCGAGTGTTATCGCCGGCTGGTGGTCGGTGACCATGTTTCACGCGCGGTCGTTGCTGCGTTCAGTTCCGTTTCTGGCGATTGCGACGATCGGGCTGATCAATGTGTTCATGTCCGGGTGG